>JBARPG010000168.1:0-7094 GCA_049642885.1 Acidimicrobiia bacterium | reverse complement strand
GATACGAATCGCCTCGACTTTGATCAGATCGCCAAGCTGGCTCGTGAGCACAAGCCCAAGCTGATCGTCGCCGGTGCCAGTGCTTATCCACGCGAGATTCCTCACGACAAATTTGCGGAAATTGCCGCAGAAGTCGGGGCCAAACTGTTTGTAGACATGGCTCACTATGCAGGCCTGGTTGCTGCTGGCGTTCATAACAGCCCTGTGCCTTACGCTGACTTTGTGACCAGCACGACGCACAAGACGCTGCGTGGTCCACGCTCGGGCGCAATCCTGTGCCGCGCGGAACACGCTGTCGCGATCGACAAAGCAGTATTCCCGGGTCTCCAAGGCGGACCGCTCATGCACGTCATCGCCGCGAAAGCTGTGGCGTTCTTGGAGGCGAGCCAGCCATCCTTCGCGGAATATGCCGCGCAAATCGTGAAGAACGCCCAAGCGCTCGCAGCGGGACTCGCCAGTCGTGGCACTCGAATCGTGTCGGGTGGCACAGACAATCACCTCGTGCTCGTTGATCTGCGACCGATCAACGTGACGGGTAAGGCCGCGCAAGAAGCGCTCGACGCAGCGGGCATTACGACGAACAAGAACGCGATCCCCAACGATCCTGCAAAACCATTCGTCACCTCGGGCTTGCGTCTCGGAACTGCTGCGGTCACCACGGCCGGTATGAAAGAAGCCGAGATGGACCAGATCGCCGATCTCATTTCACGGTGCCTCGCCGCCATTGACGATGCGTCGGTGGCACAAGAGGTGAGCGACGCCGTCGGCGTGTTGTGCGGGAAGTTCACTCCCTACCCATCACTCGGTGCATAGTCCGACCGCATGAAAGAACTGCTGATCATCTTCGCAGTTGCGGCGGGAGTGACCGCCGCAACGACGCCGCTGATGGTCATGCTCGCGAAACGATTGAACATTCTGGCGATCCCATCCTCAGATCGTCATGTGCACACGAAACCGACCCCGCTCCTCGGCGGAGCGTCGATGTTTCTTGGACTGCTCGCAGCGATTTTGGTGGCCTCGCGGATGGATCATTTCGCGTCGATCTTCAATGGCAGTTCTGAGCCGCTCGGGCTGCTCGCGGGGGCGGGAGCGATGTTCGCCGTCGGTCTCGTCGACGATGTGAAAGGCGTTTCACCGCCGGCGAAACTCGCAGGTCAAGTTCTTGCGGGCTCACTCATGGCCGTGTTCGGTCTCACGATGTACTACTTCCGCGTTCCGTTCGCCTCCGACAACTTCTTAGTGCTGCCCACCGACATCGCCCCGATCGTCACGGTGCTCTGGGTCGTGCTGATGGCAAACGCGATCAATTTGATCGATGGGCTCGACGGGCTCGCGTCGGGAATCGTTGCGATTGCGGGCATGGGCCTGTTCTTGTATTCAGACCGACTGCTGCGTAACAACTTGCTCGAACCCTCAAATATCAGCCAACTCGTCGCAGTGATCATGGTCGGTATGTGTTTGGGATTCCTGCCATTCAACTTCACGCCTGCACGCCTGTTCATGGGTGACGCTGGCGCAATGCTGCTCGGAGTCATGATGGCCACGACCTCGGTGACGATGGGCGGTCGTGTCGCAGACGAGTTCGCCGGCCAGACCTACTTCTTCTTCGCACCGTTGTTCATTCCTCTCGTCGTCCTCGGTGTTCCGTTACTTGACACCGTGCTCTCATTCACTCGGAGGCTCATTCGGGGGAAGAGTTTCGCGACCGCGGATCGCGAGCATCTGCACCATCGCCTCATGCGTCTCGGGCATGGTCCACGACGCTCAGTTGTGATCTTGTGGGCGTTCACCGCATTGCTGTCGGCCATGGCGTTGTTCCCCACCTACACGAATACGGGCGGAGCACTCGTGCCGATCGGTATTGGCGCTGCAGCGCTCGGGCTGTACATCTGGTTCCATCCTGGGCGAAAGGATGCAGATATCAAGGTTGCGGGATTCGATTTTCCTGAGGACGCGGACAACGTCGTGGCATTTCCGGTGCGAACTCCGGGGGGTACGCGGCGAGAACGTCGACAAAACGGACGCGAATAGCACGCCGACGGCTCCAATTGCTCGCGCCCCAGTTGGACTCGCGCGAGCCGCGATTCGTAGCGTGAACACGTACCGGCGCAATGGCGCGCTGGAGGCGGAGGACTGACGTCAGTGATGCGCTCCCGCGCGAATCGCACAGAGGAATCGGTGTCCACGCGACCCGTCGGTTCTGGCGATGGGTTTTCCCAAGCACTCGGCCTCGTGCTCGGCCCCGTTGCTCTCGCTTTGGTCGGTCGTGGAATCGATGTCGTGTTCGGAATCGCGCCGCTCTTGACGATTCTTTTTGCCGTGCTCGGCGTCATCGGCGCGTTCGCGACCGCCTATTACCGCTACATCGCGGATATGGATCGCCTCGATGCCGGCCAGCCGTGGACGAGTAAGACGGAGTCGGTGGCATGAGCGGCGACCTGGCGATGTTCACGCCAGTTGCGGGCGACGCCGTCGAAGGCACCATTGCTCGTGACCTGGCTCGAAAAGCCGCAATCATCGCTCCGGTCGTCATCGCAATCGGGTTCGCAGTGAAAGGTGGCGGGGGAGCCCTCGGGGCTGCGATCGCGCTCGGCGTCGTCGCAATCAACTTTGTTTTGGCCGCAGCGTTGATGACCTGGGGTGCGAAAGTCTCCGCTGGAGCGCTCATGGGCGCGAGTTTGGGCGGCTTCATCGTGCGGCTCGCAGTTATCACCATCGCCGCGATTGGCATTCGAGCTGTGAATGCGATTCACTTCCCCACGTTCTTGATCGTGCTCGTCGTAGCGCACCTCGGCCTCTTGGCCTGGGAGTTGCGCTCGGTGAGTCTCACCCTGGCCTATCCGGGCCTGAAACCGAAGAAGGAGCGCGCGTGATCGCTGCGTTGTTTCCAAATGGCATCAATGAGCTCTTCGACTGGAGAGCAATCTTTGGCGAAGGCAGCATTTGGGCCTTCAATAAGACCGCTGCGCTGGCATTGTTCTCGACCGCGATATGCCTGTTTGTTTTTGTGATTGGTGGTCGTAAGAGGGCTCTGGTGCCGACGGGCCTTCAGAACGTCGCTGAGGCCGGCTACGAATTCGTCGAGAAGCAGATCGCCGAGCCGGTCATCGGCGGACATCATGGCGAAGGCAAGAAGTGGGCGCCATACCTCGGCGTGTTGTTCTTCTTCATTCTCTTCATGAACATCTGGTCGACGGTCCCGCCAATCCAATTCCCAGCGACCTCCCGAATTGCGATTCCGATCATCCTTTCGCTCTCGGTATGGGTGGCGTTCATTTTTGCGGGATTCAAAGCCCAAGGTCCCCTGTACCCGATCAAGACGTGTGCTCCCTCCGGTGTGCCGAAGGCGCTTCTCCCGCTCGTTTTCATCATCGAGTTCTTCTCGAAGTTCTTGGTGCGACCGCTCTCGCTGTCCGTTCGTCTCTTTGCGAACATGCTGGCAGGGCACGTGCTCATTTCGGTGTTCGCGATCATGACCAATGAACTGGTTGTGAAGCACCCCTCGGGTGTGTACCAAATCCCGATCGGAATCCTTCCGTTCGTCATGCTCGTCTTCATGACGATCTTCGAACTGCTGGTGGCCTTTTTGCAGGCATATATCTTCATCACCCTCGCCGCTGTGTACATCGGCGATTCCATTTCCACCGACCACTGATCGACCCAACCCAATAGGAGATACACATAATGAACATCGTTCTTGCTGCAGTTGACGGCGACATCAAAGCCGGACTTTCGGCTGTGGGCTATGGCCTCGCAGCGATTGGTCCCGGTATCGGCATTGGAACCCTCGTGGGCCAGTCCGTGCAGGCAATGGCTCGTCAGCCTGAGATGGCCGGACAGGTCCGTACCACGATGTTCCTTGGCATCGCGTTCGCTGAGGCGCTTGCCCTCATCGGTCTCGTCGTCAAGTTCATCTGAGTTCGCTCCCGAGAAGGAAAGGACGCGCCATGCGCATCCGTCGTTTATTGCTAGCGCTCTGTATCGGCATCCTGCCGGTCTTCGTGATCGCCGCGCCTTCGGGCGCATCGGAAAACGAAGTCCCGGCTTGTATCGCCGAACTCGCCGAGAAGTACGAGCTTGTGGGGCCTGAGGGCATCGACGAGGTCGGTATCGAGGAGGCGAAGCACAAGAGCGATGCATTCAAAGTCGCGCTCGACAAGTGCAATCAGTCGCCAAGCCCGGTCATGCCTGCCATTCCCGAGTTGCTCTGGGGCGGACTCGCCTTCGCGATCGTGTTCTTCGGTCTTGCAAAGGTCGGATTCCCGGCGATCAAGAAGGGCCTTGCGGCACGCGAAGAGAAGATTCGTTCAGACCTCGCCAGTGCTGAAGGTGCACGCACGAGCGCCGAAACGGAACTCGCCGAATACCGTGCACAACTTGCCGACGCTCGCCAAGAGGCCGCTGGCATCTTGGACGAGGCTCGGGCACAGGCTGACTCGGTTCGCAAGGAACTCGTGGCGAAGGCAGAAGCTGACGCTCAGGAGCTGCGTGGCAAAGCCGCCGAGGACATCCGTGTCGCAAGCGAACGAGCGATGAGTGACTTGACCTCAAAGGTCTCGGAGCTTTCTGTGCAACTCGCCGAGAAGATCGTGGAGAAGAACCTCGACCGTTCTGCACAGCAGAACCTTGTGGACAGCTTCATCAACCAGGTGGGGAGCAAGTAGCCCATGTCGAATTCGGAGCGCATCGAAGCGTATGCGCAGGCCGTACAAGGCATCATCGGAGCCGAAGGGCATTCCGCTGAGGCCGAAGACGAGCTGTTTCGCATCGCACGGACGATCGAAGGCAGCGATGCCCTGCGATCGACCTTGTCAGACGCGGCGATTCCGGTCGCACAGCGCATGGCAGTGATTGAGGACCTCCTCGACGGCCGCGCACTCGCCGTAACGAAATCAGTGACCAGCTTCATCGTGGGTTCGGGTCGAGCCAACGATTTCGAAGCGATCATTGAACGTGTCGTGAACTTGGGCGCAGCAGAGCGCAATCACGAAGTCGCAGAGGTTCGTTCGGCGATTGCACTCGATGCCGATCAACAAGCACGCCTTGCTGTTGCGCTTTCGAAGGCAACTGGCAAGCAGGTGGAAGTCAAAGTCATCATCGATCCTTCGGTGATGGGCGGTATCGCAGCTCGCGTTGGTGACGTGGTCATCGACGGCACTGTTCGACGGAAGTTGGATCAATTGAAGGAGCAAATCTGATGGCCGAATTGACCATCAACGCAGACGAAATCGCTGCCGCGCTCACTCGCCACGTCCAGGACGTGACCTTTGAGGTCGGCGCAAAGCAGGTCGGTCGGGTTCTGGAGGTGGGCGACGGTGTTGCCCGCGTGCAGGGCTTGCCGAGTGCAGCGGTGAACGAGATCCTCGAATTCGAAAACGGTGGACTCGGCCTTGCGTTGAACCTTGACGAAGAAACGATTGGCGCCGTTGTCCTTGGGCACGCGGAGCACATCGAAGAAGGCATGACCGTTGCCGCAACGGGTCGACTTCTGTCGATGCCAGTCGGCGACGCCCTCATCGGCCGCGTCGTTGACGCGTTTGGAAACGCCATCGATGGCAAGGGTCCCATTGTTGGAGCCACGATGCGACGCATGGAAGTGCAGGCGCCGGGCATCATCGGACGAAAGCCAGTGCACGAGCCGCTGCAGACGGGAATCAAGGCGGTTGACGCCATGACCCCGGTTGGCCGTGGTCAGCGTCAGCTCATTATTGGCGACCGCAAGACCGGAAAGACCACCATCGGCATTGACACGATCTTGAACCAAAAAGGTCAGGGCGTGAAATGCATTTATGTGGCCATCGGACAGAAGGGTTCAACGGTCGCACAGACCGTCGCGACCCTTGAAGCACGTGGCGCAATGGAATACACGGTGGTTGTCGCCGCACCTGCTTCGGCAGAAGCGGTGTTCAAGTACCTTGCTCCCTACGGTGGCTGTGCAATCGGCCAGCACTGGATGGAAAATGGCGAACACGCTCTCATCGTGTACGACGACCTTTCCAAACAAGCGGAGTCCTACCGCCAGTTGGCGCTCTTGCTCCGTCGTCCGCCAGGTCGTGAGGCCTACCCGGGTGACGTCTTCTACTTGCACTCTCGTTTGCTCGAACGTGCAGCAAAGCTGTCCGACGATCTTGGCGCGGGATCGCTGACGGCGCTGCCGATCATTGAAACCAAGGCTGGCGACGTGTCGGCGTACATTCCGACCAACGTGATTTCGATCACCGACGGCCAGATCTACTTGCAGGACGACTTGTTCAAGTCAGGCGTGCGTCCCGCTGTCGACGTGGGTATCTCGGTTTCCCGTGTGGGTGGTGCCGCTCAAATCAAGGCGATGAAGGGCGTTTCGGGAACACTGAAGCTCGACCTCGCACAATTCCGTGAGTTGGAAGCATTCGCAACCTTCGGTTCGGAACTTGATGCTGTGTCCAAGGCCCAACTCGAACGTGGCGCACGCCTCGTCGAGTTGTTGAAGCAGCCATTGAACTCGCCGATGCCAGTTGAGGAACAGGTCGTGACGGTGTCCGCCGGAACGACAGGCTTGCTCGATTCACTTCCTGTCAACCAGGTGAAGCCCTTCGAAGCGGGGCTGTTGGAATACTTCCGTACCACTCGGGTTGATCTCCTCGATGCGATCCGCACGACCGGTGCGCTGCCCGATGGAGTCGCCGAAGCAATCGCGGCGTTCAAAGAGCGCTTTGTTGCTGAGCACACTGCTGCCGAGGCACCGCACCCCGATCCGACTGCCGCACCGGTGGACGAGGTCGACGAAACACACGGCGTTCCAGTAACGCTGAAGACGGAGTAGCGGAACTCAGATGGCCGGCCAAGAGCGGATCCTTCGACGGAGAATCCGCAGCGTCCAATCAACCAAGAAGATCACTCGTGCGATGGAACTCATCGCCGGGTCGCGGATCGTCAAGGCCCAAGCGCGGGTTGCCGCGGCCGTTCCATACGCGGACGGCATCACTGCTGTCGTTCAGAACCTGAACGCAGCGGGCGCTTCGACCTCGGATCCGATTCTCGCTGGTCGTGACGAGATCAAGCGCGTGGCGCACGTCGCGATCACCGCAGATCGTGGGCTGTGCGGTGGGTACAAC
>JBARPG010000167.1:0-4261 GCA_049642885.1 Acidimicrobiia bacterium | reverse complement strand
CTCATAGCGGGCCCGCATGTATTCGGGATGCCATGCCAACTCATTGCCGCGCTCGATCAGCTCCGCTCGAAGGGTTTCATCGCGCCCGCCGTTCCGCACATACCACTGCGGTGTCGTGATGATCTCGAGCGGGCGATCGCCTTTCTCGAAGAACTTCACCGGGTGGGTGATCGGTTTCGGATCCCCGAGCAGTTCGCCCGATTCCTTCAACTGTTCAACGACGATCACTTGCGCTTGCTTCACTGTCTTGCCCGCGATCGCTTCATATCGCTCGGCGCCCAGTGCATGTGGGAACTCAATTGGGGCGGTTGTTCGGATACGACCCTGCTCGTCGACGACACCTCGCGCGGGCAGGTTGAGTTCACGCCACCAGAGCACATCGGTCATGTCGCCGAAGGTGCACACCATCGCGATCCCGCTCCCCTTCTCGGGGTCGGCGAGGCGATGCGCGAGCACCGGAACCTCCACGCCATAGAGCGGGGTCGTCACGTTCGTGCCGAAGCGCGATTGGTATCGGGGGTCATCGGGGTGCGCAACCAGCGCGACGCATGCGGAGAGCAGCTCTGGGCGAGTCGTCTCAATCACGATCGGTTCCGCTTCGCCCGTGCCACCGAATGAGAGGGCGTGATACGCAGCGGGCATCTCACGATCTTCGAGTTCAGCCTGAGCGACGGCCGTTCGGAAATCCACATCCCACAGTGTCGGGGCTTCCGCGTGATAGGCGTTGCCTTGCTTAAGCAACCTCAAGAAGGCGCGTTGTGAAATGCGTCGAGCACGCTCGCCGATCGTCGTATAGGTGCGACGCCAATCAACCGAGAGTCCGAGTCGACGAAACAAATCTTCGAACGCTTTCTCGTCTTCTTCAGTGAGGCCTTCACAGAGATCAATGAAGTTGCGTCGACTGATTGCGAGCGCGTGCTTCTCCGGTTTTTCCGGAGGCTCGAAATTCGGGTCATAGTGCAAGCTCGGATCGCAGCGGACGCCGTAGTAGTTCTGCACGCGACGCTCAGTGGGCAGGCCGTTGTCATCCCAACCCATGGGATAGAACACGGCCTTGCCGTGCATGCGGTGATATCGGGCCAGGGCGTCGGTGTGGGTGTACGAGAACACATGGCCGACGTGCAGCGATCCTGAAACGGTCGGTGGTGGCGTATCGATAGAGAACACCCCGGCGCGTTCACGCGGTTCGAAGTGGTAGATCCCCGCCTGTTCCCAGCTCAGGCCCCATTTCTCTTCGAGACCATCGAGGGTGGGGCGTTCCGGAAGTTGGGGCATGGCAGGGGATTCTAGGAAGTCGCACCTCATACGGTCGCGGTCTGCGCTGCACGCCGCATGCCAGCCCAGTGCGTCAGCGACGAGGCGCTACTTCTTCTTCGATGGCTTTTTCAGTGCGGCCGCAGTGAACTCCGCGTCTTGTGCGAGGCCTTTGTCGACGTCGCCAGCGACAAACCCGGCGATCTTTCCGCCGATCAGTGGCACCTTGACTTCGATATTCGCGATGGCTCGGTACGTACATGAGGTCTTGCCCTTGGGTGCCAGCTCCATCGTGCCCCGCACTTTGACGGGTGTTCCGGCGGCGGCGATCTCAAACGTGCCATGGCGAGAGCCGTCCGACTCGGCGGGTTCCCACTCATCCCGCTGAGTGCTCACGTTTTCGGGCTTCAGCACTCGCGACGCGAAGCCGGGGACGTTGACCGGCACGGTTCGCTTGTAGGAGCGAACGATTCGTCCGCCGCTTTCGCTGGAGTCCAGCAGCTCGAAGTCTTTGTGGCCCATCGACGCGAACTTCGCCTCAATCAACTTCACGTCAGTCAGCGCGGCGAGGACCTCTTCAACGGTTGCAGAAAACATCGTTTCAAGTGAACGTTCCATGTCGGACTCCTTGGTTCTCGAGACAACGCGGTGAGCGGCCCGGCCGAATAGGCAGACTACCCGTAGGCTCCGGGTGTGTTCCATGACGCCTCGACCTCACTCGAACCAGCACCAGACGCCATACCCGCAGCCACGGTGGTCATCCTTCGGGACGCACCAAGTGGCACCGAAGTACTGATGCTTCGGCGCTCATCAAAATTGGAATTCGCTGGCGGCATGTGGGTGTTTCCGGGAGGCCGCGTCGATGCCGCCGATGTGCTGACGGATGTCGACCTCACCTCGATCGACGCCGCGCGACGCGCAGCGGTACGGGAGGCGCGCGAGGAGTCTGGGCTGAGCCTCGACGAAGAGCAGCTCGTCGCCATTTCACATTGGGTTCCACCAGCCTTCAACTTCAAGCGCTTCGCAACATGGTTCTTCGTTGCGCCAGCGCCCGCCGACGCTCACCTCGCGGCCGCCGACGGATCAGAAACCACCGATCACATGTGGGTCACGCCCACTGAAGCGATGGCGCGGCGCGACCGCGGAGAGATTGAGCTGGCACCACCCACCTGGGTGACCTTGCATTACATCGCCCGGGCCCGCGACCTCGCAGAGACGTTGCGACATGCCGCTGCGTCAGAACCTGAGTATTTCACCACCCAATTCGCCCTCTACGAGGACGGTCGCATGGCCTCGCTCTGGCAGGGCGACGCGGCCTACGGACTCGAAGATCCTGATACACCCGGACCGCGCCATCGGCTGTGGATGTCCGAGGAGGGGTGGCGGTATGAGCGTGGCGACTAGCGTCTTCGCTCGTGGCTAACCCAATGAACATCGCACCCGCAACTGGCCGACTCGGCGTGTTGCTTCCTGGACTCGGCGCCGTTGCGTCGACAACGATCGCAGGCGTGGAATCAGTCCGCACCGGGCTGTCCGTGCCGATCGGATCGGTCTCCCAGATGGCGCACATCCGCCTCGGGAAGAAGGAAGAAGGGCGCAACCCGCTCATCAAAGAATTCGTGCCCATCGCGACGCTCGACGATCTTGTGTTCGGCGGTTGGGATCCGATTTCGCCGAACGTGCTCGAAGCTGCGCGCACCGCCGGCGTGCTGTCGAATGAGGACCTCGCTCCTATCTCCGCGGCCCTTGAGGGCATTGTTGCGATGCCAGCCGTATTCGACCAGCGATGGATCTCGAAACTCGAAGGCGTGCGCGTCAAAACGGGCGACACGAAATGGGATCTCGTTCAACAGCTCCTCAATGACATCGAACAGTTCCGCACCGAGAACAACTGCGACCGCCTTGTAATGGTGTGGTGCGGCTCGACCGAGGCCTACCAAGAAGCGTCGGCGGTTCATGCCACGATCGAAGCCTTCGAAGCCGGCTTGAAGGCCAACGACGAAAACATTTCCCCGAGCCAGATGTACGCCTACGCCGCCCTCACCTCACACGTACCGTTCGCAAATGGTGCACCGAACTTGGCCGTGGATATTCCCTGCATGATCGACTACGCAGCGAGCCAAGGTGTGCCGATTGCCGGGAAAGACTTCAAGACCGGCCAGACCCTGATGAAGACGATTTTGGCCCCTGGGTTCAAGGCACGAATGCTCGGGTTGCGCGGGTGGTATTCCACCAACATCCTCGGTAACCGCGATGGCGAAGTGCTTGACGATCCCGAAAACTTCAAGACCAAAGAGGTTTCCAAACTCGGGGTGCTCGACACAATCCTTCAACCGGAGATCTATCCCGATCTCTACGGGAACATCGACCATGTCGTACGCATCAACTACTACCCACCGCGTGGCGATAACAAAGAGGGTTGGGATGCCATCGACATCTTCGGATGGATGGGTTACCCGATGCAGATCAAGGTCGACTTCCTCTGCCGTGACTCGATCCTCGCAGCACCGATCGTGTTGGACTTGGCCCTGTTCATGGACCTCGCCGCACGCGCCGGACAATCGGGTGTGCAGTCGTGGCTCAGCTTCTATCTGAAGGCACCGCAGGCAGTCGGTGAAGTCGGCCCCGAGCACGACATCTTCATCCAGCAGACGAAGTTGAAGAACACGCTGCGGGAATGGATGGGCGAAGAACCCGTCACCCACTCCGAAGCTGGCTAAGTACTTCCTTCGCCCCCCACATCACGCGTTGGGTACCAAAGTGACGCTATATGTCACCTCATATCACCAACGCTGCATGAAGCAGCGCCGGATGAAACAGGTCGGGCGCCCCGAAGGGCGCCCGTAGATCCTGCCACCGTCCCCCGGAGGGAACAGCTTGTGCGGTTCTCTAGAGAACTGCGTCCTTGAATGCCTTCAGCGGCGTAATTTTCGCTGCCTTCTTGGCCTTGATCTTGATGGTTTCGCCAGTCGCAGGGTTGCGGCCCATGCGTTCCGCAGTCTCACGG
>JBARPG010000166.1:0-11280 GCA_049642885.1 Acidimicrobiia bacterium | reverse complement strand
TCGCAGCACCACGGGCTGGTCAGGCCCGAAGAGCGCGCCCGACGCGATACGGAAGAGGAGGGAGTAGCCGATCTGTCCCGCAGCACCGGTCACCGTTACGTGTTTTGGAGTTTTCGCCATGGCTCCGACTGTAGCGACGCGCGCCCGTCGACTCTGAAGCGAGGCACCGGTCCCCTACGATCGACCTGCATGGAACACGACCACAACGGGGCAACGCATCCGACGGGTCGCTTGATCATTGCGCGACACGGCGAAACTCAGTGGAGCCGCCTCGGGAAACACACTGGGCGAACCGACGTTCCTTTGACGCACGGTGGAAATGAGGCAGCGCTCGCGCTCGGCGCACGACTCCGTGAATTCGCTCCAACCGCGGTCTATACGAGCCCCCTCATCCGCGCCCGCGATACGGCGTTGCGTGCAGGATTTCCGTCCCCGATCATTGACGATCGGTTAGCCGAGTGGGACTACGGGAGCTACGAGGGAGTCACATCAGCCGAGATCCACACGACCGTTCCCGGCTGGAGCATTTGGACCGGTGATGTGCCAGAAGGAGAGTCGCATTCCGAGGTCGCGTTGCACGCCGACGCATTCATTACCGAAGTGCTCGAGCGCGAGCCGCACGGTACGACATTGGCATTCACGCACGGGCACATCGGCCGCATGATCGCGGCCCGTTGGCTCGGACTCGAACCGATTGCGGGTCGATTATTCGCCTTCGACACCGCCCATTTCGGCGTGCTCGGATTTGAGCGCGCCCAGCGGGCGATGCACTGTTGGAACGTGTGACGCGGACGCGGCTGAACGGCAGCGCGTTCCTACATGCGGTCGATCATCGCGGAGGCGAATTCTGAGGTCTTCACCTGCGTGGCGCCTTCCATCTGCCGGGCAAAGTCGTAGGTCACGATCTTGTCGGCAATGGTCTGTTCCAGCGAGCGGACAATCATGTCGGCCACCTCTTGCCATCCGAGGTGCTCGAACATCATCACGCCCGAGAGGATGACCGAACCCGGATTGACCTTGTCTTGGCCCGCGTACTTCGGTGCCGTTCCGTGCGTGGCCTCAAAAATGCCGTGGCCTGTCACGTAGTTGATGTTTCCACCCGGAGCGATACCAATTCCGCCGACCTGCGCTGCGAGCGCGTCCGAGAGGTAGTCGCCATTCAAGTTCAAGGTGGCGATGACGTCGAATTCGTCGGGGCGGGTCAGCACCTGTTGCAAGGTGATGTCCGCGATCGCATCTTTCACGAGGATCTTGTCGCCGGGCTTGCCATCGCAGTCATCCCAGCCGACCGCGATATCGGAGAACTCGTCGCGGGTGACCTCATAGCCCCAGTTACGAAAGGCGCCTTCGGTGTACTTCATGATGTTGCCCTTGTGCACCAAGGTCACAGACTTGCGGTTGCGCTTCTGCGCGTACTCAATTGCTGCACGCACGAGTCGCTTCGAACCCATTTCCGAAACCGGCTTGATTCCGATACCCGATCCTTCACGAATTTCCCATCCGAACGCGTCGTGCAACATGCCGATGAGCTTCTTGACTTCATCGGTGCCAGCTTCGAGCTCGAGACCTGCGTAAATGTCTTCGGTGTTCTCGCGGAAGATGACCATATCGACGAGATCAGGACGCTTCACCGGCGAGGGGACGCCTTGGAACCATCGCACTGGCCGCAGGCATACATACAGGTCGAGGATTTGGCGGAGTGCGACGTTCAACGAACGAATGCCACCACCGATCGGCGTGGTGAGCGGACCTTTGATCCCGATGAGGTAATCACGGAAGGCCTGCACCGTTGCTTCTGGCAGCCAGTCGCCCGTGTTGTCGAAGGCCTTCTGACCGGCGAGGACTTCCATCCATTCGATGGAGCGCTCCCCGCCGTATGCCTTGTTCACTGCGGCGTCGAAGACGGCTTTCGATGCGGGCCAGATGTCGACTCCGGTGCCATCGCCTTCGATGAACGGGATAATTGGCTGGTTGGGAACGTTCAGGGTTCCGTCAGCTGCAATCGTGATTGTTTCGCCCATGGTGTAACCGTCCTGATGCGCTTGTGGGTTTGAGCACGCCAGGCTACCGGGCTATTGCGTCGCAGCGACGATCGCAAACACGGCCGCGTAGACGGCTGCGAACGCTCCAACGAGGATCCAGAGCTCGTTCGTACGGACCGGTGATCCGGCGATTCCGTCCGTTGGCACCACGTTCCATCCACAGACGGTGCAACGAAGTTCTTCGGGGGCAATGGTGTGCGCACAGACCGGACAAAGGTTGTGTCCTTCGGTGGTCGAAAGTGGCGCAACACTCATGCGGTGGTCCGTTCTGTTCGGGCTTCGGCAGCCAGCACAGTATTGCGAAGCAGCATGGCGATGGTGGTTGGTCCAACGCCACCGAGCCTCGGCGTAATCCAGCCTGCCACTTCGGCACATGCTTCATCCACGTCAGGAATCAGTTTCTTTCCCTCGCCCCATGAGATGCCGGCGCTCACCACTGCTGCGCCGGGCTTAACCATGCCAGGGGTAATCATGCCGGGCTGTCCCGCCGCCGCTATCAGAATGTCTGCCTGGCGTGTGAACGATCCGATGTCTTTGACTCCCGTGTGCACCACCGTCACCGCGGCATTTGCGTGGGGCCGTTTCAGTGCGAGCAATAACGCGAGCGGGCGCCCGATGGTCAGCCCACGTCCGACGATGACGACGTGCCGGTGTTGGATTGCCACGTCGTTGTGCGCGAGTAACGCTTGGATACCGGCGGGGGTACACGGGACGGGCGCTTCGACTCCCATAACGAGCCGGCCGAGGTTCACGGGGTGGAGCCCGTCGGCATCTTTTGCTGGATCGATGCGGAGCAGCACTTCTGCCTCGTCGATGCCCTTCGGGAGTGGGAGCTGCACGATGAACGCGTCGACGGCTGGATTTGCGTTGAACCGATCGACCGCTGCGAGCACCTCAGCTTGGGTGGCGGTCTCCAGCAGCTCTTCGTGAATGCTCGCGATACCAATCTCTTCGCAGTTCGTGTGCTTGCGTCGCACGTAGCTCGCTGAGTTGGGGTCGGCCCCGACGAGGATCGTGCCCAGGCCGGGAGTAATGCCCTGCTTGGCAATCATGCGAACTCTCGCCGCAAGGTCTTCTTTCATCGATGCGAGAAACGCATTCCCGTCGAGTATCGCCGCCGTCATCTCATCCCCTCTGCGCTCGCTGCGTCGACCAACACCGCGAAGCGTTGGGTACCAAAGTGACACTATGCGTTATCTGATATCCCCAACGCTTGGGGGACTTCTAATGGCGGAAGTGGCGGTGCCCCGTGAACAGCATCGCAATTCCGAACTCGTTCGCCGCTGCAATGACTTCTTCGTCCCGTACCGACCCACCGGGTTGGATCACCGCGGTGACGCCTGCCGCGGCAGCAGCCTCGATGCCATCTCGGAACGGGAAGAACGCATCAGAGGCGCACACACCACCAACCGCGCGATCTCCTGCCTTGCGCGCGGCGATTTCTGCCGCATGCACGCGTGATTGTTGTCCCGCGCCGATGCCGTAGGCCTGGCCGTCTTTTCCGAGCACGATCGCATTCGAGGTCG
The DNA here is from genome assembly GCA_049642885.1 of Acidimicrobiia bacterium. Classification (GTDB taxonomy): domain Bacteria; phylum Actinomycetota; class Acidimicrobiia; order IMCC26256; family JBARPG01; genus JBARPG01. The sequence goes on along the minus strand of JBARPG010000166.1, from coordinate 7,712 downwards.
TCGCCGCGCAGACCTGCCACATAAACAGCAGGTCGCGAAGTTCGGCGTCGGTTGGTTCGCGTTCGGTGACGCAGGTGAACGACGCTGCATCCTCAGCGACCGGGTCGCCGGCTTGAACCAGGAATCCTCCGTCGATCCTTCGAAGATCCGTCCCGACCGGTGCGGGCGCAGGGGCCACAAGTACCCGCAAGTTCTTCTTCGCCGCAAGGATTTCGCCAGCGCCAGGTTCGAGACCCGGCACAATGACGACTTCGGTGAACACCCCGGCAATTGCCTCGGCCGCGGCCGCGCTGAGCGGGCGGTTGAGGGCGACGACTCCACCAAAGGCCGACACGTCATCGCACGCGAAGGCCTTGCGATAGGCATCGAGCGCGTCCGCGCCGAGCGCGACTCCGCACGGGTTGGCGTGCTTCACAATCACACACGCGGGTTCCTCGAAGCGGTGCACCAGTGCCCATGAGGCCTGGGCATCCAACACGTTGATGAAAGAGAGCTCTTTCCCTCCGTGTTGGGTTGCGCCGTCAGGCCACCCAGCAAGGCCATTTACGTCGCGGTACCGCGCTGCGGGCTGGTGTGGGTTCTCGCCGTAGCGGAGGTCTGCTGCCTTGCGGAGCGCTATCACGCGGTGCTCTGGCATTGCCTCCTCGGACTGCATCCACGCCACAATTGCAGCGTCGAAGGCCGCAGTTGCGGCGAATGCATCCAGAGCAAAGCGGCGCCGCGTTTCTTCGGTAACTCCACCGTGCTCATCGATCTCCGCGAGGACGGTCGCATATTGATCTGCGGTGGTAACCACGGTCACCCACGCGTGGTTCTTTGCGGCGGCACGAATCATCGCAGGACCGCCCACGTCGATGGTTTCGATACCGGGCCGCTCCCGGAACGGGTACAGGCCCACCACGAGCAGGTCGACGGGTTCCGCACCGAGTGCCGCGAGATCAGCCGTGTGGCTCGGCTTATCGCGCTCGGCGAGGAGTGGTCCATGGACGTTGGGATGCAAAGTCACAACACGGTGGTCGAGGATCGCTCCCATGCCGGTCAGTTCGGCGACGTCTTGTACCTCAAGGCCAGCGTCCCGCAATGTGGTCGCTGTGCCGCCGCTCGAGAGGAGGGTCACATCTCGTTTGGCGAGGTCCGCAGCGAACTCAGCGATACCAGCCTTGTCAAAAACGGAAATCAATGCTCGACGAATGGGTGTGATGGTCACGTGGTTCCTCCGGTTGATGTTTCGGTAGAGACGGGCAACACGATTTCAGGCAACACGGTGCCACGCTCGATGATGTCCGCTATGACCTGCGGGTAGAGCTCTCGTTCAACGAGTTTGATGCGCTCGTGCAAGATCGCTTCGGTGTCGCCGGGGAGCACGGGCACTTCGACCTGGGCCAGGATCGGCCCGTCATCGACCGCTGCAGTGGCAACGTGCACGGTGCATCCCGTGGCGGTCACACCGGCGGCGAGCGCGTCACGCACCGCGTGCCAACCCTTGAACTTCGGGAGCAGCGCTGGGTGGGTGTTAATGACGCGACCCTCAAACGCCTCGAACATCGCCGGGCCAAGAATCGTCCCATAGCCGGCCATGGCAATCAGATCAATGTCGTTTTCGCTCAGCGCTGCGACGACATGCGCCGTATGTGCATCACGGTCGAACGTTGAGCTGTAGTCGGTACGTTCAACGATCGCGGCTGGAATGCCTGCATTTTCAGCAATCTCGATAGCGCCACAGGCACGATCCACGAGCACGAGAGCGATCGGCAGGCCCCTCTCAATCATGGAGTTGAGGATGGTTCCCGTCCCCGATGCCATCACCGCCACGCGCATGGGGGCACCGTACTTGCCGTCTGAAATCTCCGCTGTACTCAACCTCCGCGAATCTCGTCACGAAATTTTGCGCGAAAACCACGCGCGCGGCCGCTGGATGCTGCAGAATGCGAACGACATTCGGGGATGGCAGGCCCCATCGAGCCCAGGCACATGGAGGTCCCAATGGACGAAATCAAGAAACTCACCCTTCCAAAGCAACTTCTCGCGGGTGGCGGCGTGCTGTTGTTCATCTTCTCGTTCTTCGACTGGTTCTCCATTGGAGGTGGGCGTGTTGGCTCAGGGGCTTTCTCTTATGCCATACCCGAGTACAGCGCGAACGCTTGGGAAACCGAGGCTGTCGGCTTCTTCTTCGGCGTATTGCCGGTACTTGCAGGTCTCGCTGCCGCAGCGCTTGTGCTGCTTCCCGTCTTTGGTGTGAAACTCCCTGATGGAGCACCTTGGGAAATGATTACGGCGATCTGCGGTTGTGTCGGTGCACTCGTGGTGATCGAACTGCTCAAGGGCGAGTCTCCAGCAGACCGAGCATTCGGACTCATCGTCGCGGCAATCGCAGGCGCTGCGATGTGTGCAGGTGGGGTTATGACGCTCATGAACCAGAACAAGTCCGCTAGCTAGCACACACACAAGAACGAGAAAGGGGTGGTTGCCTTCGGGCGACCACCCCTTTTCGCGTCACTGGCGTTCACAACGCTCACTTGGCCGCCGCGAGACCCACCTTCACTGCACCCTTCTCGATCTTGGTGATGCCCTTTTCAACGTGGTGAACACCACGCTGGGCTTGGTTGAGTCCGTCGCTGGCGGTCACGAGTCCATCGCCGACTCCGTCGTGTACGTCACTCATGGCCTTGCCGAAGTCGCCTGAAGCCACGTCGAACATCCCTGTACCGAGCCCGAGCCCGACGTGTGCCGCTCCGTTCACGACATCGACAGAACCTTCGGCGATGTCGATCGCACCCGAGACTGTCTCCTTCGTCCCCGACACGAGATCACTGACTCCCCCGATCACGCCACCACCGACACTCGACCCAATACCGATAGCACCGCCGGGAGATATGGGTCAGCGTGTTCCGGGAGCGCGACCACATATGTCAGGCACTCGGCGCGGTCGCAATGTGACACACACACCGAGCAGTCGCGATGCGAGCAGGAGCGATCGCTACGTGAGGTAGATCACGGCAAACAGCGCCAGGCTCAAGTAGCCAAGTACGAGACCGGTGAGCGCTGCGCCGGCTCCACCGACTGCAACGCCCTGCCGACGCACACGGGCACGCCCGAGGTGGCCGAAGACAACAGCCGCGACACCGACGACCCCGAGGAAGAACAACGGCAAACTCAACACGCCAAGCACGACCGCTGCCGTGCAGAATGAGTCGCTCCGCGGAGGCGCTACGAGCATCGCACGAGGCATGACGGTGGAGACATACCCGGGGGCCGGACCTCCGGTCGGCACCGGTCCGCGATACCCGAAAGGATCGCGGCGCTCGCCCGCCTGTTGCACGCGCTGCGCTGCTGCACGCACGCCATCCACGCCCTGTTCGCTCGGTCGAGCACTCGCCACACCGGGCGCGACGGTCTCACCAAACGGACGATCACGCCCGCCAAATGCCTCCGAGAAGGAGTCGCTCAAGCGAGCCCGAGGTTTCGTACGACAGCGCCCATCAGCGAACCGATTTCAGTCGGGTCTTTTGCGACCTCGGCACCCGCAGCACGAAGCGCATCGATCTTTGCTTTCGCGGTACCGGTATTCCCCGAGATGATGGCGCCAGCGTGGCCCATCTTCTTTCCGGGAGGAGCGGTTTGCCCTGCGATGTAGCTCACAACCGGTTTGGAAACCTTGGCCTTGATGAACTCAGCGGCCTCTTCTTCCGCAGACCCACCAATTTCACCGATCATGATGATTGCTTTGGTTTCAGGGTCGGCTTCGAATCGCTCGAGGCAGTCGATGAAGTTCGTGCCCGGCACGGGGTCGCCACCGATACCGACGCAGGTGGTCTGCCCAATCCCTTGCTGCGTCATCTCGTGCAGCGCCTGGTACGTGAGCGTTCCAGAACGGCTCACGATGCCGACCGGCCCACCCGGCAACGCGATCTCGCCCGGGGTGATTCCGATATTGCATTTTCCGGGGGAGATGATCCCAGGACAGTTCGGGCCGAGGAGCTGAACGTTCGGAAAATCGCGCTTCAAGGTGTTGTAGAACTTCGCCTCGTCTTGAGCGGGAACACCTTCTGTGATCACGACGATGAACTCAATGCCCGCCTCGGCAGCTTCAATAACTGCACCTGCAACGCCCGGAGCAGGAATGAAGATGCATGAAGCGTTCGCACCCGTTGCCGCTCGCGCGTCTGCCATCGACGCGAAGATCGGAACGCCATCAACATCGGTTCCGGCCTTCTTCGGGTTGGTGCCTGCGACGACCTGGGTGCCATACGCGCGGTTGCGGAGACCGTGGAAGCGGCCCTGCGAACCGGTCAGCCCTTGGTAGACGACCTTGGTGGTTTCATCAACAAAAATGCTCATGCTTTGCTCGCAAACTCCACGGCAGCTTTCGCTGCATCCAACATGGTCGGCTGAGTGGTCAACCCTTCACGTGCATTCGCCGCAAGAATCTCCCGACCCTCCTTCGCGTTCGTGCCATCCATACGAATCACGATCGGGCTCTTCACCTCAACGCGATTCAGCGCCTCGATCACGCCGGTCGCGACTTCATCGCATTTGGTGATACCACCGAATATGTTGATAAAGATCGACTTCACCTTCGGATCGCTGTTGATGACCTCGACTGCATTCGCGAGCAGATCGGCACTCGCGCCGCCGCCGACGTCCAAGAAGTTGGCGGGCGTTCCACCAACCTGATTGACCACGTCGAGGGTGCTCATCACCAGGCCCGCACCATTACCGATGATGCCAACCGTGCCGTCAAGGCCGATGTAGTTCAGACCCTTTTCTTTCGCGAGGCGCTCCCGCTCGTCCATGACTTGTGTGGCTTCGTATTCTGCCCACTCGGGGTGGCGGAAGTCGGCGTTTTCATCGAGCGTGACCTTCGCGTCTAGCGCGTGCACCTTGCCCTCGGGCGTGAGAATCAACGGGTTGATTTCGACCAGGTCGGCATCGCCATCCACGAAGCAGGTGTAGAGCTTCAACAGAATGTCGATTGCACCCTCCGTCGCCTCAGGATCAAGGTTCGCTGCACGAACCCACTCGGCCGCTTGCTCGCGGGTGAGCCCATCGACCGGGTTGACGTGGATCTTCGAGATGGCATCGGGATTGTTGTCCGCGACGACCTCGATCTCGACGCCACCTTCAGCAGAGAGCATGCCGAGGTGCTGCTTGGCGGCACGGTCCAAGGTAAACGAGGCGTAGTACTCCTTGGCGATATCCGAAGCGTGCTCGACCCAGACCGTGCCAACCACGTGACCTTTGATGTCCATGCCCAGAATGTTGCCAGCGTGCTCGCGCGCCTCAGTTGCGTTGTTGGCGAGCTTGATGCCGCCAGCCTTGCCACGACCACCTACCTGCACCTGCGCTTTGACGACCACTGGGTATCCAACACGGTCCGCCGCCGCCACCGCAGCATCGACGTCTTGAACGGCATCGCCTTGCGATACGGGAATCCCGTATCGGGCAAAAAGCTGCTTACCTTGATATTCGAATAGGTCCACGAGGGACGCCCCTTTCCGCCGGATTGAGCCGGTTGAACGATACTCGCGGGGTGCGGCAGCCCCTCCCCTCCGGCGCGTGGACCTCCAAGCCCGGCATTGCCAAGACCTTGACCATCACAGTTGTGTCGGTGCTCGCCGCTGCGTGCCTCACCGTGTTGTCGTTCTATCTGGCCACGCGCCAAACCGACTCCAAGCCGAAGCCGTTCATTGTCGGGTACGGCCCGGTGCTGCGAAAAGACATCGCCGAAAAGGGCCCTCAATACGAATCTGACGCGACTGGACGTTCCCGCGGCATGTGGCTTGACCTGTCCAAGGGCAAGCTGGTGGCATTCGCCGCAGAGACGTCTCCAGGCTCCGGATGCGACATCACATGGAGACGGACCAGGTACGTCGAGCTGTGCAACGAGAGCACCTTGAAGACAGTGGAGATGCAGCAGTTCAAGCTCACAGAACGCACGGGCGGCGATACCGATGGCGCAATGGTGGTAGACCCGAGCTCGGTGATCACTCCGTGACTGAAATTGAAACTGGTGCGGGCCTTCAACAGCAGCGCGGGATCATCGACCGAATCGAAACCCTTTCAGGGACCAGGCGATTCCCGGGCCTGCTCTTCAGCATCGTTGCGGTGCTCCATCTTCCAGGTTTCTTCCTCAAGATCTTCGACAACGACGAGGCATATATCGCAACGGTCGCCCGAGTCATGAGCCGCGGCGGCACCCTCTACGTCGACGCGGTCGATCGCAAGCCCCCGGGCGCCTTTCTTATCTACCAAGCTCTCGCCGCAATCACGGGGTCGACGGCGCTTTGGATTCCACGCGTGGCGGGAATGACAGCCCACACAATGACTGCGATTCTCGTATGGCGCATTGCAGCCCGAGTCGCCGGAACCCGAGCGGCTGCAGTCGCTGGTGTGCTTTCGGCGCTGTCATCCGCGGCGCTCCTCCCAGCCGATGCGCAAAGCGCGAACTTCGAAGTGTTCATGTTGCCGTTCATGTGCGCTGCATTTCTGTTTGCGCAACAGCAGCGTCCCACCCGAGCCGGGATCGCGCTCGCAGCATCAACGCTGATGAAACAAACGTCGGGTATCACCCTGATTCCACTGATCTGGATACTTGGCAAGAAAAAGGGGCTCCGCAGCGTTGCGCCGATGTTGCTCGGTTTCGGAATTCCGATGGTCGCGACCGCGTGGTACTACGCGCCGATGGACTTCTGGTTCTGGGTGTTCGGTGGCGCGAACTCGGGGTACCTCGATCTGACCGGCGCGTGGAATCACGTGGTCCTGCGTGTGGTCTTCATGACCGCAGTCGTCGCCGTGTTGAACATCGGGAGCGTGTACCTCGCGGTGCGGTCGTGGCCAGAACGACGCGAGCAGGTTGCCGTGTGGATCTGGCTGGCCTCCGCCGCAATTGGAGTCCTCTCGGGCACACGCTCCTTCGGTCACTACTACTGGCAAGTGTTGCCGCCGCTCTGCGTGCTCGCTGCGGTTGGCATCGAGCGATCGAGCGTGCAGCGCGTGTCGCGAGTCGCGTACGCGAGCGCCGCCATGGCTGTGGTCATGACGTGCAGCGCATTTGGCCTCGCCATTGCCCAAGGACGGATGCATTACGAGATCCTCTCGGAGTATGTGCGCGATCACACGACGCCCGATCAACGCATCTTCGTCTGGGGCCATTTGCCGGGAGTGTTTTGGGATAGCGACCGGCTCCCTGCGTCACGAGTGATTACAACTGGATTCTTGACCGGGCACACATCAGCTCGACCGAAGGAAGCAATCGGCGCGCAGCACGCGATCCCGGGGCTATGGGACAAGGTCATGTCTGATCTCACCGACCACCCGCCCGAGCTCATCATCGACGCATTGGGCGGCGAAGACACCCCAAGCTTCGACTATCCAATGGATCGTTTCCCACAGATGTACGCATATCTAAAACTGCACTACCACCGGGAAGCGGTCCTCAGCCGCAGCGTCGTCTACCGGCGGAATGGGCATGTCGATCCTGCGCGATCAAAGGTGCATGGGGCCTAGTCTCAGCATGAAATGGAAACCATGTCTGGGATTCGTGTCGCCACGTTCAACCTGTTACACGGACGCCGATGGCCCGAGCGCGGCGTGTACCGGAAGCATGCGCTTGAAGCCGCTGTCGCGAGCCTCGACGCGGACATCCTTGGAATGCAAGAAGTTGACCGCCGTGTAGTTCGCACATGGTTCGCCGACCAGGCACGCGTTTCGGC
>JBARPG010000165.1:0-1949 GCA_049642885.1 Acidimicrobiia bacterium | reverse complement strand
ACTTCGCAGACACGCTCTTCGTCGGCACGCCCGATCACAATCGCCCGGCGCCCATCTTCAAGGAGCTCACGAAAGGTCACGACTTCACCAGACTGTTCTTGGTTGCGCGCCATCACGACGCTGAACGAGTCGTTCAGAACAACCTCGCACCCTTTCCCGAGTTGGCCCGGGTCGAGTTCCGGATGAATTGCGACGCGCATCTTGCGTCCCGATGACATCACATCGGCGGTGCCGTCTTCGTTGATACCGATCAAGGTTCCGTAGGCGCCCGGAGGTTGTGTGAGTTTGTCGACTTCGTCACGCAATGCCGCGATGTGGTCGCGTGCTTCACGCAGGGTTGCGGTGAGGCGCTCGTTGTGTGCATGTGATTGCGCGAGTTGCCCGTTGATTTCGAACACTCGTTCCTCAAGCGCCGCCACTCGCTCATTGGCGTCTGCGTCTGGAGCGGATGCAGTACGACTGCCGTCGCTGGCGCGTTTCGGATCGGTCGGTTCGTTTCCTGGCATAGGTCCTCCTCGACTCCGTGAAACTAACGCCGCCATGACCGGAAGTGGCGTCAATGGTTTCGATGTGTCGCGTCGAGATTGTGCTGCGGAGCCGACTACAGTCGAAAACACCGCACCCGCGGACTGATCGGAGGACATCGATGAAGGTCTGGATTGACCAAGATCTCTGCACCGGCGACGGACTGTGCGAAGAGATCGCTCCCGCCGTATTCACCCTCCTTGACGATGGCTTGGCCTACGTCAAAGAAGGCGACAAGGTATTCAATCCTGGTGGACCGGACGGTCTCGCTGCCGTTCCCGCAGGCATGGAAGAAGCGACCATTGAGTCCGCCGAAGAGTGTCCTGGAGAGTGCATCTTCCTCGAGGCTGACTGACCGTCACACGAGAGCTGTTGAACGCGACGTGGCGACGTGGTCGCCACGTTTTCGCGTCCGCGCTACTCACCTGTCGTAGCCTGCGGGGCGCTCTCGCAGATCGCCGTCGGATTTCCTTTGGGTTTGTCCTCCAGAAAGGTGCGCAGGACCGTTGCAGGTCGGGCGCGCCCAACGTTGAGGCGGTCCGTTTCGCGAGCCCAGTTCACTCCGACAACTCGACCGTTATGAGTAATGAGCGGCGCTCCCGAATCACCTCGGCGGACAACTCCGCTGAAGCGCCGATCGAGCGTGCCTGGCGTGGGGCCTTCCGCTGTTCCGCGCAGCGTCACGTTTGAGGTCGACAAGGTGGCGTTATCCCCGTAGCCGTAGAGCCACGCGTGGTCGCCGCGCCGTTCGGTCCCTAGGTTGAGATGTTCGCGTACCCCAGACTTCGGGTTCGAGAGGAGAGCAAGCTCGTTGGCCTCGTCGTACGCGATGACTTTGGCGAGGAAAGCGTGACCATTCCACGTGCTCACCTGGACCTCGGTGGTTCCTTGAACTACATGGCTATTCGTCACGATGCCTTCAGGAACGACGAAACCCGTGGCGTTATGAGGATTCAAACAGCCAACAGTGCTGATGCGTACGGTTGATGCAACCGCCAGCTTATGAGCGCGTGCTGGCATCCCGTCGGGCCGATCTGGGAATGGCACCGCAACTGACGTACTCGAAGATGTCGTGGTTGATCCGCTAGCGGAGCTGCTTCCACCGTGGTCGTATTCGGTCGCGAGCGATGACAGCAGGTCGGCTGGCCGTGTCAGCACATCGGGGCGTGGCACCGAGCCCACGGTGCGCAGCGCGAACGATCCCTTCAAAATGTCATGGAGCGCTCCGGAAGCCGTCTGGAGCGGAACGAGGACAAGCCACGTCCCAATGATCCACGCTGCCGCCGCGACGATCGCATTGCTTTTCCGTTCGACTTGCAGACGCTTGATGCGACTACCGCACAACGCTCCCGCGATGAGTCCGCTCCCAAGGAACACGAACGCGATCAGGACTTGAATTCCTTGCGGGGGTTTCGGGTCAAAGA
>JBARPG010000164.1:0-11485 GCA_049642885.1 Acidimicrobiia bacterium | reverse complement strand
ACTCTAACCTTCAAGTAATACCTGAATCTTTTGGTATTGACGTACGGTCTACCTGAGACTTACCTTCACGTAGTTACGTCGTTGTGATCGTCCTGATCACCGGCACCCGGGAGCGCAAGTGACTCTTTTCGACCAAGCGGCACCTTCGATCGAAACCGATGGCTACCGCGGCAAACAAGCGTGCGGCATCGTCGGAATTACCTACCGGCAGTTGGACTACTGGGCTCGCACGGACCTGATCCGTCCTTCGATCGCGGATGCTGCTGGTTCAGGGTCGCAGCGGCTGTACTCGTACCTGGATCTTGTCTCTCTGAAGGTCATCAAGTCACTCTTGGATGCTGGTATTTCTTTGCAGCTCGCTCGGCGCGCGATTGAGTATCTCCACGAGCACCTTGGCGATGACCTGCCGAGTGCGCATTTGGTTATTGACGGGTCGACCGTGTTGTTGAAGCGTGACGACGAACTCATTGACCTGATTCGCGCAGGCCAAGGCGTTTTGAACATCATTCCGCTCGGTCCGGTCGTGCAAGCGATTGATGCGGGCATTCCCGAATTGAGACTCGCAGAGGCCCGCGTCGCGGAACTTGCAGCGAACGCATAACGATCGGGTTGCGTCGGAGTCGGTGACCGCCGATCGCTGGTACAGAGCGCTTCGCTCGCAGGCCCGGCTGGCCAATAGCGTCACTGCATGCTGACAAGCCCACTGCACGACCGCCACCTTGCGCTGCATGCCAAATTCGCTGAGTTCGGCGGATGGGAAATGCCCTTGCAATATGGAAGTGCGCTCGACGAGCACGTGATGGTTCGCAACGCGTGCGGAATATTTGACGTCAGCCACCTTGGAGTTCTACACGTCACGGGCGCGGAAGCATTCGCCGTCCTCGATCGCGTGTTCACAAATGATCTGCGACGGATTGGACCAGGACGCACGCAGTACACCCATCTCCTCAACGATCGTGGGGGAGTCGTCGATGATTGCATCATCTGGTGGCTCCACGACGCAGATTTTCTCGTAATTCCCAACGCTTCGAATACCGAACCCATCGAAGAAGCAATCCATGCGGTAGCTGCCGACGCTGATGTCGTCGCACGAACGTGGCCCGGAGCTGAAAGGGCGATGCTCGCAATCCAAGGGCCGACTGCGCGAGCTGTCGTCGCCGCGGTGCTCGGAGATGCGGCCGCGGACGTTCCACGGTTCTACGTCCAAGAGCATGCGTCCGAGTTCGGCACGTGTGTCGTTGCTGGTACGGGGTATACGGGTGAGGATGGCGTTGAAATCTTGTTGCCGATCGCTCACGGCACCGCGCTCTGGGACGCATTGGTAGCGAACGGTGCGAATCCCGTTGGTCTGGCGGCTCGCGACAGCCTGCGACTTGAAGCAGCGCTCCCGTTGCATGGACACGAACTGACTGAAGAGATCGCCTCGATTGAAGCCGGACTTGGCTGGGCGGTGCGATGCGAAGGTCGTGACTTTCCCGGCGTCGGCGCAGCTCGCCAACTTGAACTGAGTGACCACCCGCGCCGGCTCGTCGGTCTGCGCAGCGAAACACGACAATTCCCACGCCAGGGCTACGGGGTGAAATGCGAAGGAGTAACGGTCGGCACGATCACCTCGGGGAACTTCTCACCTTCCCTCGGTATCGGTATCGCACTCGCGCTGCTCGATGTTCCATGCGAGGTTGGAACCGAGGTTGTGGTCGACGTCCGCGGAAAACCCCTTTCGATGCGCGTCGCGGCGCTTCCGTTCATTCCCCACCGGAAACGCCTCACCTAGCATGGCGCTACGCACCGGCGGAGGTGTGGGCCAGCCGGGCTGAGACGGCAAGGAGTGTGTGCGATGCCTTTTGCGTCCCGGCATATCGGACTGCAACCCGAAGACGTCGAGCGCATGCTTGCCGTGCTCGGTACCTCAACCTTGGATCAGCTGATCGCGGAAACTGTGCCCGAGGACATCCGATCTCGGCACCACATGAAGTTGCCCGCCAGCCGGAGTGAAAGTGAAATCGCGAGCGCTCTCCGGGGAATGGCGGAAAGCAATGTGGTGAACACTTCGATGATCGGACTCGGTTATTCCGACTGCGTAACTCCCGCCGCGATTCGTAGAAACCTGATCGAGAATCCCGCTTTCTACACCGGGTACACCCCGTATCAACCGGAGATTTCGCAGGGACGCTTGGAGCTGCTCTTGCGATTCCAAACCATGGTCGCCGACCTCACCGGGATGGATATTGCAAATGCGTCGCTCCTTGATGAGCCCACGGCCGTGGCAGAGGCGGTCGCGATGGCGCACCGACTTCGGCGATCGGGATCGAAGGTGTTGGTGAGTGGCGATATGCACCCAGCGAATATCGCAGTGCTGAAGACCAGAGCCTTCGGTTTTCGGTGGGAAGTTGAGACTGTCGACGATCTTTCACAGTTGCACGTCGGCGACGAGGTATTTGCGGTGGTGATGCAAACGCCGGGCACCCTCGGCGGAATCCACGATGTTGCGGCTATCCGCGATGCTTTGGGAGACGCTTCGGCGCTGTTGATCGTCGCAACCGATCTTCTGGCGTGCACGCTGATGCAACCGCCGGGGGAGTGCGGTGCAGACATTGTCGTTGGTTCCGCGCAGCGGTTCGGGGTGCCAATGTTTTTTGGCGGCCCGCACGCCGCATTTCTCGCAACACACACGGCACACCAACGTCAAATGCCGGGGCGCCTCGTCGGAGAAAGCAAGGACGCGGCGGGGAATCGAGCATTGCGCCTCGCATTGCAGGCTCGCGAGCAGCACATTCGACGTGAATCGGCAACGAGCAACATCTGCACCGCACAGGTACTGCTCGCGAATGTCGCTGCTGCGTTCGCAATGTGGCACGGCCCAGCCGGGCTGACCGAGATTGCGCGGCGCACCCATGCGCACGCCGCGCGACTGGCGGCTGCGCTCGTGAGAGGCGGATTCACCGTTGAACACGAACAGTTCTTCGACACGATCACCGTCACGGGGATCGACGCGAAGGATGTGCTCGAGCGCGCACGATCAAAGGGCATCAATCTCGGACAACGCGGTCCCGACCGCGTCGTCATTGCGTGCGACGAAACGACAACGGACGAAATCCTTGAGCAGATCGCGACACTCCTGGGTTGCTCTGTCGCGCCCGCTGACTCAGATGAGGGTTCGCGAATAGCGATACCGCGAACGACGCCGTTCCTTCAACAGGGGTGCTTCAACGATTCCCATTCTGAAACTGCATTCGTTCGAGAACTCCGACGTCTCTCAGATATGGATTTGGCGCTCGACCGCGGAATGATTCCACTCGGTAGTTGCACGATGAAACTCAATGCCGCCGTCGAGATGGAAGGGATTGGCCTTCCGGGCTTCGCAAATCTGCATCCATATGTGCCGAGTGAACAATCGCTCGGCTATCGAACCCTGATCTCCGAGCTGGAAGCGTGGCTGTGTGAAATCACGGGGTACGCAGCGGTCAGCGTTCAACCAAACGCTGGCTCGCAAGGGGAGCTGGCGGGCCTGCTCGCAATCCGCAGTTACCACGAGTCACGCGGGGAGTCGCGGCGCTCGGTATGTCTCATTCCAACTTCCGCTCACGGGACGAATGCCGCCTCAGCCGCAATGGCGGGGATGGCCGTGGTGAGTGTTGCCTGCGATGTTGCTGGAAATGTCGACGTGGACGACCTGAAACGACTCCTGGACCTACATCGGGATGACGTTTCGGTGCTCATGGCGACATATCCATCGACGCACGGCGTATTCGAGGCCGCGATTCGCGAGATCTGCGACATGGTTCATGCTGTTGGCGGCCAGGTTTACCTGGACGGGGCCAACTTGAATGCACTCGTCGGTCTTGCGCGACCGGGTGATTTCGGGGGCGATGTCAGCCATCTCAATCTGCACAAGACCTTTTGCATTCCGCACGGCGGTGGAGGCCCGGGGGTGGGGCCAGTCGCGGTGGCAGCTCATCTTGCGCCCTTCCTTCCGAATCACCCAGCACGTACCGATGCTGGTCCGAGTGGCGGGATCGGCCCGATATCCGGAGCGCCATTCGGTAGCGCCGGAATCCTGCCGATTTCCTGGGCGTACATAGCGCTCATGGGTCCGGACGGACTTGAGAGCGCCACGAAGCACGCGATCTTGAGTGCCAACTACATCGCGACGCGCCTGGATGAGGCATATCCGGTCCTGTATCGGGGCGAACGGGGGAGAGTCGCTCACGAATGCATCTTGGATCTCAGGCCGCTGACGCAACTGACAGGCGTCACCGTTGACGACATCTGCAAGCGCCTCATTGACTACGGCTTTCATGCCCCGACGATGTCGTTCCCTGTTCCCGGAACGCTCATGATCGAACCGACCGAATCGGAGCCTTTGTCTGAATTGGATCGTTTTATTGAGGCGATGCTCAATATTCGCGCTGAGGTCTTGGAGATCGAACGAGGCATGGTGAAGGTGGAGGATTCCGCACTTCGCCACGCGCCACATACGACGGAAGCCTGCTTGAAGGATGAATGGCAGGCTGGTTACTCGCGGGCTGAAGCTGCGACGCCCACAGGCGCCATGACTTCAAGCAAGTATTGGCCGCCGGTCGGTCGGATCGATAACGCATACGGGGACAGGAACCTTTTCTGCAGCTGCACCTAGTAGGAGGCAGGGATTGGTTCCCGCTCAGGGCACATGACATAACGCGCATTATCGGCTAAGGCGTAGGGGATTCGGAACCTGCGATCTCCCGACTCACGATCAGCGCTCGTGCTTTGAACCCGTGGCTTTCAAAGAAGTTCTTGGTCGCTCGTGCCCCAGGAAGCGCCACTGCATCGATTGCGCTTGCCCCGTGCTCAGCGGCCCAGGACATGCAGCAATCTAGGAGCGCCTCGCCGATGCCAATCGTTCGAAACTCGGCACAGACGTACAGATCTGTGACCGTGCAGACCGTGCGTGCGTCTCGCATCGTCTTGAGGTTCGCAAGGATGCATCCTGCTGGTTGACCCTCGAATACGGCAAGGAGCATCAGATTCCCTGGGTCTGCCAAGGAGTCTTCGAGTTCGGACGCGATATCGCTCAGAAAGCGGCCGTCCACGAGGCTCCAGAGCTCGCCTCCTCGCTGATCCCTCAGTTCTGCGGTGAACGCGACGAGAAGGGTCTCGATGGTCCCCAAATCGCTTCGACTAGCTCGATGTACGAGTACGTCCGGCATAAGACAGTCTGTTTCAGCGCGCTTCGAGGTGGCTGAGAACTCCTTTGCGCGCACGATGGGCGAGTTCGTATGAGCGAACGCTCAGCCGTTCTTGTTCTGATAGGCCCTTGAGGTGTGCGACCACCTGCGCAGCCGTCAATGAGTCATAACGCGGAAACGGCGCCTCGTCGGCAACTTGAGTGCGGTGTCGTGCCGTGACAGCAAGTTGTGCGTATTCGCCGACGCGCCCAACCGAGTCTTTGACGACATTTGGCTTTGCGAGCTCCTGCCGGCCCTTCTCCGCCAACATCGCGACCATGCTCGGACCCAAATCGCGCAGCATCGCAGCGAGTCCAAGCGGCGCGTATACGACATAACGTTTCGCTGATTCGAGCGGGTTCATGCTGTGGCTCCCTCGACTGCAGTTGAAGATATTCGGTGCTTTCGGAATGCGATTGACCGCAGCAACATTCCGAGTGTGAAGAGTCCCCCAGCCATTGTCAGCCAGTCTCCCCACATCAGGTAGAGGGTATCCCCTGTTGCCCCGCGGATCGTTCTGACCAGGGCACCGCGCTCGAAGAGCTCGAGTCGGGCGGTGATGTTGCCATCAGCAGAGATGAATGCGGAGATTCCTGAGTCGGCGGCATGGACCACCGGGCGATGCAGCTCAATAGCTCGAAACTGGCTGAGAGCAACGTGCTGTTCACTGGCTCCTGATCGCTCGTAGCTTCGATTATTGGTCGCGACCACGATGATTTGGGCATCGGTTGAGCGGACAGCGTCACGGGTAAATGGTCCGAACACTGACTCAAAGCAGATGATGTTGGCGATCGGAACGCCGCGAATGTTCCAGTCTCGAAATCCATTTCCTGGGGCAAATCGCCCCACCCGTTCCGTTTCGGGAATCCAGCTCAACAATCCTCGGAGTGGGAGGTACTCGCCAAATGGAACGAGGTGAATTTTCGCGTACTCCCCTACCAGCCGTCCGTCCGGAGCGTAGAGGTAGTCCGTGTTGTACCGCAGCGAGTTCGGATTCACGTACGGGTCTTCCTTATAGCGAATGCCATTTGCAAGTACGTAGGAGTCGTGGTCCGCCCCGACAGCAACGACACGCGCGCGAAGATCCGAATCACGTTCGAGGTCGTTCCCGTCAAGACTCGATTCAGGAAAGACTATGAGATCAAATCGGCCGTGCAATTCCGAAGCAAGTTCGAGGTGTGCGTTTGAAAGCCATCGTCGGGATGCGAGTTCCTCGTAGCTCGGGTTGCGATTCCATACGTTGGCTTGCAGCGCCGCAATGCGAAGAGGTTTGCCCTCTTCAGGTGTCGATCGAAAGAGCACAGCAGCAATCGCGATGACAAGTGCGACGTCAAAATGCACCAGGGGCATGCACCGTTGTTTCAATGTTCCGCGTGTTGCTACCGCCTGTGCGATTGATGCAGCGGCGACCACGAGCAAGAACGACACCCCAGCGATTCCCCAAACGCTCGCGCTCTCGCGAACCCATGAATTGTGCATCGCCAAGCCCACGCTCCCCCACGGGAGCCCGCCGAACGGGGCCCGCGCGTAGATGCCGTCAATCGCGATCCAGAACGCGCCAATTGCCCACGGGCGCACAGCGATCGGTAGTCGAAGAGAGCGGCTCAGGGCCGCAATAACGCCCCAGCCGAGTGCCATGTACATCACAAGCGGCGCGACAGCAACCACGCCGAAGTACCGGGTCCACTCCAAAACGACGCCAAAGAAACCGAGCCCCCCAAGCCAGCCGTGCAGCAAGGCTCGACGCGTGCCACAGCTGTTCCAGCTCCACATCACGAGTGCCAGCCCAGGGAGTACGGCATAGCCCCAGAGCAGTTGGAATGGAGGGAGACTCAGGCCGCACAGGACGCCGCCGATGATGGCAGCGAGTTTCTGGCGGCGTGAGAGCGTTCGCATTACACGCAGTCTGTGCAGAGCTTTCGTTTCTTGTCTGCCATCTGATGGAGGGGCAGGACAAGGAAACATGACGAGCAGAGAAACTCATTCGATCGGCGCGGCATGATCTTCGTCGAGGGCGTTCCCCGCTCGTCTGGTTCGGGATCCTCTTCGATGTCATCTTCTTCTTCGGCCATTCCCGCCGCTGCAGTGCGCTCCTTCAACATGACGTCGAGTGGGTCCTCGACATCATCAGGATGCAATTCCTCTTCGAGGTCGAGAGAATCATCGTCAGAATCTTCGTCTTCGTCTGCCGTCGCGAGGCGCCGCTTCGATCGTCCAGTTACTGGTGGGAGTACCACAGCGTCTGGGTCGACCACGAGCTCGTCCTCGACTACATCGAGGTCGACATCAACGACGGCCAACTCGTCGAGGTCGTCATCAATTACCTCGACAAGGTCGTCGTCACCTTCGAGATCTTCTTCTTCATCGATCAATTCATCGTCACTCATAGGGCCTTCTTCTCTGAGGGCCGGGAGTATAGGCACGACGAACCGAGATGTGACGACACGACGGGTACCGAACGTGGATTACGTGCGGTTCGCGAGATTTGCCGCGCGTCGAGCCTCTGCACGACGTTCGCTCTCGAGGCGTTCGAGACCCGAGGATTCGTGATCCACATAACTCATGGCCGCAGCGATGTGCTGGTGTCCGGCAGCCCCCGCAATGAGGTGATGCATCTGTTGAGCGACCCACCGATACGCAGGATGGCCTTGGTTTCCTGACCGAAGTTCGATCAAGTGCATCGCCTCGCGTGCGTTCATGTCCATGACGTAGCGCATTCGGTGTGCGAGTGCGACCCCGTAAATTGCCTCAGATTCGGATCGCTCGCGAATCGCTCGAGTCAGGCCATGCGAGCATTCCATAGCCTCTTCGAACACGGGAAGCAGACCGGCGTCTTGGATGCCGTCCGGAACTTCATAGCCGTGATCTGTGTCGAGGGTTTGCCAGTCAATCGTCAGCATGCGATGGCGTTGCAAATCGCGAAATGCTCCGTAGTCTCCGACGATCTCAAAACGATATGAAGTGGCTTCGAAGGCTCGCCCAGGGCGGTGGCGGCGATTTTCCCGCGTACCGGCGTACGTCGCGATGATCTCGCCGCGTTCTTCAGACGTCATCTGGCTCACGCGTTCGCGAAGTGATGACTCTGAGAGATGCGAAACGGGGAACAATGCGGCTGCGGCGACTTTGATTTCACCGTCTGGATCGAAGTCAACGAGCTGTACCGACGGTCCGATGGTTGGCTCTGCTGCGGGACCGAGAATGCGGTCGCCGAGCGCAGCGGTCGCGCGTTGGGTGTCCTCAAAATACTGTGACCACACTCCCCCACGATCGGGGCGATCCACCCGCGAAAGGAACGACGGAATCACTTTCTGCAATTCCTCGAGCATCAAGGTCGAATACGTACGTGCCTCAGGGAGCGGGTGTGCGCGCATTCGCAGCAACAGCGATTCGTATGCCTGGCCTGAGGCGAAAATCCCGAGGTTGCTGAGCGTGGCGGCGGGGAGCATGCCGCGGGCCGCGTCACATGCTTTCGCCTTGATGGTCTGTTTGTAGACGAAGTCTGAATCACCCGATTCCTTCGGATATCGGTCACGCGCCCAATCAGTCAGGACCGGGAGTGTTTGGGCGTAGAGATCGAACATGTGATCCATATCGGACACATACCGTGCCCCGATCGGCGAATCAAGAATGCTCGGCGGACGGAGGTATCGATAACGTCCTCCGAGACGCGTGTCGTATGGGATGTAGCGCGTGGACTGTTCGAGGTAGCTCGCGAGCCGACCCCACTCCAACACCTTTGTGAGAACATTGGAAGCCTGTTCGCATGCCAAATGCGTCGCGCCGAGCTGAGCAACTGAATCGTCGCCGTATTCGACGAAGACCTTTTCATAGAGGTCCTCGGCGCGCCGAAGGCCGATCGATGCATCGACCGAGAGGTCACCAGTGAGATCGAGGTCTGCCACGAACTCATCGAGAAAAAGCCGACGCAAACTCTTTGAGGATCGCGAATACCGTGCGAACAGCGCGCCCTTGACGACTTCCGGCAAATTGACAAGCGCAAAAACAGGCCCGTCAAGGTTGGTGAAGTAGGGCCGCAGAATCGCGGATTCTTCGTCTGTGAATGTCTCCGCCACGTACAGCATGGAAGCGAGATGCTACCGGTACGACGGTTCGAATCTGAGGACCGTCGACGCCTAAGGCAAAGCGAGGCAGTAGGCGTGCGGCTTAATTTCGAGTTCGATCGAGGAGCCCGTCCCCCAGGAGCTGCCATCGGCCTCAAGAGGAAAGGCACGGCCTTTCACGCGGACAGAAATGTTCTTGCCTGCGCCCTCAAAAATTCTCGGGTGCGGAAGGTGCTCGCCGAGCTGGAGGCGTTCCCGGAACTTCCTTCGCTCTGAACGTCGCAAGCGATAAATCTGAACCTCGGCTATTCCATCAGCGGGGTGGCCTTTCGGGATCACATCGTGGCCTCGCACAAATTGTCCGTTGGCGATGAGCACCGTGGAAGCCCGCCCCGAAAATACGCGCTTCCCATCAATTTCGACCACAAAGGAAGCATTTGAGGAACCCCATCCAAGAAAATCGGGCGCAGTACCAAAGACCACATGGTTCACAGCCAATCCCAGCGTTGGATCGCAAAGCAGGTCGAGTTGCACCGCGCGTGTCGGGTCTTCGGCGGCGGGATCGAACGCGGTTTCGCCGGCCGGAAGGCCGATCGCCTGAGCGAGGTCGCTACGGGTTGGATGGAATGTTATGACTGGTTGACCCGCTGAGCGCTTCAACGCTTCATGCACTTCGAGAGCGAGCGTGGCATCGGTCCCGTACACCTCATGTGTCGGTGCAGCATCGATGGGAATTGCCCAAGAGGCGAGGAGCGCCCGAGCATTGGCTGGTGCTCCATCGATCGGTTGTGTCATGGGCTCCGAGCGTACTTCGCCAGAAAGCCGTCGAAAACAATCAAATTCCAATGGAGTACGAAGCAGCGACGACTCCCCGGTCACAGAGGTCGATCGCTTCGAGGCTGGTCCCCCGTAGCGCTGGAGATCGCTCAGCAACTTGGGTAATGACGTCGAGGACCTGTCTCAAATGACGCACAAAGTCTCCGCCCGATGTGAATTCCTCGTCGATGACCTCTGCAAAGGCACTGCCCGAAGTCCATGCGTATACGGCGGCCGCCAGCCCAAAGTCGGGCAGAGAAGATACTGGCAAGCCGCTCGATATTTCGGCAGCGTTGATCGTGTGAGCGATCTGCAGAATCGCTTCGGCGTTTCGCGCTAGCTGAGCGGTTGGGAATATTGGTGGGCGCAGAAGATCACGCCGCGCCTCATACACAAGTCCTGAAACCAGAGCAGCGAGTTCGTGCGCGTCCGCGGCGCGTTCCATAACCTCGAGCGACTCGACGATCAGCAAATCTCGATTCGCCGTGAAATCGGCGAGTTGTTGGCCTCGTGAGGTCAGCGACCACCCGTCGACACAACCGCGCACTTCCAGACAGGAAAGCACCCGATCGAAATCCTCTCGTAGCGGCGCTTCCGAATCCAACATCGACATGATGTGTCCAATGCGACTCTTGAGGACTTGGGCGCGCGGATCGATTCGTGGCACCTCGCGTCCGGTTCGCGGTGCTGACGGCGGTGCATCATCCTGCTGGAAAGCCCGGACACGGCTCGCAACGCGTTGGCGGTACCCCATCTTCCTCGGTGCGTACCCGTGCGGGAGGGTGATCACTCCAAGCACGGTGCTGTTACGCCGCACACGGATGAGTCGGGCGGTATCATCGACCGCGAGGAAACGATCGCGCTCTTCACCCACGACGACGGCTCGACGTCCCGCGGGGGTGAGCACGACGCATCCCGGAGCGATGCTGCGAACAGGTTCCTTCACTCGTGACCGGCTCCCGGCACCAAGTCGGTTGTCGCTTTCAGCGTCACGGAGCAGGTTGGCAAGTTCAGCCTGAGCATCTTCAAGGGCGCGTTCCAAGGTTCCGCGATTGCGTTCGCGACGGTACGCCGCGAATGATCGCTCCAAGATGGCGTGGGCGCTCTGGCGATCCCAGTGGCGGATCAGATTCGCAGTCATATGGTACGTAGGACGAAATGCTGACTCGACAGGTCGTGGTCCAGCAGCTGCGAGTTGTGCCACCTCTAGTGGCTCGATCCAGGGACTGTGACACACCACCACTCGTCCAAGAGTGTCAAGCCCTCGTCGCCCGGCGCGCCCACCAATCTGGATGAACTCGCTCGAGTTCAAGCGAGCATGCCCAGCATTCGTGTACCGGCTGAGACGTTCGAGCACAACCGTTCGCGCGGGCATATTGATTCCGAGCGCCAAAGTTTCTG
>JBARPG010000163.1:0-4521 GCA_049642885.1 Acidimicrobiia bacterium | reverse complement strand
ACATCACGGCGCTCGGAGCAACGATCGCGCATTTGGACAAACGACAGTTTGTGTGGCACCAGGCGGGGAAACACAAACCGACGACATTGACATCGCGATGGGCGATGAGTTACTTGGCGGGCCCACTCACCAAGGAGCAGATCTCGACGCTGATGCAAGGGCAGCGACCGGCACCTACCAAGGCGGGTGCTGAGACCTCCTCGTCCTCCACCTTCGGAACGTCGTCCTCGCAGGCCTCAGCAACCTCCGAACCCGTAACACCAGCTGTTCCAGCCGTGGAATTAGCGTCGGATGAAACGCCGATCGCCCCAACGGTGCCGGACAGCGTGCCCGTGCGATACCTCGATCCCGCCGCCCCATGGGCCGCGACAATCGGCGCTGTTCCGGCCGGAACCCGCTATGAAGCCGCCATCGCCGCTCGCGTGCAACTGCGGTACGACGATGAGTCTGCGGATTTTGTCTCCACCGAAGAATACGAAGCCATCATCACGCCGATCACGGGGACCGTTGATGCTTCGACGGTGCACCAAGTTGACTACGACGACCGCGACCTGCGGACAGAAGCACCCGCTGGAATCAAGTACGCACTACCGCCATCGAAGATTGACACGGCGTCCGTCTGGAAGAACGTCGACAGCGATGTCCGATCATTCCTTGCGAATGAGCGCAAGCTCGAGGTGTTTCGAAACAAGGTGCTCAAGCTGGCATCACGTCCCGGCGAAACTCGCGAGGATTTCTTAGTGCGATGCCACGCCGCATCGGACGAAGCACAGAACCAGGCGGCGGAAAAGCTGCGCATTGCGACTCAGAAGAAGTTGGACAGCCTGCAGATGACCACGATGAAAGCCCAAAGTCGCGTCGAACAACTCCAGACCGATACCACTGCGCGACGCGGAACCGAGCTCCTACAGAATGCCGGCTCGGTCTTGGGCGCACTGCTCGGCGGGCGCAAGTCCGCGAGTTCCATCGCACGTTCAATCGGAGCTGCAGCGTCGCGACGATCGCAGTCAGCTCGAACAGCCAAGCGGCTCGAGACAGCAAAACACGAACTCGACGAGCGCCAAGCGCAGGTACAACAAATCGACGAGGATCTCGCTGTACAGATCACGGCCCTGAACGCCGAATGGTCTTCGAAGGCCGAAGGTGTCGACACTCTTGCGGTAAGTCTCGAGCGCACGGATATCAACGTCACTCAAGTTGCACTGGTCTGGTACCCGACCGCGTGAATTCCTCACCTTCGGGAGCGCGCCGCGTGCAGCGTGAAACGTTTGTGCTCCCAGAGGCAGACGGCACCGTGCTGCCACCGACGTGGCTAGACGGGCTCGCAATCCAACGCGCTGCCGCTGAACGTCGTGCAGCGCAGCTCATCATTCCGAAGCGCCGCGTGCTCCTGCGTGCCCTTCCGATCGGAGCACGTTCGGTGGGTATTGGGATCGCGGCCCTGACCGGTGGAGCGCAGGCTGCAGCGCCGCGCATGCGAAAACTTTGCGAACGCCAAGGTCCCACCTACCTGAAACTGGGCCAGGTCGTTTCGGGTGGCGCGGGACTTTTCCCCCAACCAATGATCGATGCCTTTTCAGATTTTCGAGACGCACTACCGCCAGAGACATGGGATCACGTCGAGCGCGTGATCACAGAGGAGATCCCGGGAGGCGTCGGTCGTTTTGCTTCGATCGACCGCGTCCCGCTCGCCGCCGCGTCAATTGCACAAGTGCACGCTGCGACGCTGCCGGACGGTCGTGAAGTCGTCATCAAGGTCCAACGACCACGTGTATCCGACCAGGTTGAAACTGATCTCACCTTGCTCGCAACGACCGCGCATTTCGTTGATCGATTCATCCCGGCGGCGCGCACCGCGAACCTTCCCGGCATCGTGAACTACCTCGCGGAGACGGTCGTGCAGGAACTCGATTTTCGACTCGAGGCTGAGAACATGCTCGACGTTGGTGCCGCGCTTTCACACGGAACTTCAGCGGGTGGCGTCGTTGCGCCCCGTCCGCACCACGATCTGGTGACACGCCGTGTCTTGGTAATGGAACGCATGCACGGAATCCCGTCCGGCGATGCCGCCGCGGTGCGGGCCGCTGGTGTTGACATTGAGGCTTTGCTGCGTTCGGGTTTCATGTCTTTTCTAGAAGGTGCCATGGTGCACGGTGTCTTTCACGGCGATCTGCATCCCGGGAATGTGATCGTACTCGCAGACGGCCGCTACGGGATATTGGATTTCGGAATTGTTGGACGTATCGACAAGGTCGGGAGAATGGCATTTACGCGTCTGCTCGAAGCGGGCTTTCGAGATGACCACCGCGGCCAGCTCGAAGCGATGCGCGACCTCGGTGCATTTCCGGCGGACGCCAACCTCGACGATCTCGAACGCGATATCGATCGTGACGCGATTCCCGTTGGTTCCAAATTGCCCAATATGCAGGCCGTTGCGACGACCATCCGCGCGAACTTGCGGATGATGATGCGCCACCACTTTCGTCTCCCGACCTTGCTCGTGTTGTTGTCGAAGAACTTGCTGTTCGCGAACGACACCTTGCAGCGTTACGCGCCCGATATGGATTTGCTCGGCGATGCCGGGCCCTTCATCATGCAGTCATTGATGGCAATGAACGAGGAGGACGACGCTCCTGAGCCTGGTTAGTAGTCGCCGCTAAACGTGTCGCACTTCTCAGGGTCGCCGGAATCAAACCCGGCCTTCAGCCATGTCAGACGCTGCTCAGAGGTCCCGTGAGTAAACCCCTCGGGGTTGACGCGACCTTGGGTCTTCTGCTGAATCCGATCATCGCCAACTGACTGTGCAGCATCCAGGGCTTCTTGGAGATCACCTTCTTCAAGTTCGCCACTTGCGTACGCAGATTGGGCCCACACGCCGGCGAAACAGTCCGCCTGCAGCTCCATTCGAACTGAGAGCTCGTTCTGCTTGTCTGGGTTGTCGCGCTGTTCGCTGCGAACTTTGGCCTCGATGCCCAATTCATCTTGCACATGGTGCCCGATCTCGTGCGCCAGCACATATGCCTGTGTGAAGTCGGTGTTCTCCCCGCCAAACTGGATGAGAATCTGATCGAAGAACCCGAGGTCGATGTAGACGTTCTTGTCACCAGGACAGTAGAAGGGGCCAGTTGCTGACGATGCTTCTCCACAGCCCGATTGCGTCGCATTGGTAAAGAGGACGAGCTTCGCATCGCTGTATGTCTGATTGTTCTTGGCGAAGGTGGTCTTCCAGAAATCCTGCACGTCGTTCAGCACGAACGTGATGAACTGCCCATCTTCGTCGTTGATATCAGGGGCCGGAGCATCTTCGGTGACGTTGTTGGAGGGACTCTGGCTTTGCCCTCCTCCGAGCGACTTCAGAATATCTCCAAGTCCCCCAAAGCCACCGCCACTGCCGCCATTGCTGGAACACGCGCCTTTTCCGAGAAATGCCAGCGCCAGCATGAGGACAATACCGAGCATGCCACCGCCCTTCTTCCCGAGCGGGAAGCCGCCGCCGCTGCCGGAACCACCGCCGCCGAGCGCTCCGCCAAGCACATCTCCGAGGCCACCGAGTCCACCGCCGCCTGCACCCCCGCCGAGCACTCCCCCAAGTACATCTTCGAGGCCACCGCCACCGCCACCGGAGCCGTCGGAAGAATCGCCGCGCCTATCTTCAACGTTGGAGGTATCTGCTCCTCGCTTCCAGCGCATGCCGTTGTCCTTCCCTGCCCTGCCACCAGGATTGTGGCGTTATACGGGCATTGTTTCAGTTCTCTACGGCCAATGCTCGCCTTGTGGCAGCGTCCCATCGGCGCTGACGATCACCGGGCTGTGCCTGCTCGACGAGTGCACCAACCTGGACCGCACTGATTTCGGCCGCTGCAGGCAGAACCGCATCGGTGACGCCAAGGTCCAGCAGGTCCGGCGCCGTGAGCCGCAGATCATGCGCCCGCGCCGGCGCGTTGTTTCGATCACGATCAAGGATCGCCGCGGCGCCCTCAGGAGCGATCACAGAAAAGAACGAGTCGTCGCAACACGCGAACTGATCGCCACATGCGATTGCCAGCGCGCCACCGCTTCCACCCTCGCCGACGCACACGGCGATCGTCGGCACAGTGATGGTCATCATCAGCGCAAAGGTGCGTGCGATCTCGCGGGCGATGCCAGCATTTTCCGAAACGGGCGATGGGTCAGCACCTGGCATGTCCACGAAGGTCAGCACCGGAACTCCCTTTTCGACCGCGAGCATCATCGCCCTTTGTGCCGCTCGGTAGCTCGCTGGCGTGGGTCGTCCCGTTCCAGCGCGGCGATCGCCTGCAATCACAACGACGGCCGTTCCAGATACTTCTGCTGTCGCAATTCGAAACACCGGATCACTGAACTTCAGTTCATGCCAAGCGCCACAGACGCGCTGCGCAACTTCAACACCACTCGGATGTCTTCGCTCACGCGCGCGTCGAACAATGTCCCAAGGGTCTGCTCGTGAAATGGAGGGTGCCGAGGCCTGCGAGGACGACGTTCCGAAGGTGGAGGACGAGGAGG
>JBARPG010000162.1:0-2400 GCA_049642885.1 Acidimicrobiia bacterium | reverse complement strand
TGCCACTCCCCCCGAGACACGGGCGACCCACAACGCGATGAGTGGAATGCGATCAACGTTGGGCGGGTTCGCGCGCGAACTCGGTGGCCGGGACATCGCTTCAGCGTGCCACATCGTTCGATGACGGGACCGTGTCGGAGCCTTCGTAGACTCAGCCCATGTCGGGGGATGTTTCACAACTTGCCGCAGGGACGTCTGCACTCATCGGCAGCCTTCCTCATCCAAACATCGAGTCCGCTATCACCGCTCAGCTGGATGCGGGTATGACCTTGCTCACCTTGCCGGAGCTGATCGCCGCCGGACCACACGAGGGGCTGTTGGCGCGAGGGCTTGGCATCCTTCCTGAAGTTGCGGTGAATGCCGATGGCACGATCTCTGTGGATCGCTTGTTGGTGCACCACGATGTTCCGGAAGGGATCGCGTGCCTTTCGGAAACCGAGCTCGAATTTCTGCGGCACCCATCAGTGGTCGCGGCGCCAGCGATCAAAGTGCAAACACTCGGGCCGTTGACCGCTGCACGCGCACTTGTTGCCGTCGGCCTCGAACCGAACGTCGCGCGCTACCGCGGAATCCTCGCGTCGCGGGCGCGGGTGCAAGCGCTCTCGAAGGCGGCGCGGTCGGCCAATCCGAACGCAACCGTTTTGGTGATGCTCGATGAACCGAGTTTGGCGACCACCGCGTACGACCCGTCAACCTCCGAAGACGCCGCCGACGTATTGAGCGGTGTGCTGATGGCCGCTGGTCGAGACGTCCTCACTGGCATTCACCCGTGCGGGAACAATGGGATCGACACGGCCTTTGCCGCGGGATGCGATGTCTTGTGCGTGGTGCCGACACCCGACGTGTTCAATCACATGGGGACGATCGTTCGTCACACCGAAGCCGGCGGGTATTTAGCTTGGGGTGCGATCCCCACCTCAGGGCCGATCCATTCGCATGCTGAGGGAGCGTGGGAAACCCTTGTGCGCGCCTGGTGTGAACTCTCAAACCGCGGCTGCGACCCGCTGTTGTTGCGTGTGCAAGCCCTAATCACTCCCGAATGCGGGCTCGGCAATCACAGCGTCGATGCAGCAGAACGGGTGCTCGGGTTTGTCTCGGAGCTGGAAGCTCGCGTCCGCGACCAGATCGTCGCGACTCGCCTCTCCCTTGGCGCGTAATCTCGCACGCGTGTCCGCCACGCCCACCACACCGGCTTCGCCCGCCACGCCCACCACACCGGCTTCGCCCGCCACGCCCGCGACCGTCGAACGCGCCGCGGAACTGCGTGAGCTGATCGCCTATCACGACGATCGCTACTACGGCCAAGACGATCCAGAGGTTGCCGACTCCGAGTACGACGCGTTGTTTCGCGAGCTCGTCGATTTGGAACACGAGTTCCCCGAGCTCGCTGTTCCGGAATCGCCGACACAAGCGCCCGGTCGTGCGGCGACGTCGACCTTCGCACCCGTGATGCACGGCGTGCGGATGATGTCACTCGACAACGTGTTCTCAGCGGAGGAGCTTGCCGCGTGGCACGCGCGGGTGGTGAAGTTGGCGGGGCGCGAGCCGGTGTTCGTCGGGGAGCCGAAGCTCGATGGGCTCGCAGTTTCCTTGCGCTATGAGCGGGGACGTCTGGTTCGTGCGGCGACCCGCGGCGACGGCCGTGTCGGCGAAGATGTCACAGCAAATGTCGCGACCATTGCTGGCATTCCCCTGCAACTCAACGTTTGGCGCGGGGAGGTGCTCGAAGTGCGTGGGGAAGTCTTCATGTCGCTCGCGAGTTTTGAGGCCTTGAATGAGCGCGCAGAGGCTGCCGGCCAACCCCGCTATGCGAACCCCCGCAACACGGCTGCAGGAAGCTTGCGACAGAAAGACCCACAGCTCACCGCCGAGCGCGACCTGTCCTTTTGCGCGTATCAACTCGCGATCATCGAGCCGCCACGCAGGTTCGCCACTCACTCCGAAACCCTTGACTGGCTCGCAACTGAAGGTCTGCCGGTGAACACGCACACCGAATCGCTGCCGACCCTCGACTCCTTGGCGACGTTCTGCGAGTCGATGCAGAGCAAGCGCCACGCACTCTCATTCGAAATCGATGGTGCGGTGGTCAAGGTCGACGATTTGGCATTGCGCGACGAGATCGGCATGACTGCACGTGCACCCCGGTGGGCGATTGCCTACAAGTTCCCTCCCGAAGAACGCACGACACTGCTGCGTGCGATCAGCGTGAGTGTGGGCCGCACCGGTCGAGCGACGCCATTCGCGGAACTCGAGCCGGTATTTGTTGGCGGTTCGACCGTTGCGATGGCGACCCTGCATAACGCCGATGAAGTCGTTCGCCGGGATGTGCGCCCCGGAGACACGGTCGTGGTGCGCAAGGCCGGTGATGTCATTCCCGAGGTGGTCGGGGCGGTGCTGTCG
>JBARPG010000161.1:0-7252 GCA_049642885.1 Acidimicrobiia bacterium | reverse complement strand
CTTCTATTCCTTGTTGTGCGAAACCATGCTCGGGAAACGACCTTCGCGGGTGCAATTGCTCTACCTCTCGAAACCTGAGGCGATCATCGCGACACCTTCGCCACAAACCGTTCGTGGTGCGCAGATGAAGGTGTCGGCAGTGTGGTCGGCAGTGGAACGCGCGTGCGCCAACGACGACTTCCGACCGAACCCGGGACGGCTGTGTGATTGGTGTTCCTATCGCAGTCTGTGCCCAGCCTTCAATACCTTGGAAGCCTCCGCGTGAAAGATCTCGTTTCCCAAGTCGATTCTGATGTCGACGCGTTTGTCGAGACGCATCAGGGTCCGCTCGCGGATCGCCTGTTCTATTCGCTGTCGAGCGCGGCGGACCATTCGATCCTTTGGCATGCGATTGGTATCACTGCGGCCGTGGTGCGACGCGATAAGCGATTCGCGTTCCGATTCGCATTGGCGCTCGGGCTGGAAAGTGCGCTCACGAATGGCGTCATAAAGCCCATGGTTGGTCGGGTTCGCCCCGAAACCGATGACGGCCCACTCCCCCACGGGCTGCGCCGGCCGAAAACATCGTCGTTTCCCTCGGGTCACGCAACCTCTGCGTTCATGGCGACGAGCGTCTTGGCCAATGGTGCGCGTGCTCCCCGAAAAGTGCTGTTGGGGATGCTTGCCGCCGCGGTTGCGTCGAGCCGCGTGTACACCCGCATGCATCACGCGTCAGATGTCGCCGCTGGCACGGTGCTCGGCCTCGGGTTCGGTGCAATCGCGAAGCGCTACATCCGCCTTCGTTCCCACCTCGCTTGACATGTGTTGCCCGGTCGAGGTCAAACACGCAAGGCTGACCACATGCGCATGAGCGATATGGAAGCCGTGATGTGGGCCGTTGAAAAAGACCCGGCGCTGCGTTCCGATTTCACCGTGCTCACGATCTTGGACCGTGTCCCCACAGACAAGCGCCTCAAACAGATGGCCGAGCGTGCGATCGCAGCGATGCCGAGGCTCGGCCAACGTGTGCGATCGACACCATTTCGCCTCGCTCCGCCGCGTTGGGAAGACGATCCTGAAATCGACCTCGACTATCACATTCGCCGCGTCGCGATTCCACCACCCGGCGAGATGCGCCAACTCCTCGATGCCGCGGCACAACTTGCCGCGACCCCATTCGATCGGTCGAGACCCCTTTGGGAATTCACGCTGTTTGAGGGCCTTGTTGGCGGGAAAGCTGGGCTCCTCGAGAAAATGCACCACACCATCACCGATGGCGTGGGCGGCCTCAAGCTTTCGCTCGCACTTGTGGACTTCGAACGAAATCCGCGGCGCGTCACCAAGACCCTCACCCTCGAGATTGCGGAAGAGGAGCGCCTGCAGCGCGTCGCGAACCCAATCCCACAAGGCAATGTGCTCAGCGAACTGGCATCAGGGATTTCCGACGCGGTTGCTACCCAAGCTCGGCGCACTCGCTCCGCTGCGGCGGCGGGGGCAGCGTTGATCGCTCACCCCGAACATTTCCCGTCCGTTGGCAAGAGCATGTGGAACATGCTGACCAGCGTGCAACGCCAAGTGATCGTCGGACCGCATGGCTATTCCCGCTTATTCGCGCAGCGCTCACTCGGTCGCCGTTACGACGTGACGAGCGTGCCATTCGATCGAGCGCGCGAGACCGCGTCGGCGACGGGCGTGACGGTGAACGATCTTTTCGTGACTGCCATCACTCGAGCAATTGGGATGTATCACGAACAGCAGGGCGAGTCGCTAAAACATCTGCGAATGGCAATGCCCGTGAACCTGAGACGACGCCCTGGCAACCATGGCGCGAACTCGTTCGCTCCCATTCGCGTCGTGCTGCCCGTCATACTCGGAGAGGTTCGCGACGCGCTCGCAGCGACCCACGACGTGCTCGGGCGCGTGCAAACCGAACCGGTACTTGAGGCATTGGGATCAATCGCAGGGGCAGCCAGCGCGCTGCCGACCTCGGCCTTGGTTTCGATTACTCGACAGCAAACTCGTTCGATCGACTTCACCACATCGAATCTGCGCGGGGCACCACAGGCCCTCTACATGGCTGGGGCGTTGATGGAGCACAACATTCCCCTCGGTCCACGAGCGAACGCCCCCGTGAACGTGACCGTGATGAGTTATGCGGGGTCGCTGGAGCACGGCATCCACACCGATCCTGCCGCAGTGACCAACCCGGAAGCGTTCGTGGCGTGCATCGAAACAGCATGGTCCGAGCTCTTCAACCTTGTGTCTGCTCGCCAGCGCAAGCGATCGCCTCGCGCGAAATCAGGGCCGTCAGCGGCGCCGCAACGTCGCGTGAGCGACCATTTCTGACCATTCCGTGTGCCCCGGATCGCGCCACCCAACATGGCGGCAGCGGCTGGGCTCTTCTGAGACGAAAATGTGCAAGAGGGGCGCCTCCTCGCACAGATCGAAGACCTCATGCGCGCCATCGATCGCTCCGCGCACGGGTGCAACGAGATCGTTCACGACACGGGTAGCCAACACCCGAGCCCGACAATGAATGCAGCAAGACACCGTGGCCTCACCCGTGATTGCACACGCCGCATCGAGCCGATCCCACTCCTCCGCGCTCATACGCACGGCACTCGAATGCCCATCACTGATGTTCACGACGCTGGGCACCCACAAACGGTACTGCGCAGATGTCCGGCGGCCCTGCACGCACTCGTAGGGGCCGTCACCACCGTTCGGTAGGCTCAGACGCGTGAATGCGAATGTGACGCTGTCAGAACGCCTCGGCAGCCGCGCCGACGAGCGGATGGCCATTATCCACTGCCGCGGGTTCGGGGTCACACACTCCGCGAACCTTGCGGTGCGTGACGCATTTGACGCTCGAGTTGCGACATCGACCTCGCTGATGCTGCCCTGCCCGTGGGCACGCGAGGCGGCGGCGCTGCACCGAGGGGAGGACGTCGGCATCATGCTGACGATGAACTCGGAACTCGATCTGTACCGTTGGAGCCCGCTGACCCACGCTCCATCATTGCTCGATGGTGACAGCGGGTTCCCCCGCTCGGTCTCCGAATTCTGGGATCACGCAGACCTCGACGAAGTGCGCCGCGAAGCTCGTGCACAACTCGAGCGTGCGATTGTTTGGGGCTTCGACATCTCATTCATCGACTCGCACCTCGGAGCCCTGCTCGCCCGCCCGGAGTTCTTCGACGTCGCCCTCGACCTTGCGGTCGACTTCGGATTACCGATGAGCCTTCCCCCCGAAACCGAACACGCCCGTATCGGTTTTCGGTTTCGTGAGCTCGCCGCCGAGGAAGGCATCGCGTTTCCCGACGATCAAGTCGATCTTCACACCGTCGATTCGGATGATTGGGTCGAGGCACTCGCAACCACCCTCAAACCCGGTGTCACGGAAGTGTTCTTGAGCCCCGCTCGTGCATCGGATGAACTCCTTGCTGCGGACCCCACGGGCGCCGCGCGCCACACGGCTGACGACCTCCGTTGTCGACGTCACGGTGTGAACGACGCGTTCGAGAAGGCGGGAATTCGTCGGATCAGTTTCCGCGATCTGCGCGAAGTTCAGCGTTCAGCTGGCACGAACACCTGAGAAAAGATCCCGCTCAATTCCGTCGGCATCGCGCTCGACTTCGACGAGCGTCTCGGCGAGCACCTACTCATCAGCTCCAAAGACGTCGGCGAGCACCTCGTCAGGAAGCTGCAACCAAAAGGAGTCGGGCGCAACTTGTGTTGCGTGTGCTTCGAGCGCACGGCGTCGGTACCCCAGGAAGTCCGTGATGTCCACGCGGGTGTCGAAATTCGGAACGGTGGTGGGAATGTGTTCGATCCACTGCACGAACGGGCTTTCGAGGTTGTGTTCTAAGAATTTCTCGTGCAAGGCGATGATGCGCGTGGGAGCAAACCCAGAGAAATACAGCTTCGACGGAGCCCACGGTTCGCCCGCCAGGGGATATCGCTCGGCATCGCCGGCCGCCCGAAAAGCCTCGACTGAAACAACATGCACCTGGATGTGATCCGGATGCGGATACCACTCACGATCTTCGTCATATGCGAGCAGCACGTGCGGACGTTCGAGGCGGATCAGCCGAACAAGGCGCTCCACGGCCTCTTCGATCGGCGCATTCGCGAAATTATCGGGGCGCGCATTGACTTCGGTATCGGGCATGCCTGAGTCGTGATACCCGAGCCAATACAACTCGTCATATTTCAAGATCGCAGCAGAGGCTTCAAGTTCGAGTCTGCGCACGGCGGCGAGGTTGTCGCGAACCTCGTTCGTATTCAGCGCCTCGTTCAGCACGTCGCCGGCCTCTCCGCCCGTGCAACACACCAAAATCGTGCGGACACCCGCGGTGGCGTATCTCGCCTTGGTGCCGGCCCCTTTGCTGGCTTCGTCGTCAGGGTGCGCGTGAATCTGCATCAGGCAGAGCGGATTTCCATGGGCGTCGACCGGCTGCATCTGACCCACCCTAGAGCTCGTCGTCATCGTCGCTCGCGTCGGATCCCAGTGCGAGACCGGCGCCCTCGTCGCCATCCTCGTCATCGAATACCTGCTCGCCGCGGCGAATAACCCAAAGACGTTGGCGGCCAACATCACGAATGCGTCGCGTGACCGCGCGCTTGAGCTGAAAACGCGGATCGTCTTCGAGATGCAATGCGAGGTGCTCATCGGCGAGCACCGTTTTCGGGCGGGCAATCTCTGCGAGGCGGGATGCGAGATTGACCACGGGCCCGAAATAGTCGCCATCACGCGAGAGGGCGACGCCGGTCGCCAGCGCTGCGCGCCCATCCGGGAGCACAGGATCATTACGGATGGCATCGAGAAGTTCGATGGCAATATACGCGGCGCTTGCGGGTTCATCTGCGACAAACATCACCTCGTCGCCGATCATCTTGACGGTGCGACCGCCGTGGATCGCGACGATGTCGTAGGCCATCGACTCAAACCGCG
Source organism: Acidimicrobiia bacterium (assembly GCA_049642885.1). Taxonomy (GTDB): domain Bacteria; phylum Actinomycetota; class Acidimicrobiia; order IMCC26256; family JBARPG01; genus JBARPG01. Next base: position 2,319 of record JBARPG010000161.1, on the reverse strand, counting down.
AAATCATCGAGGACAGCTCATCAACGCTCACCACCAAGCTGCGTGAGGTGAAACCAACGAGGTCGAGGAATCCGACCGTGACTTCTGGACCGTGCTCGCCGGGAGCGGTCGCGATCTTTCGCCAGAGCGCGGCTCGCAAAATCGAACGAAGCGCGTAGTCCTGCACCATGCGGAGTTCATCCCACGAAATGAGGTTCACGAGACCGAGCGCTATCTCCTCATCGGACACGTCCTTCGCCCGTAGGTCGTTCACGACGGCCGACATCTCATCCGAAAGGCTCTCGGCGACGCGAGCCAAGCCCGCACTCACAGCACGAGCAGAAGCCACAATGCGATCGGGGGCTTCGGCGTCAGGACCGAGATCCCGACGCCACGACTGCGCTACAACCTTTTCGAGCGCGCTCGCGGCTTCATCGGTGAACATCGGGGTTGTCAACGGGGGCTCGGGAAAACCCATCGTGCGCCAAAGCCGCAGCGCGAGTTGAGGATCGATACCTGCCCGATCAGAAATCTCCAGCGCGTCGTAGCGTCGCGCTCCCGGCAGCAGCACTCGATCAATCGCCAGAAGGGTGAGCCAGCCTTCCGCCGCGGCGCGATCGATTTCCTGCGCGCTCGCACCTGCTCGCCGAAGCACCCGCACCAGTTGTCGATCAATCGGAGCTGCCATGTGCAGGGCATGGTACTGATCGCAGGAGGCGGCCGGTTCGACCACGCGGTAAGGCAGTCGATTGTCGAGGTCGCTACCGTTGCCCTCGTGTTCAGGGCCACGCCTTCGCGGCGCGTCCAGATCGGAGTAGGGGCGACGCTCATCCTTGCGGCGTGGGCGCCCTTGATCGAACGCGCCCAATCCGGGAATCGCGTACTCGACGGGATCTCGATGAGCGGTATCGACATCTCAGGGCTCGACGAACAGTCCCTCGTCGCGAAGATCGCTCCGCTCAGCCAGGAGATCGCAACCCAGCCGCTGCGGATCACCGTCGGCACACAGGAATACACGACACAGCCGGCATCAATCGGCGTTCAGATCGACCTGCGCGCCACCGTGCAGCGTGCGCTCGAAACGGGATTCGATACGAACCCGGTCGCTGCGGCAGCTGGCCTCCTGACACGCCAGTTCGACAACGACCAGATTCAGCCAGTTGTGCGCTACGACGAGGCGGCGCTCCAGGCACTCATTGACCAATTCGAGCAGCTGCCAGCAGTCACGCTGCGCGAAGGTTCACTGAGTTTCAAGAACGGAACTGTGCACATCGTCTCACCACGCGCGGGCTCGGGCTTCGATCGTCAGCAGGTGCACCAGATGATCGTCGCGGGGATTTCTGATCCGCGGTTTCGAACGATCGCCATTCCGATCGCCCGGCGCCAACCGAGCATTCCCGAGTCTTCGTTGCAAGCCGCCGCGCAAACGGCACAAGCGTTACTCGCACGCGAGCGAACGATCCATGTCGGCACGCGCACGTTGCCCCTGTCACAGGTCGAACTGGCGTCAGCATTGCGAACGCGTAACGTCACGACCACCGTTTCCATCGAAATTGATAGCGCGGCTCTGCGTCGTGCCCTGGCTCCCGAACTTGCTGCGATCGAGACCGCTCCGCGGGACGCGACCTGGAGCGTGCATGGAAACCACGCGACGATCGTGCCGTCACGCGCCGGTTCGCGGGTGCCAGTTGACGCAATCGCAAGCCAGATCATGGCGGGTAAGAGCGATATCACTGTGAGCCCCGCCACGATCCAACCTGCGCATAACACCGCGTGGGCTCAACGCATGGACATCAAAGAGGTCATCGGGCAATTCACAACGCCCTTCCCGAAGGGCGAGACGCGGATTACCAACATCCGTGTCGCCGCGAAGCGCGTAAACGGTTCAGTCGTCGAACCCGGCAAGGTCTTCTCCTTGAACGAACGCCTCGGTGAACGAACCCTTGAGAAGGGCTATGTCGTTGCGCATTCGATTGCTGCTGATCTGAGTTTCGAAGACACCGTCGGCGGAGGTGTTTCGCAGGTTTCGACCACGCTGTACAACGCAACGTACGCGGCTGGCTTGGTCGACATTGAGCACACCGCGCATTCGATCTATATCTCGCGCTATCCGCTCGGCCGAGAGGCGACGTTGGCGTGGCCAAGTACCGACAATAGGTTTCGCAACGACCTCCCGACCGGAGTTCTGATTCACACCCAGGTGCGGGACGACTCGATCACCGTAACGATCTTCGGAAACATGCACGGTCGCAGAGTCATCGTGTCTGACCCGATCCAGCTCAAGGAGATTGAGATCACAACCAACGCACGATGCAAAGTCAACAAGGAGATACGGAGCGG
>JBARPG010000160.1:0-4128 GCA_049642885.1 Acidimicrobiia bacterium | reverse complement strand
CATTCCTCCTGCGCTGTACGCGGCGACAATGAAATCGTGGGCGGCAACCAAATTGTCGAATCGCGTTCGGCCGCCACTGAACCTCATAGCGAGCAGCGTTCCCGGCCCTCGAGCGAAGCTCGAAATGGAAGGCGGGGCCATCACCGCCCTGTATTCCTGCGGACCAATTCTCGAAGGCATCGGGCTGAATATCACCGCATGGTCCTATATCGACACCATGTTTGTTTCCATGCTGGGTTGCTCACGCACCCTTCCCGACCCGTGGGTGCTCGCCGACGACATCGCCGAGGAAATGTCCGTCCTCACCAACGCCCTCCACGGCCACTGACCCAACACGCCCCCGACTCCCCAGACGTGGCAGGCTGGCGAAATCGAATTGGAGGTGTGCCCCATGGCTGCTACCGCACCACTCGAAACACCAGCTGAAGAGCAGGTCACTCGTCCCGATACGAGCGTGGACCTCCCCTGGTGGCATCCCGGACGCACCGTCAACAACGCGGTCAGCACATACCGCGGCATGGAGAAACGCCTCGCACGACAACCCCTCGCCCGATTGAGTACTGCAGTGCCGCGGACACTCCGTTGGATCAACACCGAGTTGCGCGGGAGCCCCGGAGACCGTCCGCCCGGCCTTCCCCCGACAAAGGTCACACCGGCACTCATCGGTCACGTGGCAATGGACGAGGCCATCATGGCGCTCGCGGTCGGACCGAATCGTTTCCCGCGCCGCGCGGACTACCACCGCGTCGGAGAAGAAATGCGCCGGGCACAGGCGCTCTTCGAGGATCGCGGTTGGTTGAAGAACCCTGTGTCCTTTCACCAGACCCCACCGCCCCTCGAGCAACCGTCGATTACGCGCGGTTGGGCACTCGGCAAGAGTTACGAACGATTGTGGTGGCCGAGCGAGTACGAACCTCACCTGGGCGTACCGGGGACCGACCGTTGGCTGGCCTTCGAAGCGAACCGCACGGCGTCCGCGTGGATTCTCCGTCACAAAGGGCCGCCGCGGCCATGGGTCGTCTGCATTCACGGCTTCGGTACCGGTTCGGTGTTCATGGATCTCTTCGGATTCCACGCGAAGCATCTGCATGACGAACTCGGACTGAACCTGGCCGCGATCGTGCTGCCGGTGCACGGGGCACGCAAGCCCAGCAAGATCAGCGGCGATGAGTTCTTGAGCTTTGAGCTCATGAACAGCATCCACGGGGTGACGCAAGGGCTCTGGGACATCCGCCGTCTCTTGAGTTGGGTGCGATCACAAGATCCGACGCGCCTCGGGGTGTGCGGCGTCTCGCTCGGCGGCCTCATGACCTCCCTTGTTGCTGCGTTCGATCCTGACCTCGACATGGCCCTCGCGGGAATTCCTATGATCGATTTCCCGAAACTCGTACATCACCACTCGCCGCTCCACCTGAGAATGCGAAGTATCGAACACAACATTCTCGATGGCACCGCGCAAGACGTGCACCGCGTGATCTCCCCGCTCGCGATGCCGGTCGTGCTGCCCAAAGAGAAACGAGCAATCTTCGCGGGACTCGGTGATCGCCTCACGACCACCGAACAGGCATACCGGCTATGGCAGCACTGGGACGAGCCTGAGATGCATTGGTTCGCAGGCAATCACGTCGGATACCTCTGGTCAGATTCCGCGTGGGCCTTCGTCGACGAAACGCTAAAACGCGCCGGACTCATTTCCTAGGGGCACGCCCTCGTTTGCTCGCCTTGAGGAGCGCAGTCACTCCCTGTTGAATGCCCGCGAGGAGTTCGTCGAGGTGCGGCACAAGTTCCGGACATGCGATGAGCCCGATATTCATTTCATCCATGTTCGACAACACCGTGATGTTGAGACCGGAGCCTTCCGCGAGCGGCCCAAACGGATACATCGCCGTCACGCGCGCCCCAGCCATGTACACGGGGATCGGCGACCCCATGATGTTCGAAATGATGAGGTTCTGCATGGGTGCGAGGCGATCCGCCAGACCCGACTGCGAGTACAGCCGCGTCACCATGTGAAACATCGACCCCGGCACGAGTTCCACTATGTCGCTGACCAGGTCGGTGCCAACGACACGTTGCATTTCTTTTGCGCTATCGCTGCCTGCATGAATGGACTCAAGCTGTTTGACCGGGTCTGACAGATGCACGGGCAATTCAACGAACATCATCGAGACCTGATTTGTTGCGCCGCCAGATGGCTGCCCGTGAGTTGACACCGGGATCGAGCCAATCAACGCTCGATCAGGAATCGTGTCCCATGCTTCGAGGTAACGCCGAAGTCCGGCGGTGCACGCCGCCAACACCACGTCGTTGACCGTCACGCCAAAAGCCGACTTGATGATCTTGAAATCCTTGAGTGGAGCGAGTCCGAAGGCAACCGAACGATCACCGCTAATCGTGGCGTTGAATCTCGTACGCGGCGCAATCGCTTTGCGTGTGGCCGCGCTCGATCGACCGAGTCGTCGACCGAGAGACACCCCGACAAGTCGCGCAACGGAACGCGCCGCGCCGACGGCAGCACGTGCGGGCCGCAGCGGGGTCTTCAGCCGATTGATTGCAGCGGATGCGGCGACGTTTACGGCGCTGGGCGCGGCGTCCGGGGACCACGGGCGTGGTGTGGGTGCATCTTGAGCTTCGGGCGACAGATCAAGCAAATACGCCATGGCGTCCATGCCAGATCCACCATCGATGATGCAGTGGTGCATCTTCGCAATGACCGCCGCTCGCCCTCCTTCAAGATGATCGACGAGGACCATGTCCCAGAGCGGTCGATCCCGAGAAAGCGGCACCGACGCAAACTCGCCGACATACGCGGTGAGTTCATCCATCGTTCTCGCATCACCGAGGTGGCGCTCGTGCAGGTGGTTGTCGATATCGAAATCGGGGTCTTCGATCCACCCAGGGTGATCGATGGCCAGGGGAACTTCAACCAAGCGTCGGCGGAGGGCAGGCATGAACTCGAGTCGACTCGAAACGAATTCCCTCAACTGCGCAAAGGAGAACCCATTCGGAGCAGTCGTCGGATCGAGCAGGAGCACGCCGGTGACGTGCAGGTACATCGTTGGTCCTTCGAGGTAGAGATACCACGCATCTGCACCCTCCATCCGCTCCACGATCACACTCCCCTTGTTCGTTCATGATGAAACCTAGTTCGGGTCTGCGAGGCCGTCACTGACGTGTCACATGACGGCGGTCAACACTCTCGCCACTCCCCGTGCGCTCGATGCGATAATGGCCCGGTGAATCCTGACGCTCCGACGCCCCCGCTCACCTTCAACTTGGCCGACCTCTTTGAGAGTGTGGTCGTTGAAGTCCCCGAGGCGGTCGCAATCATCGCGGGACCACGACGCCTGACCTTTGCCGAATTGAATGATCGATCGAATCAACTCGCCAACGTTCTCACAGCTCGTGGAGTTGGAGCTGGGGATTTTGTTGGATTGCTCCTCACGAATGGAACCGAGTACATCGAGGGAATGTTGGCGTGTTTCAAACTCGCTGCCGTTCCCGTCAACGTGAACTATCGCTACGTCGACGCCGAACTGCGACACCTCTTTTCGGATGCAGGCTTGGTCGCGCTGATCTACGACGCGTCGTTCTCGAAATCGGTCGCAACCGCAATCGATTCAATGACGGACCGACGCGCGGTGCTCGCCGTCAACCCGACAAGCGACGACAGCGCCGTTGACGGCAGTGAGGATTACGAGTCCGCCGTGAACTCCGCGTCGATCACGGGAGTAATCGGCGACCGATCCGGAGATGACGTGTATTGCGTCTACACCGGTGGAACCACCGGGCTCCCCAAAGGTGTGCTGTGGCGCCACGAAGACATCTTCTTTGCGGCGATGGGTGGCGGAGATTCCATGCGAATGGGTGACGTCATCGCAGCCCCCGAAGATCTCGCAACTCGGGTATTGCGACCAGGGCTCGTCGCGCTCGCCGCGCCTCCGCTCATGCATGCAAGCGCTCACTGGCTCGCGTTTTCGACGCTCTTCGGTGGCGGCACGGTCGTGTTGATGCCCGGAGGACACCTCGATCGCTCGGAGATGGTGGCCGCGCTCGAAGCGGAACGCGTCAACATCCTCGTCATCGTCGGTGACGCTATGGCGGGCCCGTTCCTCGACGAACTCGACG
>JBARPG010000159.1:0-11457 GCA_049642885.1 Acidimicrobiia bacterium | reverse complement strand
GTCCTATGAATCCTGCAATGCCGCACACAAGGTGTCAGGTTACGAGGCGAGTGCCCCGCTGGCTCTGCATGGCCGCTCCGTCGGATACCGTCGCGGGTGATGCGAGCCGTTCATACCTTCACAGTTTCCACAGTCCTCCCCGAAAGCCTGACCCCGTTGCGAGAAATAGCGATGAATCTCGGGTGGCTTTCTGACGAACGAGTGCAAGACCTCTTTCGGCGAATCGATCCTGTCCGGTGGGATTACGACGGAATCGACGCGGTCGGCTATCTCGCGCGAATCCCTCAAGCGCGGCTCGATGCGCTTGGTGCTGATGAAAGTTTCGTCTCGTCGGTGCTCGATGTTCGCGATGATTTACAGCGCTCACTCGCGGCGAAACGCTGGTTCCAGATCCACCATGCTGGGGAACTGGGTCTCGTCGGCTATTTCTCGCCGGAGTTCGGAATTGCCGAAGCGCTGCCTCAATATTCGGGCGGACTTGGCATCTTGGCGGGTGATCATCTGAAGGCTGCGAGCGACCTGGGTATCCCGCTTGTCGGCATCGGGCTGTTTTATCACCACGGGTATTTTCGTCAGGCGCTCGATGCAAGTGGCTGGCAAGAGGAACGATTCCCTCGGCTGAATCCCCGCGAAATGGCACTGGAACAAGTCGACGGTCTCAAGATCCCGATCGAGCTCGGGGATGTGACCGCGTACGCGAGTGTGTGGAAGGCAACGGTCGGTCGCATCGATCTCTATCTGCTCGACACTGACGTCCACGAAAACGCTGAAGCCGAACGGCTCATTACTGACCGCCTGTATGGCGGGGGCAATGAGCAACGATTGCGGCAAGAGTTGGTGCTCGGCGTCGGTGGGGTGCGCGCGTTGCGCGCGCTCGGACTGTCGCCTGACGTCTTCCACATGAACGAAGGGCACGCCGGGTTCCTCGCGCTCGAACGCATTCGTCAGTTCGTCGTGGAGGATGGGTTGACGTTTGAAGAAGCGGTCGAAGCCGCCCGGCCCGCGCAGGTCTTCACGACGCACACCCCGGTACCGGCCGGGATCGATCGCTTTCCCAAGGAACTCGTCGAGCAATACTTTTCGGGTTGGGCCAAACAATGCGGGGTCACGATCGAAACCCTGATGGTCGCCGGACGCGCCCTCGGAGCTCCGGAGGTTCTGGAAGATGAACAGGAACTGAACCTCGCGGTGATGGGCTTGCATCTGTCCGGAGCCGCCAATGGAGTGTCGGCACTGCATGGCGAGGTCAGCCGCAAGATGTTTTCCGAGGTGTGGCCGAAACTCGAACTCGAGGACATTCCGATTTCCTCGGTGACCAATGGTGTGCACGCTCGTTCGTGGGTGTCCCGAGAGATGAGCGACCTTCTTGACCGCACGATCGGATCGGACTGGGTGACCGCCGACGAAACACGATGGCAATCGCTTGCTGAAGTTCCCGATGAAGAGCTGTGGTCCTTGCGCCGCCCGAACCGGGAACGACTCGTGCAGTTCGCTCGCCGGCGCGTGCGTGAGGCGTCGTTGGCGCGGGGTGAGTCGGAGGGTGCTGTCGCGTGGTGCGATCACGTCCTAGACCCGACGGTGTTGACGATTGGATTCGCGCGGCGGTTTGCGAGCTACAAGCGCGCGACGCTGATGTTCCTCGAACCGGAACGTTTGCGAGAGTTGCTGTTATCGAAGAAGCACCCTGTTCAATTCGTGTTCGCAGGGAAAGCCCATCCGGCTGACGCGATTGGCAAGGACATGCTCCGCGCCATTTCGTGGATGGCGAGTGATCTTGAAGTGCGTCACCGTTTTGTGTTTCTTGAGGACTACGGCATCGGCATGGCGCGCATGTTGTACCGAGGCGTCGACGTGTGGCTGAATAACCCGGTGCGACCCCAAGAGGCATGCGGAACGAGCGGAATGAAGGCTGCGTTGAACGGCGCGCTGAACTGCTCAATCTTGGATGGCTGGTGGGATGAGATGTACGAGCCGGCGGTTGGGTGGGCGATTCCTTCGGCGGAATGGATTGAAGATCAGCGCGACCGAGACCAAGTCGAAGCATCGAGCCTGTTGACGATTCTCGAGAGCGAAGTCGTGCCGAAGTTCCATGAGCGTGGTGAAGACGGTCTGCCACACCAATGGATCGACATGATGCGCGCCTCGCTCGTGAGACTCGGTCCGAAGCTCGTTGCGACGCGAATGTTGCGCGACTACACCGAAAAGCTCTACTTGCCAGCGTCTCGGCGATCAACTGACTTGAACGCCGACGGGCACGCACGTGCACGGGCGCTGAGGACATGGAAGACGGGTGTCGAACGATCGTGGCCGTCTGTGCGCGTCAAGTCGATGACACATGAGGATCGCCCCACCCAACTTGGTGGAAGTCAGAACATCTGGGCGACGATCAGTCTTGGGACGCTGGCACCGGATGATGTTGAGGTGCAGCTTTGGCACGGATCCGTGGACCTCGACGACGATCTACAGCACGCCGAGCTCATCGTGATGCAACCCGTCGAGCAGGGGGTTGACGGTTGGAGGTACGAAGCCAACATCACCTGTGAACGATCGGGAAGTTACGGATTCACGGCCCGGGTGGTGCCCTCGCATCCGGACCTCAGCTCGTGGCAGCAACTGCACGTCGCGGAGTGGGCTCCGATTGTCGTGAACTGTCAGGTTTCGTAGCGCTCGCCCCCAAGCCCTCGAGCGTTGGTGATATGAGGTGACATATAGCGTCACTTTGGTACCCAACGCTCTCGTGCGGTCACGGCTTTGAGCACAGTTGCCGTGATCGACCTGTCACAGGCTGATACGAGACTCCGGTGATGGAACTTCAATCGCTCGGGAAACTCGGTCGCCAACAACACGGTGTTTTCACATCCGCACAGGTCTTCGCTCTTGGCGTTACGCGACGTCAGCTGCGCCACCAGATCGCGATTGGCCATCTCGAGAAGGTGCGGCTTGGGATTTTGCGAGTCAGCGGATCTCGAAGATCCTTCGAGCAGTCCGCCATGGGCGCGGTCCTTGCGGCCGGCCCTGGTGCGGTCCTATCGCACGGGGCAGCGGCACGCCTTTGGGGAATCACCGCACTTGATGATGCCGCTCTTGAAGTCACCACATGCAGGTTGGCCCAAAGGAGGCTTCCGGGCGTTGTGACTCACCGCAGCATCGCGTTTCATTCGGTCGATCACACCACGAGATGCGACGTGCCCGTAACCAGCTTCGCCCGAACGCTCATCGACGTAAGTGGTCGCCGCGCTGCATCCCAGCTTGGGGAGGCACTCGATATTGGTATTCGCCAAAGCATCGTGACGCTGAATGAACTGCGGCAATGCGTCAGTGGTGTAGCCCCGGCTCCGGGACGTCGTTTGAGCCGGATCAATGAAGTGCTGAGCCGCAGGATCCCAGGATTCGATGATTTGGAATCAGATCTCGAAGTGCGGGCGTTTCGACAACTTGCCGCGTCGGAACTCGAACTACCCGAACTCCAGTTCCGCTTGAATCTCCCGCGTCGCTCGGTGCGTATCGACATGGCGTATCCGTCCCACAAGCTCGCGATTGAGCTCGACGGATGGAAATACCACTCGTCGCGCTCAGCATTCGACAGCGATCGAGCGAGGGCGAACGAACTCGTCATGGCGGGTTGGACGGTCCTGCGCTTCACTTCGAGCACCGTCGACGCCGAGCTGGTCGATACCGTGCGCGCGGCATTGACCGAGCGTGTTGCGTGACCAGCGTCCCGCCAGCGTTGGGTACCAAAGTGACGCTATATGTCACCTCATATCACCAACGCTCGGAAGGTGCGGCGTGGCATGCCGCTAGATCACCAACGCTCGGAAGGTGCGGCGCTGCGCTAGATCGCAACGCCGAGGAGGTCGGCGAGAGCGATCAATGTTTCGTCTTGCGTCGCCCCAGCATCACGCGCAGCCACGACCGCGTTTTGAGCGGCCCAGAATGCCGGCGTTGACTCGTCGGGCAGCCAACGTGCAAGGGCGAGCAGGGCGGGCAGCTCAGAGTGATCATTGAGGGCGGCCTCCGCGACTTCCTGGCACGCGCTCTCCATGAGATCGGTCAGACCGAGATCAGGCATCCGATACCCGCGTCGCTCCGCTTCCGCGAGGCGCTCATGAGCGATCTCACCTGCTGGATTGCGACGGAGGGAAACGGCGAGACCTCCCGCGATGCGCGCAGGCACCACGTGGCGCGCCCAGATAGCCGCACCGTCGCCTTCCCTTCGCTCGTTCGAACGCATCGGCGTAAGAGATCGCACGAAATCATCTTCGAGCGACTCGGCGGTCCAGCGCTCGGTCAGCTCGATCGCCCGGGCGGCTTGGCGAAGGTTGATGATCGTCTCGATTCCTGCGGCATCAGAGAAGAACCAGCCGCATGAGGAGAAGGCCAACATCAAATGGAACTGCGCTCGTAAGAGATCGAACGCGCAGCGCCGGTCGATCTCAGAAAGCTCCGCCGCCGCGTGACGGCTAATGAGGTCATCAAGTGATTCGACGCCGGCGAGGACACGGCCGTAGTCGTCTCGCGCTGCCCAGGGGTCTTTGAGCAGCCGTTGGCATTCCCTCTCGAAGAGGCCAGCGATGCGGTCGCGCAGGTCGTCGAGGGCCTTACGAAGGGGCGCGCGCCAGTGCTGCTGCCATCCATGGCGGCCGCCGGTGCTGCATCCGCAGTTCGAACGCCACCGCTCCACACCATGCGCGCATGACCAGGAGGATGGTGAATGAATCTGGGCTTCGTTCTGCGGTGGGGCAGCGCGGATGAACTCCACAAGTCCTCGCACCACCACATCGGGAGTCTCATTCAGTCGCCGGAAGGTCCACGCGAGGGCCATTTCTCCGTAGCGGTGATGGTGCCCGAAGGTCTCACCATCCGTTGCGATCATCAGGATTCTGCGATCGTCATCGGTCGGGACTGCTGCAAGCACACGGTCGGCCAGGCGATCACCGCTTTCAAGCAGTCCCTCAAACGCAATTGCGCGCGACACTGGCCCGTCAAAAAAGACGACATCGATCGAACGTCCAGATGGCAGCGGGACTCGGTAGGGCAGTGAGACATCGAGGGTCGACTCATCGACATCGTGCCACGGTCGGTCATTCCCAGTGTCGCCAGCATGCTGGCCATCGCTCGACGCGGAATTGTCGATCGCGCGCACGCGAGCGGCTTGTTGCGGAGCGAGGATCGTTGCGGTAATTCCCACGTCTACAAGCGCTTCGAGGGTCGCGATATCCCCGGCAGTTTCCGGCAGCCATGCGCCCTCGGGCTGGTGTCCGAAACGAGCAACGAAATCATCGACTCCCCAGCGAAGCAAGGTGGCACGGTCGCGCGGGTCTGCCAGCGGAAGGATCACATGCACCCACGGTTGCGCCAGTGCTCGACCGTGACCGGTCGCCTCGAAGGAGGTCATCTCGGCGTGACGAACCGCTTCGTCGATATCAGGGGTGTTCTGTTCCAGCCACCGATGCAAGGTCGGGCCAACGTTGAATGACAGATCTTCGTAGTTGTTATTCAACGCCTGAATATGGCCGTCGCCGTCGAGGAGCCGAGCAGCACGCATCGGCCGATAGCACTCGTTGGCGATGCGTTCGTTCCAGTCGTGCGCCGGGGCAGCAGAGGACTCGTGAGCCACAGTGTCAAGCCACGGATCTTCCCGCGGCGGCTGGTAGCAGTGAGCGTGGATACAGACATTGCGTGTGGTCATGCGGTCCTCCCGTCATGAGAAAGGTACAACGCTGAGAGGGGCGGAAGATCCAAGGCAATGGACTGCCCATACCCATGGAATGGAAGGGGCTTGGACTCATAGGAAGCGGGGCTTTCATACCCGCTGCCACCAAACTCCGAAGCGTCGCTGTTTGCCGCAACCTGCCATGTTCCTGCCAGCGGAACGCCAAGGAGGTATGCGGATCGAGGCACGGGGGTGAGGTTGAAGATCGCAGCAACTTGGTCGCTGAGATGTCGACTCTTCCGCACGAGCGCGATCACCGTGTTCACCTCGTCATCGCAGGCAATCCACTCGAATCCAGCGCTGCTGTGATCGAGTTCGTGGAGGGCGGGCACCGTTTCGTGGAGCCGATTCAACTTCGCGATCCATCTGCGCACGCCTGCCTCGGGAGAGTGTTCTTCTGGGGAGAAGTTGAAGGAACCCTCGTGGCTCCACTCATATGGAGACGCAACTTCGTCGCCCATGAAGAGCAGCTTCTTGCCGGGAAGCGCGTACTGGTATCCGTACAACACGCGGAGGTTTGCGTGCTTCTGCCACGAGTCTCCAGGCATGCGCGACACGAGCGAGCCTTTTCCGTGCACCACTTCATCGTGGGAGAGTGGCAACACGAACTGCTCGGTGAAGGCATACAACATGCGGAAGGTCAGAGCGCCTTGATGGAACTTTCGATGCACTGGATCACGGGCGAAGAAATCCAAGGTGTCATGCATCCATCCGAGATCCCACTTGTAGTCGAATCCCAAACCACCAGTCACCGTTGGGCGTGTCACCCCTGGCCACGCAGTCGACTCCTCGGCGATGACGAGCGCGTCGGGAACGGCGCGGGCGACCTCCACCGTCAACTCTCGGAGGAAATGCAATGCCTCAAGGCTTTCATTCCCCCCGTGTTCGTTTGGTGTCCACTGGTTCGCTGCCCGCGAATAGTCGAGGTAGATCATCGAAGCGACCGCGTCGGCTCGCAGACCGTCGGCGTGATAACGCTCGAGCCACCAACGCGCGTTTGAAATCAGAAACGAGCGCACTTCATTGCGCGCGTAGTTGAACTCATGCGATCCCCAGTCGGGATGCACGCGGCGTTGGTCATCAGCGTGTTCGAACAGATATGTGCCGTCGAAGTGCGCGAGCGCGTGCGCGTCGGCAGGGAAATGTGAGGGCACCCAGTCGAGGATCACGCCGATGCCCGCCTGATGGAGTGAGTCGACGAGCGACATGAAGTCTTGGGGGGTTCCGTAGCGACTCGTCGGTGCGAAGAAAGCGCTGATCTGGTAGCCCCATGAGCCATAGAACGGATGTTCCATAACTGGCATGAACTCAACGTGAGTGAAGCCCGTTGTTTGCAGGTATTCGAAGAGAATCGGAGCCAAAGCGCGGTAGGTCAACGCGGCGCCATCTTCGCCGCGCATCCACGAGCCGATGTGCAGTTCGTAGATCGACAGCGGCTGGTCCATTGCCTGCAGCGAAGGCCGCGTTCCCATCCAGGCGGCGTCGTGCCAGGTGTAGTCGAGATCATGCACGACTGAGGCTGTGCGCGGAGGTTCCTCTGCCAGGAAGGCGAACGGATCGGCTTTGTCGTGGATGCTGCCATCGAAGGCCGAGTGGATCCGATACTTATATCGAGCACCCGACGTGACACCCGCGATGAACCCCTCCCAAATCCCGGAGTCCTTAATGGGGCGCAGCGGATGCCGACCGACGGTCCAGTCATTGAAGTCCGCGATCACAGAGACGTGCTCCGCATTCGGGGCCCACACGGCGAATCTCACTCCCGAAACGCCATCGATCGACATGAGGTGTGCTCCGAGCATGTCGCCCAGTTGGAAGTGGCGGCCTTCGTTGAACAGATGGAGATCAAAATCCGAAATCCCCGAGACGTCGTAGCGAACCGAATCGATGGTCTGATTGAGGTCGGACGCCGACACCACCGGGCGAGTCGCCGCCAAGACCCCAATCGCGTCATCCCACGGACCCGCGCCGTCGAGGTCAGACAGAGAATGCTCGAACACCTTCGTCCAGTTTTGTGTGGCCATCGTGCCCGGGCGATTCTGCGGATCGCGATCGAGCCAAAGGTCCTCGAGGGGGACGATGACGGTTCTCGCTCCCGAGGCGGCGAGGCGCTTCAGCATTGACTGCAGAAGTTCTTGAGTCGCGACCTTCGGCGGTGGGCCGCCTCCCCCGAGATCGCGCCACAGCAACGCACGCGCATGCACACGTTTGGCGCGGACCTTCTTCTCGAGTGCTGCCGGGAACCGCGAGTTGCCGTCGACGTCGACAAGATCAAGATCTTCCCACCAGCCCGCGAGTGTGGGCATGTCATGGGTGCCGATGCTGGCGTAGGTGTCGTCGCCGACCGGGGGCACCTGGTCGACACCATCTCGGGTCGACGCGAATTGCACCACGTGCATGCCAGCGATGTGGTGTTCGGCAAGCGCTTCGTTCAGCTCATCGCTCACCGTGCCGAGATTCTCGCCCACAAGATCGCCGCCCGCGAGCGCTGCTTCGACGCAGCACGCGGCGATTCGTTCTTCAAGCTGGGTGGAAACGTAGACACCGTCGGTCGCTTCACAACCTTGGGGAACCCACCAGAGGCGCTGAAACTGCATGACGTGATCCACGCGCAAAATCGGTGCATGCGCGAAGTGGAACGCGATGGGCTCTCGAAGCGATGCGAGACCGTCTCTCCGCGAATGCTCGGGATGCATCGGCGGGAATCCCCAGTGTTGCCCAGCGGGGTAGAACGCGTCAGGCGGCGCGCCCGCCTCAATTCCCGAGACGTACTGATCGGGTGCCTTCCACACGTCGAAGCCGTCGTTTCGCGTCCCGAGTGGCAAGTCGAGTGCAAGCGCAACGCCCTGGCGTTCGAGTGTCCCTCGCGTGTCGAGCACCTGCTCATGCATGATCCACTGGCCGTATTGGTACATCGCCTCTGCGAGGGGGTCGACATCGCTGAAGGTGATGTGTCCCGAACGCAATCGGTCAGGCCAGTCTCGCCACACCGGGCCGAATCGTTCCGCGGTGGCACGAAACCGGG
The DNA here is from genome assembly GCA_049642885.1 of Acidimicrobiia bacterium. Lineage (GTDB taxonomy): Bacteria > Actinomycetota > Acidimicrobiia > IMCC26256 > JBARPG01 > JBARPG01. Next base: position 2,719 of record JBARPG010000159.1, on the reverse strand, counting down.
CGTACTCGATTACTTCGGGGTGTGACGCGATGAACGCACGGAACGCGGATTCCCGTGCTGGCGACATCTCTGAGGATTCTTGGACGATCGCTTCGAGTACTCGCCGTTTCACCTCGGCTGCGCGGCGATAGTCGACACGGGGGAGGGCACTGATCGCCGCAAGCTCGGCACGGGTCGCGGGGCTCGAGCGCAGCGCGGCAGCACGCGGAGCGGTCAGCAATTCGGGAATGCGGTCGACGTCGATATACATCTCATTCCAAAATCGCCGCGAGATCGGCGAATATGGACTGAAGCCGCTCAGTGCGTCAGTTGTGCCGCTGAGTAGTGGGAGCGTGGCGAGAGTCGTTGCTCCCCGACCGCCAGCCCACGTTCCGAGCCGTTTGAGGTCACCGAGGTCACCTGTGCCCCAGGAGCGTTCACTGCGTATCGAGTAGATGGGGCTGACGATGCCCCAACCCGGCGTTGCCTCGGCAACGCGATTGGTCCCTCCATGCCTCGGCGCGGAGAGGATTGTGGTTTGGACATGCACATCTGGACTCGTGAGAGAGAGCGTGTGCACTCCTGTCGGGAGGCGACCGAATGCATCGGTTGGTGCCCAACGCCACTCGACATACGCGACGCCTTCGCTCTCGACTTTGCGAATGAACGAGAGACTCGAGGGGAGCACTGTGCAGGTGACGTGTTGCGTGCCGATGACGAGCTCCGCTTCGAGCTCAACCTCCGCGTGCGATTCTGGAAGGCGCAGCGCGATACCTCGATCGACGATGCCATCCCAGGCTACGGAAACGATGTCGATCGGCGTACGCCACGGCCTCAGCTCGCGTTCGCGCAGCGCGTCTGGTGCATCCGAGATGTGCTCTACCGGAGCGTTCAGCGCACGGAGCACCGCCAGCAGGGTCTCGGGCGACGCGAGGACACGGCGCCCGTCGGGGCGAATGCCACGATCATCGATGTCGTACGCGCGGGCGAGTTGGCGAAGGTGTTCGATTTCTTTGCGTCCGGTCACGAAACCTCGCTGGATTGTTTGGGCGTCGACCGCGGGCGTGGATCAGATTTGGTTTTCACATCGGCCGGAGGCGTCCACGGGAGGTGGATTCCTTCGGACCATGTAATCACGCCGCCGTCAAACGGATCTATGAGGTCTTCGGTGTTCGCGACGGCACGTACCGCAACTGTGATATCGCATTCGTGCGCGTTGGGGAATGCGAGGGTGTAGCGAGTCGCAGAATCGGCGCTTCGCTTCAACTTCATCGCGACGGGAACTGCGCTCGCTTCGCCCACATCGGGATGGACCCACACCTGCACCTCGACGTCCCCTGCCTTGATGGGTCCGAGTTCGAGCGCTGCGCGCACGGTAATCGTGTCATCCCTGCGTTCCGCCTCGACACGGGCCACCGCCACCGCGTCCCAATCGCGTCGCAGACGCGCCAGCCGTTCCGCCAACTTCTTCGCCCGGCGACCGTGGCGCGCTGACAACGCTTCGGCTCGGGGCTGGCTCGGCGCGTACCAAGCATCGGTGTATTCACGGACCATGCGATGTGAATTCCAGGTGGGGCTCAACGTGGCGATCGCCTGTTTCATACTCGCAAGCCATTGGGTGGGGATGCCATCTGCGTCGCGATCGTAAAAGGCGGGCACGATGTGGTTCTCAATTTGATCGTAGAAGGAAAGGGCGTCGAGACGATCGTGCTCAACCGGATCATCGTGGTCGGTCTCATCGCCGATGCTCCAGCCGATCGGAGCGGCACCGAGATCACGGGCCTTCCACGCTTCGTCCCACCAGCCGTCGATGGTGCTGAGGTTGAGGGCACCGTTTGCGCCGGCCTTCATTCCGCTGATCCCGCACGCTTCAAGCGGCCGTCTCGGCGTGTTCAGCCAGAGGTCCACTCCCTGAACGAGGTATCGGTCCATGGCCATGTCGAAGTCTTCGAGGAAGACGACGCGGTGCCGCAGCCCCGAGTCGCGAGCAAACGCGACGACATCGCGCAACAAGCCCTTGCCGGCGTGGTCGCGTGGATGTGCTTTGCCTGCGAAGACGATCTGCACCGGTCGTGACTCGTTGCCAAGAATCCGCGCCAACCGCTCCCGATCATGCAAGAACAGTGTCGGACGTTTGTATGCGACAAAGCGCCCAACGAAGCCGATGGTGAGCGCGTCCGGGTCAAGAAGCTGTGTGGGGTCGAATTTCGGAGTGGACCCGCGCCTGCGTCGCTCATCTTGCAATGTGAGCCACGCGCGCGTGTAGTCCACCAACCGCGCCCGCGCTGCGTTGCGAGCGTCCCAAAGCGTGCGATCGTCAATCGTCAGAAATCCGCGCCACATGTCGGGGTCGAGCGAGGTGGTCCGCCACTCGGGCCCGAACGCGTCGTGCAAGATGGTGTCGAACTCCGGTGAGAGCCAGCTTTGGTAGTGGATACCGTTGGTCACGTGCCCCACGGGTATCTCGGACTCGGGAACGCGAGGCCAGAGCCCTCGCCATTGACTACGAGTCACGCCGCCATGCAGGGGGCTCACGCCGTTTCTCATCCCGGCCGTTCGCAGTGCCAGAACTGTCGGACAAAAGGTGTCAGTGGCTTCCTCGGGCGTATAGCGACCGAGCGCCATGACCGTTTCCAGCTCACAGCCGAGCGACTCCGCAATCGGTGCAAGGTAGCGCTCGGCGAGTTCCGGCGGGAAGTAATCGTGCCCAGCCGCCACCGGCGTGTGCGTGGTGAACAGG
>JBARPG010000158.1:0-5376 GCA_049642885.1 Acidimicrobiia bacterium | reverse complement strand
CCATCATCGAGGGCCAGAGCCCTGTGGCATTGCTGGAGGGCAAAAAGTCCAGGGGCGATCGCCCTGGTGTTGTGACATCGCTCGGTGGGCGCATCGGAAAGCGACTTATCAACCTCGCGGCTGCGCTCGGGATCTTCTACCTCTTCATTCCGATTTTCTTGATCGTCACGTTCAGCTTCAACAATCCAAAGGGCCGCGCGAACGTGAAGTGGGAAGGCTTCACGCTCAAGCATTGGCAAGGAGCATTCTCCGTCGCAAAGAACGTCGACCCTCTGCTGCTGAGCCTGAAGATTGCGCTCATTGCAACGATCGTCGCGACGGTGCTCGGGTCCTTCATGGCCATCGCACTCGTTCGGTATCGATTCGTTGGTGGTGGGCTGGTCAACTTCCTCTTGGTACTCCCCTTGACGACTCCTGAGATCGTGTTGGGAGCTTCGCTCGTCACCCTCTTCTTTGGTCCGCCGTTGATTGGAGGGAGCGTCCGGCTTGGCGAGACCACAATTCTGCTAGCGCACATCATGTTCTGTCTGAGTTTTGTCGTCATGACGGTGAAGGCGCGATTACGCGGTTTCAATTGGACCTTGGAAGACGCTGCGATGGACTTGGGTGCACCGCCTGCGCGCGCCTTCCGAAAAGTGACACTCCCATTGATCCTCCCTGGAGTGATCGCTGCGGGAATGTTGTCCTTCGCGCTTTCCATCGACGACTACATCGTGACGCGCTTCGTATCAGGCAATGACACGATGACCTTCCCACTTCGAATTGCCAACGCCTCGAGGACATCGACGCCACCAGAGATCTACGTGCTCTCCGCTGCCATTCTCTTCGTGAGTGTTGGTCTGCTCATCGTCGGCGCGCTGTTGCGTCGGTTGCGTTTCGGCCCTGCGTCGAAGTAGCGCATTCGGTCGAGGCGGTCAGAGCGAGGAGTTGAGTTCCTCGCGAATTCGCTCGGCCTCATATTCCAGCTCGTCTGGTGTCGTTTCCTTGGCATTCGCAAAATCCATATCGCTCACGCCGTTGATCGGAAGCACGTGGATGTGAACGTGCGGGACCTCAAGCCCGGCGATCATGAGCCCGACCTTCTCCGGTTCATACACCGCATCGAGTGCCAGCCCAATTTCTTGAGCGACCGTGATGAGGTGCTGTGTGATTTCCGGATCGAGGTCAATCCAGTGTTCGATCTCCTCGCGTGGAACGACGAGCACATGTCCGGGCGAGAGGGGCGCGATTGAGAGGAACGCGACGCAGGTTTCATCGCTCCACACAAAAACGCCAGGAAGCTCTCCGCTGATAATTCGGGTGAAGATAGTGGCCATGGCCCCAGGGTACGCGTCGGGCTACGCGCGTGAGCGGCGACCGATGCGACCTGAGAGTCGCCACGGTCCGCGCTGTAATCCAGCGCGCGCTCCGGCGAGCCGCGTAGCTCTCACCCAGGCAGGTGTCCGGTCTTCTGCGGATGCTTCAATCTCACAGGTTTGCGAAAGCAGTGCGATCACCGCGGTGACTGCGGCGACCTCCTCGGGAGTTGATGCGCTGGAGCTCGTGAGCGGTGCTCCCATTAGAGAGGAACGTTTCCGTGCTTGCGGGCGGGAAGGCGTTCCTTCTTTGTCGTAAGCAGTTCGAGGGACCGGGCCAGGATCTTTCGAGTCTCGCCCGGGAGAATGACATCATCAACAATGCCGCGCTCGGCCGCGTTGTATGGGTTGGCGAAACGATCGGTGTACTCCTCGATGAGTTCCGCGCGTAGGGCTTCCGGGTCGGACGCTTTCTTGAGCTCACTTCGATGAAGAAGGTTCACCGCGCCTTGAGCACCCATCACTGCAAGTTCTGCGCACGGCCATGCAAATGCGAGATCGGCGCCAATCGATTTGGAATTCATGACGACATACGCGCCGCCGTATGCCTTGCGCACGACAATCTGAATTCGAGGAACCGTCGATTCGCAGTACGCGTACAGAAGTTTCGCTCCGTGCCGAATGATCCCGCCATATTCCTGGTCGGTGCCGGGCAGAAATCCGGGAACATCAACGAAGGTGACGAGCGGAACGTTGAACGCATCGCAGGTCCGTACGAAGCGGCTCGCCTTTTCGGAGGCTTCGATATCGAGACAGCCCGCAAGGTGCATGGGCTGATTTCCAACGATGCCAACGGGGCGCCCTCCGACTCGCGCAAATCCACACACGATGTTCATAGCCCAACGGGGTTGCACCTCGAAGAAGTCCCCGTCGTCGACGACTTCAGCAATGAGTTTCTTCATGTCGTACGGCTGATTGGGCGAGGCCGGAATCAACGATTCCAGCATGTCGCCGTAGCGGTCGACCGGGTCGTCGCTCTCGGCATACGGCGGGTCTTCGAGGTTGTTCGACGGCAGGAAGCTGAGCAAATAGCGCACCTGTTCGATGCATGAATCTTCATCGTCTGCCGTGAAGTGAGCGACGCCTGATTTGCTGGCGTGCGTCATCGCTCCACCCAACTCCTCTTGGGTCACGTCTTCACCGGTCACGGTCTTTACGACATCTGGACCGGTGATGAACATGTGCGAGGTGTTCTTCACCATGAAGATGAAATCGGTCATGGCGGGCGAATAAACAGCGCCACCAGCGCACGGTCCGAGAATCACTGAGATCTGAGGAATGACACCAGAAGCCCGAACATTGCGGAGGAAGATTCCCCCATAGCTGGCAAGCGAGACCACACCTTCTTGGATGCGGGCCCCCGCGCCATCATTCAGTCCGACCACCGGAGCGCCAACACTTTCGGCCAGGTCCATGACCTTGTGAATCTTGTCAGCGAAGACTTCGCCGAGGGCTCCACCGAACACGGTGAAATCTTGTGAGAACACAAAGGTCTTCCGCCCGTTCACGAGGCCCCAGCCGGTCACGACCCCGTCGGTGAGTGGCCGGGTTTCTTCGATACCGAATCCGTGTGCGCGGTGGCGCGCCAACATGTCGAGCTCGACAAAGGAGTCGGGATCGAGCAGCTTGTCGATGCGCTCCCGAGCGGTGAGTTTGCCGCGCTCGTGCTGGCGCTGCACGGACCGTTCGCTCCCGGCGTGGAGCGCCTGTTCGCGGAGTTCGGTGAGACGGTTGATGCTGGCTTGCATCGGTGTTTGGTCGGAAGAAGGAGTCACGGTCTTCGAGCGTATCGGTGAGGACCGGTTCTGTTCTATGCCGGGCCTCGCCAGTCCCGGTTATCGCTGGCGTTGCGGTTTCGGTGTTGGCCAACTTGCGCAGATAAGCGCGAGGATTGAGAAGCCGACGAGTCCGAAGGTTCCAATCCCTGTGAGTTCGAATCGGCTCAGGTTGCGAGCCGCTATCAACTGATCGGCCACACCTCTGTTGCCCAGCGCTCGACGAACGATATCTTCCGCTTGGTTCACGAAATGGATACAGCGAATGCCCCACGCAAGAGCACCGGCGGCCAGCAGGATCGTGCCGATCCGGGCAATGAGCTTTCCAATGCGAATACGCAACAAGCTCAGCACGAACCCAACTGCGGCGATTCCGATCAGCACAAAGAACAACTGAGCGAGCGTGTACCCGGTCCTGTGAAATCCGGTATAGGAGTCGTCGCCCCAGTGCCACAGCCAGTCCACCGGAATCCGAGAGGCCTTTCCGATCTCGAATGTGACTTCATTGGGATTCAATGAATCGGGCAGTTTCAGCATTGGAGTGAATAGCGTCACGAGACCAGCTAAAAGCGCGAACAAACCAGGGATCGAGGCGAGCGATGCAGGCTGCATCCACCGTTCGCCGGAACCCCGGATGGGGATCAGCGCGCGGGCATCGACCCACCCGACGACGCGAGATTCCGTAGCTACCAACGCGAAATGGCGATGTACCTGCACGATCCCAACGGCGAGCGCTGGAGAAAGTTCTTCGACGATCGTTGATCCGACGCTCGGACCTTGCCACACCACGAGTCCTGAACGTGGGACGCGGTGAGTGAGAGCGACTGCTCCAACGTGAGCGTTGGCGAAGTCGGGGAATTCCCCAGCTGGCCCTGGCGGTATCCCTTCGTCTTCTGTCACGTCTGCCCGCCCCCCAAATCGCTGCTCGAAACTGAGCATAACGATCTTCTTGGTCTGTATGAAAGGAATCGAACATCCATATTCTGGGAGACTCCACTTGCGATCCCGCGGGGGAGTGCCGCTAGCGTTTCTTTCAACGGCACCACGAGTGATCGTTTCCCGTCACCTCGAACGCTCTGCGTCGGCGATGGGCTGCGTAAGAACCCACGCTTTTGCGTGATCGAGGCGAACGCAGCGCCTCCGTTCTATCCCCCGAGGATCGGAGATCCATGTCCCGTATTCATGTTGCTGTCGCGTCTATTGCCCTCGCAGCCTCGAGCTGTGGTGGCGGCCTCGCCGGCTACTCAGTCAAGTCCCTCGAGTCCAACCAAGCTGCGCTCGATGCCACCACGGCACAGGCGGCCCCAACCGACGAACAGCTCGCGGCGCTGAACTTCTATGCAGCGCTCGATCAGCTCGAAAAAGATCGCCGTGCGCTTCAGCTCGATCGGCAGCTGACGTGCACGAGGTACCACGAAAGCGATCGTGGTCCCGCACCTCATATCAATGGCTATGGAGCCTTGTCGCCTGGTGGCACATACCGAGGGGCATACCAATTCCTTCCGTCAACGTGGAATGGTGTTGCCGCCCGGCACGGCCGCCCCGACCTGATCGGCGTGTCGCCGGACCAGGCCGCCTGGTATGACCAAGATTCAATGGCCGACGCACTCCGTTCTGAGCGTGGCATGCAACCTTGGGGAGGTCGTTGCGCCTAGGCGCTCGGCAACCACCCATCCTGAACGGCGTCGCCTCGTGCGGCGCCGTTTTGCATTTCAGCACCATCGCGCGAGCCCGGCCCGCCTTTGCATCCCACGCAGACGCTGCGGGGTTTGACGGCCCGGCGATTTGAGCCGAGACTTCCGGCGGGACGGTCGTCACACTCAGGGGTGTGCGAACGCATGGAACGAATATGAATGAAATTGAGCCGCGGCGGCGCCCTGTGAACGCGCTTTTCGTCCTGGCGCTGATTTACGTTGGTCTACCTGCCTTCGCGCTTCGTCAGCTTGGCTCGCCCGCCCGCTGGAGCGTCCCAAGCGTTGGTGAACTGAGCTCGTTTTTCAGAGGGGAGACCATCACAGATTCCGCCGTCCTCGGAGCGCTGGCGGCTGCTGCACTGCTGGTCTGGATGCTCGCACTCCTTTCGCTGATTTCCGAGGGTCTGGTCATCGTGCGCCACCGCGAGAGAGGATCGTTGCGTTTCCTTGGGCCACAACACCGCTGGATCTTGGGACTCCTGGCATCCGCGGCAACCGTGTCTTCCGGGATCAGTCCGGCCGGGGCAACTGGGAGAGCGACTCTCAGCACCT
>JBARPG010000157.1:0-6053 GCA_049642885.1 Acidimicrobiia bacterium | reverse complement strand
AGGTTAGAGTTCCTCTATGAAGTCCTCAGGCTGCACCTCTGCCAGAAACTCCCGGAATTGCTGCAGTTCTTCTTCACTTGGAGGCCCAGGGATCTCCTCCACAGTGATTCCCGCTTCACGAAAAACTTCCTCATCAACCTGAAGTGACACTTCAGGCATGCGGACGGCAAGGGCAATCCCGTCGGATGGCCGAGCTGAAATGCTCAAGGTCGAACCGTTCGCGTCTAAGAACGTCAACTGTGCGTAAAACGTGCCACGCTCAACTCTGTCGATGTTCACAGATTGCAGGCGGACGTGAAGGTCGCCGAGCAGGGTGGCGATGAAATCGTGAGTCAGCGGGCGCGGAGTTTCCATACCTTGGAGCGCGTACACGATCGATGCGGCTTCGGGTGCGCCGATGAAGATCGGAAGTTGCCGCGAACCCTCGGTCTCTGCGAGGAGTATCACAGGTTGATTCGTTGAGGCGTCGACGTGAACTCCGACAAGCCGTACAAGCGTCATGAGCGCAAGGTACCACCGGCACCTCTCGCGATCCCAGCGCGCATGGTGTGCACACTGGGTCAGAGTTGTCCGTTAGAGGCCTGCCTCGTCGAGTGCGCGCCCGAGGAGAACTGCGTTCAGTTCGAGGGCAGCTCGACGCATTGCAGTCACTGTCGGTTCGATGCGCTTTGCTCCGTCTTTGCGTTGACGTATTCCAGCGACTGCGCCGTCGATCAATGAGGCTTCTCGCTGAGCGAACTGCCAGAACATGCGGATGTGGCGCGTTTCTACGCCGTGATGCAAGAACACGCCGACGGCGCGACATGCCGCGAGGGCTTCGTTGCCAAATAGGTTGCTGCCCTTCGCTGCAGGCACGATCAATCCGACCGTTTCTAGTTCCACAACATTCTCGTCTGAAATGCCAGCACGGATCGCAAGCTCACTACGGGTATATGGGCCGTCATCCGGACCGGCCGCATAGTCAAGTGTTTGTTGTGTTTCGGGTGCCGAGGATTCGGCGCGTGTCATTTCCGTGTCCGCCGCAATATCCGAGGTGAAGTCCAATTCGGCGAGACGTTGCCGGATCACTTTGAGCGGAAGGAAGTTTTCTCGTTGCTGCCGCAGAATCCATCGAAGAGCGTTGAGGTCTGTCGAACTGAACTTTCGATAACCGGAAGGCGTGCGTTCCGGCGCAACAAGACCTTGGCTTTCCAAAAACCGGATCTTGGAGACGGTGACATCGGGAAACTCTTCCCGGAGTTCGGCAAGCACATCTCCAATCGAATGGTGCTCCCCCATCTCAGGCCGATCCCGCAACGTAGAAATGCAAGAGGAATCGCCCAACTTGAATCTGGTCTCCACTCTTGAGTTCTTCATCGTTCACAAGTGCACCGTTTCGGTATGTCCCATTGAGCGCTCCCGCGTCTCTGAGTCTGAAGCTCGTGCCAGAACGAACCAGCACCGCGTGGCGCCTCGACACCGTGACGTCGTCAAGGAACACGGTGGAATCTGGATGTCGACCGATCGTCGTCGTATCGGAGTCGACGACATATCGAGACCCCGCAATCTCACCAGACTCGACAACGAGGACCGCCTCCCCTTCCGTCAATCGTTCGAGCAGCGACGAGAGATCGATCGTTCCGCCCACCGAGGCCACAACAGCCTGAACGTTTTCGGTGACGGGTTCCTCAGCAGGTAAACGTTCGCCGCATGCGGAACAGAATCGTGCGAGCTGCTCATTGTGATGGTTGCAGGCAGGACATTGCATATTCAGCAGGCTAGCGAGATCGTTTGCCGATTACTCGGGATTGGTCAGTAATCGGTACGCCGCGGCGTCGAGAAGGGATTCCTGCCCGAGCGGTGAAGAAATCTCAAGGATCCACCCCGCGCCGTACGGATCGGTATTCACAAGCTCGGGGGTGTCGTTCAGTGTCTCATTCACGCGTGCCACGGTGCCATCGACGGGTGCGTACAGCTCGGAAACCGACTTGGTCGATTCGATTTCGCCGAGCACGTCACCGAGCGCGAGCACGTCACCAACCTTCGGAAGTGAGACATACACAACGTCGCCGAGTGCGTCTTGAGCGAAATCGGTAATCCCGACGACGAGATTCCCTGTGTCAGCGTGGACACGTACCCACTCGTGTTCGTTCGTGTACTGCAGGTCTTCGTGAATTGCATCTCCAGCCATGACTGCGGATGCTATTCGCTCAGTTGTGCTTCATCTTCAGCGATAGCTGCGCGAACGGCGGGGATATACGCGAAGGCCGCGTAGTAGCTGAGCGGAAGGCCTCCCGCGACACAGATCCAGGCAAACGAGAGGTACACCGTGTGCCACAAGCCGGTTGTGGCGGCCGCTCCGATGAATGGAGGAAGCGCGAACATCAGCCCGAAGGTTCCCGCCTTGCCCCACCACGAAACGTCAATGCGACGAACGCCGCGTGCTGCCAAGGCGAGCACCGCGATGAACACGACCACTTCACGAAATCCGATCGCGACCAACAACCAGAGAGGCGCATAGCCCTTGATCACCATGGTGACGACCGCAGTCACCAGCATCAACCGGTCGGCAAGCGGGTCGAGCACTTTGCCGAGAGCGCTCACCTGGTTGAATCGACGAGCGAAGTATCCGTCGACCCAATCGGTGGCACCCAGGCCGGCGAGGAGCCACGCCGCGGCTATCGCCCGATGAGCGGAGAACACGAGCCACAGAAACAACGGAAGACACAGCAATCGGAGCAGGGTGATGACGTTCGGAGCAGTGAGCACCTCATTGCGTTTCATGCCGTGGCTTTCCTCATGATGTTCGGCCGAAAGTTACTCCGCTTTGGCAGCAGCGGACCGAGTTGCCGACTCCGCAGCGCCGCGCCCCACACGCCGGCGCTGTAGGCAGAGTCATCGGCGAGCTGCCAGAGCAGCGTCTTCATTTTGGGGACACCGTGGCCTCGTCGCTGCCGGGACAGCAGAGAGACCGCTATCGCGAGTGCGGTGACCCTGCGAGTTCGGCGGCCCGCCAGACACAAGAGCGCTATCGGAAACTCCGGTCGACAAATCCCGTTCGCGATCCCGAGCACTTCGGTCGAGTTGATCTGTACGGCGAGTCGAGTCGCGAATTGACGGGTCGCATCAGTTCTGCGAAGGGTGACTGTGTCCGCGGCGAGGCGAGCGGCCGCGAGTGTGCACGCGGCCATCCGCTTGCCACTCAATGCGAGACCGCACGCAAGCACGGTCGACGGACGGAAACGGAAAGGGGCCATCGCTCCACGGTGTTGTGCAGCGAGTTGTGCCGTCGATGTTCCGTACGCGAATCGACGGCGCAATGCCGAGACAGCGCTTCTCTCACCGTGCGTTGCGCTGACACTGGGTTCGTAACGGGTCGCGAATCCGAGCGCGTCGGCACGCCAAATGAAATCGACGTCCTCGCCAGTGTGCAGTGTTTCGTCAAACCCTCGGAGTCGCTCGAGCAGCGAGCGTTTGATGAGCAGACAACACCCGGGCACGTACGACACGCGTCCATCGCGCCGCACGACCGCGGGGCTCGGCCCCAAATCAAGAGAAGACGTGTTTGCGATCGCGTCACCGAACGAACCACGTCCCGGCGCCTGACAGACCCTTGGCGCAACGATCCCGATCCCCGGGAGCGCCACAACATCGCTGAGTCGCGCGATCACGGTTGGTTCGCAGCTGACGTTGGCGTCCACGAACAACACCAAGGCCGCTGAGGTCGCGATCCAGCCGGCATTTCGTGCTGCGGCGGGGCCGCGTACATGCTCACTTCTCAGTACGCGAATTGGGAACGTCACGTCGACCTGAATTTGGATCGGCTCGATGGAACCGTCATCGACGATCACACACTCGCTGATCTGGAGATTTGCGTTTTCGAACGCATTGAGGGCGTTGAGGGTCGCGTCGAGCCCGGCCTGATCCTCATGAACAGGAACGACCACCGCAACGAGCCCTTCAGCTCCCGACCGTTCCCGCTCGAATCGTCCTGGGTGAACGAGCCCCGCGGCCAGCATTCGCTGGAGAGCGTCATCGCGGGAAGCGCCGCTCGGAAGTTGTGCTCCCGAAACAACTGCATTCTCAAGAGACCTGGCCGGAGGCCTGATTCGCCACAGACGAGGAGGAAATCCCCCGAGGAACTGGCCCGGAACATGAAGCGCGCTGTCGTCGAGTACGACTGTTGCCGGTAGTCTCACGACCACATGCTGACAGAGGAGCCCCCCATGGAAACGATGCCGAGTGTGCAGGACCGCGATGCACCGTCGCGTGAGGACAATGAACCCGTCGCGCCGGACTCCGTCGCCGTCGAATCGGAGCTGGTCGAAGAGATTTCGATCGATGGGATGTGCGGCGTCTACTAGCCGAGACGTGCACTGCGAGGTTGCGCCGTGAGATTGCATCCAGATGTTGCAGTTCGCCCAGAACCATTCGGCGCGCTCGCATATCACTACGGAAATCGAAAGCTCGTGTTTCTAAAAGATCCCGAACTGGTGTCCCTCATCCAGAATCTTGATGACGCCTCAACGCTCGAAACTGCGGTGAATGCATTTCCCGAACCCCGCCGCCATGCGATTCGAACGGCGCTTGAACGGCTTGAAGCTTCGGACATGGTGATCGATGACTGAACTCACCACCCGGCTTAGCGCCGGGTTGAACGCCCCGATCTGTCTCACATGGGAACTGACCTACGCCTGCAATCTGAGTTGCATCCACTGTCTGAGTTCATCAGGGCGTCGCGATCGAGCGGAACTCACCACCAAGGAGGCACTCGATCTCATCGACACGTTCGCTGAGATGAAGATCTTCTATATCAACATCGGTGGCGGTGAACCGATGGTGCGCAAAGACTTCTTTACGATCATCGATCACGCGATCAAACGCCGAGTCGGTGTCAAATTCTCGACCAACGGCACATATATCGATCGTGCCGCGGCAGACCGACTCGCGGGCATGGACTACCTCGATATACAAATCAGCATGGACGGGACCACGGCGGCGGTGAACGATGCCGTGCGGGGCCCTGGCACCTACGACGCTGCACTTGCAGCGCTCCAACATCTCCATGAAGCGGGCATGCGCGATATGAAGATCAGCGTGGTGATCACGAGGCACAACGTTCACCAGCTCGATGAGTTCCTCGCACTCGCAAACCGATTCGACGCGCAGTTGCGTCTGACACGGCTGCGACCATCGGGCCGTGGCGCAGACAGTTGGCACGAGCTGCACCCGACGCCAACCGACCAGCGCGTGCTCTACGACTGGCTCATACTTCACCCGGGCGTACTGACCGGTGATTCCTTCTTCCATCTGAATGCCTTCGGGGAATCACTTCCGGGACTCAACATGTGCGGCGCGGGTCGCGTGGTCTGCCTCGTGGATCCGATCGGTGACGTGTACGCCTGCCCGTTTGTTCTCGATGAGACCTTCAAGGCGGGATCGGTCCGGGACGCTGGTGGATTCCGCCACGTGTGGACTGACAGCGAGCTGTTCTCATCTCTGCGCGAACCAACGAGCCCCGGAGCATGTGGGAGTTGCGGCGCCTACGACGCGTGCGGCGGCGGATGCATGGCAGCAAAGTTTTTCACGGGCCTTCCGATGGACGCACCCGATCCCGAATGTGTCCTCGGCCACGGCGAGGACGCTCTTCGTGCCGTTACCTCGCGACCTCAAACCCAGATTGGGCATTCCCGCCCAGTCGTCCGCACCCGTCGGTAATGGATCTCCTCACGCCGTGGTCAATTCGAGACCATGAAATCCCCTCCCGCGTGGTGTTCGGTCCACATGCCACCAATCTCGGAAATGGTCGGAGCTTTTCGGAACGCCATATCGCGTATTACGAACGCCGCGCGGGTGGAGGGGCCGGCGTCATTGTTTGCGAAGAGACGGCTGTTGGAACCGACTGGCCGTATGAACGCTCGCCGCACACAGACCAGGCCACAGACGGCTGGGCACGCATTGCTGAGGCCTGCCATTCGCACGGAGCGAGCGTTCTTGCCGCCCTTGGACACACAGGATTGCAAGGAAGCTCCGCATACTCACAGCGGGCACTCCTCGCACCTTCGGCGGTACCT
>JBARPG010000156.1:0-13373 GCA_049642885.1 Acidimicrobiia bacterium | reverse complement strand
GAACCTGCGTCCGAGAACTTCTTCTCAACACGGCTTCGCAATAACACCACTGCGCCGATTACCAGGAGCGCCATGAAGCCGACGATGAGAATGTACTCAACGAGGTTTGCACCTCGCTCGTCGTCTTCTGCTATTGCCAAACGGGATTCTCCCCAGGCACGCATGTAGTCAAGTTGCATTCCAAGCATGGAGCTTTCCTTTCGTAGTGCTCCAAGGAGGAGCGATGTACCCACATTCTCGGCGCGCCTCCACAGAAACTGAATAGGCCAAACGGCTCATTCTCACTGTGAGTATGTCCGCGGTGACGTTCAGTGAACTAGTGCAAACGGAGTATTCCTGCGCGTAGTCCGCTCAGTACGGCTTGCGTACGATCACGCGCATCGAGTTTTTCGTAGATCGAAGCCAAGTGATTCTTCACCGTTTTCACACTGATGAAGAGCTTTTCAGCAACCGACTCCGTGCTGAGCCCGTCGGCAACAAGCTGGAGTACTTCACGCTCGCGTGGACTGAGGTCGAAGCTCGGTTCATCGGCCCGGAGACGATTCGCAGCTTCTTCGGGGAAAACCCGCACCCCTCGCATGACTGCCTCAACTGACCCAACGAGATGTTCGCCGGCAGCATCTTTCGTCACGAAACCGGCAGCACCAGCGTCGATCGCGTCACGAATGACCGCAGGCTCATCGTGCATCGTCAAGACCAACACTGGCAGATCGGGAAACACTGCATGAATCCGCTTGGTGGCTTCGATGCCGTCAAGGTTTGGCATCGAAATATCCATGATGACCAGATCGACCGTCGCATCCGGGCCAATGCCGAGAGCTGCGATTGCTTCGAGACCGTCAGAAGCTTCGTCGGCGACCTGAATCGTTGGCGACTGTTCCAGCAGTGATCGGAGGCTCTGGCGAATAAGCCGATGGTCATCAACGAGCAGTACTCGAATCATGATGCGAACTCTAGAAGTACACAGGTTCCTTGCCTCGGGTTCGAGCTCAGCGTGAGACGCGCTCCAATGGCATTCGCTCGCTCTTTCATGCCAGTCAAACCGAATCGTTCGCCGGACACTGCCAACGGATCGAACCCTTTACCATCGTCGTCGACTCGAACGCGCACCGTTCCACCTTCCTGGCTGATCATTACGACCACCTGACTCGGTTCGCCGTGTGTCGCAGCGTTTCGGAGGGCTTCTCGCGTGATCATCCAGGTCTCGCGGCGCTGTGCCGAATCGAGTTGAACCTCTCCAGTTGTGATGAGGCGCGCGTTGATGCCGCGCAGGCGCATTCTTCGGAGTTCGTTCTCGACCAGCGTGGCAAGCTCAACTTCATCATCTTGGGCTTGACGGAGATCTCGGAGCGTCAAACGTACGTCTCCCAAGAGGTCAGTCACAGTGGCATGCAACTGCGGAATCTCGTCTGCAATCCCCTCCGGTGTTTTAGGAAGCAATTCAAACTGCAGTTTGAGGTGCGCAAGACCTTGGGCGACATGATCATGTAAGTCCCGAGCGATGCGGACACGTTCCGATTCCGAAATGACCCCACTCACGCGATCGAACCACCGAGAATTGTCAAGCGCCGCCGCAAACGGCAGCACGAGCTCATCGACGATCTCGGCATCAGTCGACAGAAAAGCCGTTGTGGCGCGCTCGAGGGCTACAACCCCGAATGCTTCTGCACCTGACTTGACAGGTGCATAGAGCCCGTAAAGCGAGCCCTCGTCGAGAATCGCCCCAAAGGTATTGCACGAGATCGCCACCGAGTGTTCGGCGCTTGCTGCCATCTGAAGCGGCGCTGGAAGATGACCACTCGCGATCGGACCAAGATCTCTGCATCCTTCGTGCGCAGCAACGCGATAGGTCTGCTGCTGTAAGTCGTATACAAATAGTGCAATCGCATCAAAGGTCACAGTGGCTCGAATCGACTTCAGAAGATTCGTTGCAGATTCTTCAAGGTCGAAACTCTCGGGAGTTCGCAGCACGAGCGTGTGGAGCTCACGGACGAGCGTTCCCGCGCGGCGCAAACGCTCGAGCTCGAGAAAGGTTTCTTGGTCGCTGGCTCGACTCGATCGGAGGAGTGACCGAGCGAGCGCTCCGAGCCCGATCCCAGCCAAGAAGAGAAACGCAGTCTGGATAGCCGGCACCGTTGCGGTACTGGTGTCGTTCTCGACGATCGCAAGCGCCGTAAGCGGGATACCGAGCACAAGCGTGGGAACGAATGCTCGGGCGGGCCCGTAGGCGACTGTCGCCACAAAGATCGGAGACAACATTGTGATGCCGTAGACGCTGACCCAGCCGCCCGTTGCAAGCATCGCCGCGAGATATGCACCAACCTCCACGGCCAGAAGGCCTTCGGCATATGGACGCGGTGGCAGCTTGCGACTGAACGGGAGCAGGCGAATGATGACGGTTGTCGAAAAGATCGCAAGCGCTGCAAGCTTGAGTCCCGAATCAAGATCCCGTGTAGCTACCAAGGTGCCGAACACTGAAAGAGCCGCGATCAAGCGAAGCGCAAAGGCCGCAGCCTCAACACGTTCTTCGGCTTCAGCCGAAAGGGCCTGAACTGCCCAGTCTTCGAATGGGCTCTTTGGCATCGAACCTCCTATCGGCAGCCTCGACCGTAGACTGAAACCGATGCTGCTCGTTGGACTCACCGGTGGAATTGGAAGTGGCAAGTCGACGGTGGCGGCAATCTTGAGCGATCTTGGCGCCCACATCCTCGACGCAGATGCCATCGCTCGAGCGTTGCTCGCTCCTGGCGGCGCCATGGTCGAACCGGTGGTGGCAGCCTTCGGTGACGAGATCCAGGCGGCTCCCGGCGCGATCGACCGATCGAAGCTTTCCGAGATCATTTTTGCCGACGACGAACAGCGCACACGGCTCAACGAACTGATGCATCCCGCAGTTGGCAAAGAGACCATGGCGCAACTCGAGAGCGCAGACCCGGAATCCATTGTCATTGTTGACGTGCCACTACTTGTCGAGACCAATCAGGAAACACGCTATGAACACATCATCGTTGTGGAGGCCCCAATCGAAGTGCGTCTGACGCGCTTGGTCGAACGGGGCATGACCAGGGAAGATGCCATCGCTCGTATCGCCGTGCAAGCAAGTGACGAGGAACGGCGAGCGGTCGCAACATGGCTGATCAAAAACGACGGGCACCTCGATCACCTGCGCAAACACATCACCGTCGTGTGGAATGAACTTGTGGCCCTCAATACCGCATCCCGATCATCATGAGCTTCGAACTGGTCTCCGAATTCAAACCCGCTGGTGATCAACCAGAGGCCATTTCAGCGCTCACAGCGGGCCTCGAAGCAGGGGAGAAGTATCAAACCTTGCTCGGCATCACTGGATCGGGCAAGTCGTACACCGTCGCCGGAGTAATCGCGAATGTTGATCGGCCGACCTTGATCCTCGCTCCGAACAAAAGCCTCGCTGCCCAACTCGCTTCAGAATTCCGCGAGTTCTTTCCGCACAATCGCGTCGAATACTTCGTCAGCTACTACGACTACTACCAACCTGAGGCCTACGTGCCGTCTAGCGATACGTTTATTGAAAAGGACAGCTCGATCAACGATGAAATTGATCGGCTTCGGCACTCAGCGACTGCAGCACTGTTTTCACGTCGTGATGTCATCATTGTGGCCTCGGTCTCGGCCGTCTACGGCCTCGGATCTCCGGAGGATTACTCCTCGCAAATGCTGCACCTGGCAGTGGGCGAATCGCACGACCAGCGAGCAATCCTGCGGCGCCTCGTCGATCTGCAATACGACCGCAATGACATCAACCTCGTACGAAATACCTTTCGCGTTCGCGGTGACACCATCGAAATCTTCCCGGCCTATGAAGAAGCGCCGATTCGTATTGAAATGTTTGGTGACGAGATCGAGCGAATCATTGTCTTCGATTCACTCACCGGCGAGGTGAAGGCCTCGGTTCCGCGTTTTGGCCTGTTTCCGGCCTCGCACTACGCAACCCCCGAAGACAAACTTCGCAAGGCAATCGACGGCATCGAAGCAGAGGTCAAAGAGCGCCTCGCCGAACTTGAGAAGAATGGCAAGTTGCTTGAAGCACAGCGCCTTCGGATGCGCACCCATCACGATGTCGAAATGCTCCGAGAAGTCGGCAGTTGCGCTGGGGTCGAGAACTATTCACGGCACCTCGACGGCCGCCAACCCGGGGAGCGCCCGTACACGCTTCTCAACTATTTCCCGAAGGATTTCATCTGCATCATGGACGAGTCGCATGTGACCGTCCCCCAGCTCCGCGGACAGTACGAAGGCGATCGCACGCGTAAACAGACCCTCGTCGAGCACGGGTTCCGATTGCCCAGTGCGATGGATAATCGCCCGCTCCGGTTCGAGGAGACCGTCGAACAACTCGATCAAGTCATCTTTCTTTCAGCGACTCCCGGACCGTGGGAACTGGAACACTCCACGAACCTGGTGCAACAGATCGTTCGTCCGACAGGGCTTATCGACCCCGAAGTAATCGTGAAGCCGACAAAAGGCCAGATCGACGATCTCGTCTCGGAAATCCGGAAACGCTGCGCGGACGACCAGCGCGTGCTCGTGACCACGCTGACAAAGAAAATGGCGGAAGATCTCACGGAGTATCTGGCGGAGATCGGCGTGAACGTTCGATACATGCACAGCGATGTCGACACGGTGGCGCGCATCGAACTACTGCGTGGCTTGAGGCTCGGGGAGTATGACGTGCTCGTCGGCATCAACCTTCTGCGCGAGGGGCTTGATCTTCCCGAAGTGTCGCTCGTTGCAATTCTCGATGCCGACAAGGAGGGCTTTCTTCGATCGGAAACCTCACTCATCCAAACGATCGGGCGCGCGGCACGCAATGTCAACGGGCGCGTGATCATGTACGCCGACCACATGACAGATTCGATGAAGCGTGCGATCAGCGAAACGACACGGCGTCGGAAACATCAACTCGAATACAACGCCGAACATGGCATCGATCCACAGACAATCTCGAAGAAGATCGCGGACATTCTGGAAATCGTGCGTGGACCGTCCGACTCAGAAGGGCGCCGAGTGCGCCGAGGACGCAAAGAACGAAGCGTTGAAGTGATCGTCAGCGATCTGCCGCGTGACGATCTTGATCGGCTCATACGTGAGCTCAAGGAAGAAATGAAGAACGCGGCCGCTGAGCTGAAATTTGAAGAGGCAGCGCGCCTGCGCGACGAGATCAACGAACTCCAGCGCTCCTTCAAAGAAGCGGGTGTGTAGATGAACGGGTCGGGCACACAAGGCGAACAAGTGTTCGTGTATCGGTTCGGAACCGTATAAGATCTGCGGACCATGTCCTCCGACACCCTGATGATCCGAGGGGCGCGAGCCCACAACCTCAAAGGCATCGATCTCGATCTTCCACGTGATCGCCTGATTGTGCTGACCGGACTCTCTGGTTCGGGCAAGTCGTCCCTTGCATTCGACACGATCTACGCGGAAGGACAACGCCGCTACGTCGAATCGCTGTCTTCGTACGCGCGCCAATTTCTGGGGCAGATGGACAAGCCCGATGTTGACCTCATCGAGGGTCTATCGCCGGCGATCTCCATCGATCAGAAGACCGCATCGCATAATCCTCGTTCCACGGTCGGAACGACGACTGAGATCTGGGATTACCTCCGGCTTCTGTGGGCTCGCATCGGCATTCCTCACGATCCTGATACCGGCGAAGCCATCCATCGCCAGACCGTCAGTGGGTTTATTGACCAGATCGACGCGTTGCCGGTTGGCACGAAGTTCATGATTACTGCGCGCGTCGTCGAAGGACGCAAAGGCGACTATCACACACTTCTCGCCGACCTCGCTGGGCAGGGTTTTGCACGGGCACGTGTCGACGAAGAAATGGTGGACCTGACTCCGCTTGTCGGCTCTGGTCACTTGGCTGGTGAAGGGCTGCGACTCGCCCGCTACGAAACGCACATCATTGATGTGATCATCGATCGGCTCGTCGCGAAGAAGGGCATTCGCACGCGTATTGCCGAAGCGATCGAAACTGCCGTGCGCGTCACTGGTGGCACCGCACGTGTGGAGCTCCTCGGAGAAGATGGTGACGTCGACCAGACGATGGAGTTTCACGAGGGCTATCAACCGTTCGAACCTCGGGATTTCTCCTTCAACTCGCCATATGGAGCCTGTCCTCAATGCGATGGACTGGGCGTGCGCTTCCAGGTTGATCCCGATCTCGTTATTCCCGATGACACGATGTCAATCGGCGATGGAGCCATTGCACCATGGGCGGGGTTTCGAGGCAGCTACTTCCAACTGATTCTCTCTGCGATTGGAACGGAGCACGGATTCGATATCGAAACTCCGTGGAAACAGCTTTCGAAGAAGGCACAAAAGATCGTGCTGCATGGGGTTGCCGGCAAGGTCACAGTCCGATACAAGAACCGCCGCGGTCAGGCACGCAGTTTCCAATCGGGGTACGACGGCATTATTCCGTGGCTCGAGAAGCGGCATACCGACAGCGAAAGCGATCGCTCCCGCGAGGTCGCCGAGGGCTACATGCGCGAGGTGCCGTGTCAGTCATGCGAAGGCAAGCGCTTGAAAGCCGAAAGTCGAGCGGTGACGATCGACAACCTCGGGATTGCGGACCTCGCTGACCTGTCCATCGGTGAGGCAATTGCATTCTTTCGCAGCCTTGAAATGACCGATCGCGAACACACGATCGCCGACCCAATTCTCAAAGAAGTACTGGCCCGATTGCAGTTTCTATTCGACGTGGGCCTGGAATACCTTTGCCTTTCACGACGTTCGGGAACGCTCGCAGGTGGTGAAGCGCAGCGCATTCGCCTGGCCAGCCAAATCGGATCAGGGCTGGTCGGTGTGCTGTATGTGCTCGACGAACCGTCCATTGGTTTGCATCAACGCGATAACGCACGGCTGATCGAAACCTTGATTCGTTTGCGGGACCTCGGTAACACGGTGCTCGTTGTCGAACACGATGAAGAAACGATTCGTGTCGCGGATCACATTGTCGACATCGGGCCCGGTGCGGGTGAGCACGGCGGACAAGTAGTGGTTTCCGGCTCGCTGGAACAGTTGCTCGCGACGAAAGACTCGTTGACGGCGCAGTACCTCTCGGGCACGCGCAGCATCGAAGTGCCCAAACGTCGCCGCCCGATCGAACGCGGTGCGCTGCGCCTCACGGGTGCGTCCGAGAACAATCTCAAAAAAATCGATGTTGATGTTCCCCTTGGTGTCTTTACCGCGATCACGGGAGTCTCGGGAAGCGGAAAGAGCACACTGATCAACGACATCCTTCTCGTGGCCTTGCGACAGAAGATCTATCGCTCGAAAGATGTGCCAGGAAAATATCGTGCGCTCACGGGCTGGGAAGCGATCGACAAAGTGATCGATATCGATCAGTCGCCGATCGGTCGTACCCCGCGCTCGAACCCGGCGACGTACACCGGCGCGTTCGACAAGATCCGAACCCTGTTCGCCTCGACTCAAGAGGCGAAGGTGCGCGGCTACAAGCCCGGTCGATTCAGCTTCAATGTCAAGGGTGGTCGCTGCGAACACTGCGCGGGCGATGGCACGATCAAGATTGAAATGCACTTCTTGCCTGATGTGTATGTGCCGTGTGAAGTGTGCGGAGGGGCTCGTTACAACCGTGAAACGCTCGACGTGCATTTCAAAGGCAAGACGATTGCCGAAGTGCTGGATATGTCGATCGAAGAAGGCGCTCATTTCTTCGAGAATCAACCGTCGCTGTCCAGGCAGCTCCACACTCTGGTGGATGTCGGGCTCGGATACGTGCGGCTCGGACAATCGGCGCCGACCTTGTCGGGTGGTGAAGCTCAACGCGTCAAGCTGGCAAGCGAGCTCGGAAAACGTGCCACCGGCAAGACCTTGTACATCCTCGACGAGCCAACAACCGGTCTGCATTTCGAAGATGTGCGACGGCTGCTCGGAGTGCTGCAACGCCTCACTGATACCGGCAACACCGTGATTGTCATAGAACACAATCTCGACGTGATCAAGTCGGTGGATCATGTCATCGACCTCGGGCCCGAGGGCGGAAACGGCGGCGGGCACATCATCGCCATTGGAACCCCCGAGGCGGTCGCGGCGAACAAACGCTCGCACACCGGTCGTTTCCTTCGGCCGATGCTTGGCATGAAACCCTCGAAATGAACGCGGGCGGCAGCGCATGGGAACGGCATGCTCAGTGGTGGCAGGACGGATACACCGATGGTGCCGATCCGGAATATGTCGAACAACTTATTCCCCTCGCCTGTGAATGGCTCGATGGGTTTGACCGTGTGCTCGACCTCGGCTGCGGTGAAGGCCAGGTCGCTCGTGCGGTCGCGCAATCCGGGGCGCAGGTGTTCGGTCTTGATCCCACGCACGCGCAGATTCGCACCGCGATCGAGCGAGCGGGTGGGCCCGAGTATTTCCAAGCCGAGGCGGGAGCAACAGGAATTGCGTCTGGATCGATGGACGCCGCGCTCGCATGTTTGGTGTTTGAACACATCACCGATCTCGACGCGGCGTTTGATGAGGTGGCGAGAGTGCTTCGGCCGACCGGGCGATTCGTGCTGTTGTTGAATCACCCCCTGACCCAAGCTCCGGGAAGCGCATGGGTTGATGATCACATCATGGGGGAGCAGTACTACCGGATCGGTCCATACCTCGAGACGCTCATGTGGATCGAAAAGATCGCGGCGGGAATCGAGCTCCCATATGTGCACCGGCCATTTTCCGAATACGTCAACGGTCTTACAACGCGGGGTTTCACCATCGAACGGATTCTCGAGCCTGCACCTGCACCGAGTTATCTCAAAGCGGCAGCAGAATATGAGCACACGGCGAGCATTCCGCGAGTGCTCGGCATCATCAGTCGTCGATGAAGTCGATGCTCATCCAGATTGAATCTTGACGTTCGAATCCGAGCCGCGAATAGACCTCACGCGCGAGAACATTTGGCGCTTCCGTTTCGAGGAAGACACGTTTCATAGAACGTGACCGACAATCCTCTAAGACGCGTTCGAGGAGCGCACGGCCGTATCCCTTATTTCGATGGCGATCGGCAATGAAGACTTCGTCGAGCACTGCTTCTCGCCCATAGATCTCGAGGCTGAAGCTCCACGCAACCGTGACATAGCCAACCAATTCACCTGCGTCCTCCATGACCCACGCCGTGCCGTGCGTGTCGGATTCACACAACACCGAAAGGGCGTACCGCACCCCGTCCGAATTGAACACGTGGTCATCTGCGAGGCAGTAGTCCGCGACAAGTGGCAAGAGGGCCTCAATATCGGAATGCTCTGCTCGTCTGATTTCCATACAAGCGAGCTTTAAACGATATCGAGCATGCGTGCAAGCGCGGTGCGCGCACCGTCTGCCACGCGCTCATCAACCACAATCTGATTGACGAGGTTGCCAGCGAGGAGTTCCTCAAGGACCCATGCGAGATGCGGTTCGTCGATGCGAAACATGGTGCTACATGGGCACACGAGCGGGTCGAGACTCATAATGCCCTTTTGGGGATGTTCGGCGGCGAGGCGTTGGACCATGTTGATTTCCGTGCCGATCCCGAGCACTGCTCCAGCCGGCGCAGTCTCGACCCATTCGAGGATGCGCTCGGTTGACCCCACCTTGTCTGCCAGCTCGACGACATCGTGAGCACATTCAGGATGAACAATTACCTGACCATGCGGGTGCGAAGCACGGAAGGCCTCGATGTGTTCAGGCCGAAAGCGCTGATGCACGGTGCAATGGCCCTTCCATAAGAGGAAGCGCTTCGTCGCAACCGCTGCTGCCGCGTTACCTCCGCGATCGACGCGCGGATTCCATACCAACATGTCGGCCTCGGAATATCCCATCTCGTGTCCAGTGTTGCGTCCGAGATGTTGGTCGGGGAAGAAGAGCACTTGTTCTCCGCGACCGAATGCCCATTCGAGAATCGCCCGAGCATTTGACGAGGTGCAGACTGCGCCGCCGCGCTCGCCGACGAAGGCCTTGAGCGCGGCCGAGGAATTCATGTATGTAATCGGTACGACACGCTCGATATCCGTCGACGTAGCCAGTTCCTCCCAGGCCTCTTCGACCTGGTCAATGTTCGCCATATCGGCCATCGAACAGCCAGCATTCAAATCAGGCAAGATCACTCGTTGGTGTTCGCCCGTCAATACGTCCGCGGCCTCTGCCATGAAATGAACGCCACAAAACACAATGTTCGTTGCCTGATGATTATCAGCGGCGAAGCGTGCGAGCTTGAAGGAGTCGCCACGGAGGTCTGCCCAGCGAATGACTTCACTGCGCTGGTAGTGGTGACCGAGGATGAGCAATTCCGCGCCCAAGGCCTGTTTCGCTTCGCGAATCATGGACTCGAGCTCACCAGGAGACGCGATCGTGTATCGGTCAGCGAGTGGTGGTTGCAGTCGAAAATGAGCCGGTGTCAGGGTCATCGTGCCCAAGTGTATGGGTGAGCGGGCAGAATCTCCTGTCGTGATCGCTCGTCCACCCCCGGGATCTATCCCCACCAGTCCCGGCTCGTATCAATTCAAAGACGAGCACGGTCGAATCCTCTATGTCGGGAAGGCAAGAAATCTTCGTTCACGCGTTTCGAACTACTTCGGAACGACGACTCCGCTGCAGGCTCGCACCATTGCAATGCTCGATCAGGCGCATACGGTCGACTGGGTTGAAACCGATACTGAGGTTGAAGCGTTCTTCCTCGAATACAACCTGATCAAACAGCATCGGCCGCGTTACAACGTCAGGTTGAAGGACGACAAGAGCTATCCCTGGCTTGCGATCACACTCGATGAGCAATGGCCGCGGCCGCATGTGATGCGCGGAAGCAAACGGAAAGGTGTTCGATACTTCGGGCCGTATGCGCATGCCTACGCAATTCGGGAAACCTTGGATCTCCTTCTGCGTACGCTGCCCGTCCGCACGTGCAGCAACGCGAAATTTCATCGTCATGAACGTGACGGGCGACCGTGTCTCCTTGCGCATATCGAGAAATGTTCAGCCCCCTGCGTTGGCGCGATTTCAGAACCCGAATACGCGAACCTCGTCGAAGACCTCATGCGGTTTCTCGATGGTGACCACGATGCAGTGCTTGCGCGCCTTGCGGCGGCAATGACCGAAGCTTCAGATCTGTTGGAATTCGAAAAGGCTGCGCGTCTGCGCGACCAACTCGAATCGGTTCGACGTGTTTCCGAACGCCAAGAAATGGTTGGCGATCCCAGAACACACTTCGATGTGGTTGCAATGGCGGCAGACGACCTCGAGGCTCAGGTCCAGGTATTGCATGTGCGCAAAGGTCGAGTCGTGGGGACTGACGGGTTCGGACTTGAACGCGGAACTGAAACAACCGACGCCGACCTGGCCGAGGCGGCGCTCTTTGAGCTCACCGTGCGCGAGACGAACCGATTGCCGGTGACCATCTGCATGAACGGGCTGCCAGAGAATCTTGCGCAAGTAGAGGCCGCGCTGAGCAAATCACGGGAAGGTCGACTGCGCTTGCACCAACCCCAACGGGGCACTCGGAAGCGCCTGGTCGATCTAGCGGAACGAAACGCACGGGAACGATTGGCCCGCACGAAATTGCGACGCGCTGCAGACCCGAACGCGCGTGCGCATGCCCTGCGCTCGTTACAAGATGCGCTGGGGCTGACTCGGGCGCCGCTACGAATTGAATGCTTCGACATCTCGCACCTCGCTGGAACCGACATCGTCGCGTCCATGGTCGTGATGGAGGACGGACTCATGCGCAGGCCGGCGTATCGACGGTTCCATATTCAAGGCCTCGACGATCAGGATGACTTTGCATCCATGGAACAAGTCATTAGCCGCAGGCTTCAGCGCGAACTTGTGAGGAAGTCGGAACCAACCGAGAAGCGGTCACGGTTCGCCTACCCACCCGATCTGCTGGTCGTCGACGGAGGCCTCGGTCAACTTCACGCCGCACAGAAGGCGATCGAACATTCCGGGGTGACCGTCGGGGTGGTGTCGTTGGCGAAGCGACTGGAAGAGATCTACGTACCGGGACACCGCGAACCAGTCCGCCTCGAACGGGATGACCCGGCGCTGTACCTGCTGCAACAACTGCGCGATGAGGCTCACCGATTCGCGATCACGTTCCAACGCCAAAGTCGAGCTGCGCGCACCACGGCATCGCTTCTGGATGGCGTTCCTGGCCTCGGACCGACCCGGCGGAATCGGCTCCTGCGAGAATACGGGAGCGTCAAAACATTACGGACGCGCAGTGAACCCGAGCTAGCCGCGATCTCGTGGTTGCCCGCGTCAGTCGCTCGTGCCCTCTTCGACACGCTCCACGCGGATCTGCGACGATGAACGTAGTGAATCTCGTCGAACAGCCAAAGCAATTCGAAGTCGTCATCGTCACGGGCATGTCAGGCGCGGGCCGCACCCACGCTGGGAATGTGCTCGAAGATCTTGAATGGTTTGTGATCGACAACCTTCCGTGCTCGCTGATTCCGAAAATCGGCGAACTCGCTCAAGACGCGGCAGGTCACGATCGTTATGCGCTCGTAGTCGACATTCGAGCAGGTCGATTCATCGACGAGCTCGATCCGGCATTGCGTGCCCTCGAAGCAATGGGAGCAAACACCCGCATCCTTTTCCTTGATGCTTCCGATGATGTGTTGGTGCGACGGTACGAAGACACCCGCCGGCGCCATCCGCTCAGTGAGGGCACGACGCTCGCGTCTGGGATCGCGAAAGAACGCGAACTGCTGGAGGACCTGCGAGGTGTTGCCGATGTCATCATCGATACGAGCGAACTGAATGTGCACCAACTTCGCGACCGACTCATCGAGGCATTTTCCGGTGGGGCCGGGAAGCTACAAGTTTCGGTGACCTCATTCGGGTACAAGCACGGTTTACCGCTCGACGTCGATCTCGTACTCGATTGTCGGTTCCTGCCAAATCCGCATTGGGTCGATTCGCTTCGGCGTCTCACGGGCAATGACGCAGCGGTGCGTGAATACGTGATGGCTCAGCCCGCGAGCCAAGAGTTTCTTGATCATCTCCGACCGATGCTCAACATGCTGCTTCCCGCGTACGCCGCCGAAGGAAAGTCCTACTGCTCTATCGCGGTTGGTTGCACCGGTGGACGTCATCGCAGTGTCGTGATGACAACGGAAATTGCTTCGATCACCGCAGCCCTCGGTTACCCGGCACAGGTACGACATCGGGATGTGGATCGTGGCTAGCCGTGCCGTAGCCCTTGGGGGCGGCCACGGTTTGGCGGTCGCGCTTGAGGCCCTGCGCACCGTTGCGGATGATGTGACTGCAATCGTGACCATCGCTGATGATGGTGGAAGTAGTGGAGTTCTCCGAGCTCTGACCGGCATCGCTCCACCAGGAGA
>JBARPG010000155.1:0-14354 GCA_049642885.1 Acidimicrobiia bacterium | reverse complement strand
GCGCGAAGCAACTGCAGGTGCTGAGCGCGAATGCGGCCGAGTTTGGGATCCGCTGTTTGCCGATGCGTGACCCGCTGCAAGGCATCGTGCATGTGGTTGGCCCGGAACAGGGATTGACCCAGCCCGGTATGACGGTGGTGTGTGGCGACTCCCACACCTCGACACACGGCGCATTCGGTGCGCTGGCATTCGGCATCGGTACGAGCCAGGTCGAGCATGTGCTTGCGACACAGACGCTGCCACTGCCCCGGCCGAAGACGTTGGCGATCACCGTCGACGGCGATGTTGGCCCCGGTGTGACTGCGAAAGACATCGTCTTGCACATCATCCGAGTGATCGGTACTTCAGGCGGCACGGGATCGATCATCGAATACCGCGGTGACGCGATCCGGGCGCTGTCAATGGAAGGCCGCATGACGGTGTGCAATATGAGCATCGAGGCCGGCGCCCGCGCTGGCATGATCGCTCCCGACGAGACAACCTTTGAGTATCTGAAAGGTCGTACCCACGCGCCGACTGGTGCCGACTGGGACGCAGCAGTTGCCGAATGGCGTTCGCTGGCGACCGATGATGGGGCAAGCTTCGATCGCGAAGTGGTGATTCCGGCTTCGGAAATCCACCCGTCGGTGTCATGGGGCACGAACCCCGCGCAGGTCATCGCGTTGGATGAAACAATCCCGCTGCCGGAATCTTTTGTGGACGCCAACGACCGAACCTCGGCCGAACGTGCCCTTGACTACATGGCGCTGAAGGTCGGCACCTCGATGAAAGAGGTGCCCGTTGACATCGTGTTCATCGGAAGTTGCACGAACTCGCGTATCGAAGATATGCGCGCTGCTGCAGCGGTCGCGGAGGGACGTCGAGTCGCAGATGGCGTGCGCGCGATGGTGGTGCCAGGCTCAATGCCCGTCAAGATCGCTGCGGAGGCAGAGGGTCTCCATGAGATCTT
This sequence comes from Acidimicrobiia bacterium, assembly GCA_049642885.1. GTDB lineage: Bacteria > Actinomycetota > Acidimicrobiia > IMCC26256 > JBARPG01 > JBARPG01. Next base: position 13,405 of record JBARPG010000155.1, on the reverse strand, counting down.
TCTTGCCGCGGGATTCGAATGGCGCGAGCCGGGGTGTTCTATGTGCCTGGCGATGAACCCCGACAAACTCGAACCTGGGCAGCGTGCCGCGTCCACCTCGAACCGCAATTTCGAAGGCCGTCAAGGCCCGGGCGGGCGCACACACCTCGTCTCCCCCGCTGTCGCGGTGGCCACTGCTGTCACGGGGCGGTTCGCCGCGCCGACCGATCTGCCCGCTCTCTCGAAAGGAATGAACTGATGGATGCTGTGACGAAGGTTGTTGGGCGAGGAGTGCCGCTTCCGCGTGCCGATGTGGATACCGACCAGATCATTCCCGCGGAGTGGTTGAAGCGTGTGGAGCGCACGGGTTTTGGCGCGGGGCTTTTCGAGGCGTGGCGTAAGGACCCTTCATTTGTGCTGAACCAACCTCAGTTCAAAGGCGGCACGGTCTTGATCGCTGGCCCGAACTTCGGATGTGGGTCTTCGCGCGAGCACGCACCGTGGGCCTTGGAGGACTATGGGTTCAAAGCCATCGTGGCTTCGAGCTTTGCTGACATCTTTCGAGGCAACTCATTGAAGCTGGGCTTGCTGCCGATTGTTCTCGAACAGCCCGTGGTCGATCGTTTGATGGACACAGTGACAGCGGACCCCAGCGTGGAGATCACCATCGATGTTGCGAGCAAGCGGATCACATGCGCCGCGGCCTCAGTCGATGCAGAGTTCCCTCTGGATGATTCGACGCAGCACCGTTTGCTGAACGGACTCGACGACGTCGGCATCACCTTGCAACAGGTTGATGAAATCTCCGGGTTTGAAGCATCACGGCCTGCCTGGCTTCCTCGAACCCCCGCGAGCTAACCCCTCGCAGGTGCGTCGAAGCGATCGACGCGACTTCATCCGGAACAATTGTTGGCGCTCGTCGCGCTTGCAACTGGCGAACCCAGCTCTTCCAGCGAGGCGGCGTTCACGTCCGACTCGAGCCGTATGTCGAGCTGCTCCTGCGCGCCGTCAACGCGCCCACCGAACTGGTACTCAGCCGCAACTCGGCAAATCTCGAGTGCCGTCGCACTCGAGGTCCCGTCCTTCACCAAGAGGACGTCGACCCCCGGCTGGGAAACCTGACAGCAAAGAGCCGCCCACCAGCTGGCTTCTTCCTGCTCTGCCTTCAACGCCTCGATGGTTGCCGGATAGTGAAAATCGGAATAGAGGCACTTGCCCGTTGACGCGAGCCACTGTGCTCGCGCCGTGCCATCGATGTTGAAGTCGAGGGAACTGATGCTCGACTCTTCTGAGTTCTCGGACTCTGCGAGGTTGGCTGAAACCGCTTCGCAGCCAACGCGAACTGCGCTGTCGTTCGCGAATCCATTTGCCGTCCCGTAGAGCTTGGGTTGGCCCCCGCCGAATGCGATTTCAAGGAACGAGACGGACCCCGATGCGTCGATCGCTTCCGCCTCAAGCAGGACCGTTCGGATCGATTCGGCTCGCTGAGATCGAACATCCATCGGGATCGGAACACTCGACGAACTTTCCGAGGTCGAATCAGCCTCAATGCTGGCCTGCTCTGGCCTTGCGGAATTTCTTATGCCTGCCGGGTTGAGGAAATCGTGCACTCCACAGTTCTTGGATGTCCACGTCCAGATCTTGAATCGCAGCGGGTTCATCGCGAGCCGGTCTTGTCTGCCTTCTTCGTCCGCGTTTTCGTACCAACCGTCAGGGAGCTCCAGAGCAGGGCTTTGGACATGTTTCCGCAGCAGTTGCAGGTAGGCCTCGAAGGCTTTGGGCGCAGACGCCGGGGCGCGCAGGACAATTGCGTCCAGCGAATCGGGAGCGGGAGCGCCCCCCTTCCGAGTTGGGACCACTGACGCATTTGCAGTCTTCAGCGCGTCACAAAATTGCTCGACCGACATCGGCTTGGCTGATGCCTTTGCCTTCTGTGCACCGTCGCTTGAGCAGCCCGACACAACCAATGCACATGTAACCATTACCAGGGAAGTCCTTCGCAGCATCTGCCGCTCTCCGCTCGATCGTTTGTTGTTGTTTGAATATGACGTACGACGACCCAACTCGGTTCAGTGAGTTCTCCAAAATCTTGTGCCTGGCACGTGTGAGGCATCGCCGTCAGCACAGTCGCCTACACCTCGACCTCGCTCGGGCTGGCTGGGAACTACGAACTTCGCCTCGCTGGAACGCGCCGGCAACGCCGCCAAAGCGACGAAACATGTCGCTACAGGTTTTCGAGTGCACCAAAGGTTTCTACTCCGCAATTGCTTTTCGCGAATGCGTCGAGCACCTTGGAGTTCGCTTCTTGCTCCGCTGCGCGCTGCGAAATATACGCCGATGATTCGGCCTGGCGGTCGCTGTCCTTCAGAATTTCCAACACGCCCTCGAACAAGGCGTTCTGTGCGGTAAGTGCTTTTCGGATAGAGGATGGTGCCTGCTGCTCAATGGCTTTCACCGCCCGAACCTAAGCAAGCAGGAGCGATGCCTGATCTGCGGTCGGCATCGACTCGAGGTTCTTGATCTTGTTGTACTTCGGATCCGACATGGCCTTGTGGGCTGCGGCGCAAAATGCCTTTGGTGAAAGCGTCGATGAAACTCTCATTCCGCAATCTCCTCGTTCGATAGCGCGAAGGCCTGCTTGGTACACGGCCAGCCCCAGAACAGCACTTGCCGAGTTGCAGCTCTCCGCACCACCTCATCAACGCCGTTACGCGCCATGACCTGATCGGCAACGACTGCCTCGGTGATGTGCATGCCGACGGCCGCCGTCAATATCAAACGCGCCCAGCGGAATCGCGGGGAGAGCATGAGCAGCGCGCCCATGCCTCCCCCGACAAATACTTTCCACCAGGACGGAGCGTCGATGACCGTGGCGACCTCGGCCGCTGCGTGGGTCTCACTCATGGCCCCACCGATCGTTCACGTTCGGTCACGCCTCGTTGGCGCACGAGACGATTCACCGCGGCGAGGTATGCCTTCGTCGAGGCCTCGATCACGTCGGTCGAAACTCCACGACCGCTCGCACGATGCCCGTTCTCCTCGAGCTGCACCACCACATTCGCTTGGGCGTCGAGGCCCGATGAGATCGACCCAACGGAATAGTCAAGCAAGCGCCCGTGAAAGTCGGCTGCCGCGGCGATCGCTTTGCACGCCGCATCAACCATCCCATTCCCGGATGCCTCAAAGGTTTTCTCTTCGCCATTGTCGGTCAGCGTCAGCTTCGCCGTCGCGACTTGGTTGGTGCCACCGTGGGTTTCAACACTGACAAAACCGAAGCGCCGCACGACAGCCGTGCCCAGCTCTTCCGCGACGATTGCTTCCAAGTCGCCCTCGGAAACTTCGACTTTCTTATCTGCAAGGTCCTTGAAACGCATGAACGCTCGGTTCAACGCGTCGCCCTGCACCTCGACTCCCATCTTCGCGAGGGTGTCGCTAAACGCGTGGCGGCCGGAGTGCTTGCCGAGCACGATTTGGGCAGCTTCTTGGCCGACCAACTTCGCGTCGATGATCTCGTAGGTCTCGCGATCTTCCAGCACACCGTGTTGGTGAATACCCGACTCGTGAGCAAACGCGTTGCGACCCACGACAGCCTTGTTGTGCTGCACTGCATATCCCGTGAGACGCGCAACCATGCGCGAGGTTCGCGAGAGTTCCTCGGTGCGGACGCCCGTCGAGAGGCCCGCAAAGTAATCCGAACGGGTAGCGATGGCCATCACCACCTCTTCGAGGGCAGCGTTCCCGGCACGTTCTCCGAGCCCATTGATCGCGCACTCGACCTGTCGAGCACCTGCGCTCACCCCCGCCAACGAATTGGCAACTGCCAGACCCAAGTCGTCGTGACAGTGAGTCGAAACCACGTAATCGCCTTTCACCGTGTCGATGACGTAGCGAATCAAACGCGCGTAGTCCTCGGGCACAGCGAAACCGACGGTGTCGGGAATGTTCAAGGTCGTAGCGCCATTGTCCACAGCGATCTGGCACACCTCTGCCATGAACTCCGGGTCGGAGCGGTAGCCATCCTCAGGCGAGAACTCGACGTCAGTGACATAGCTCGCGGCACGAGCCACACCCGCCCCGGCTTCGGCCTTCACCTGTTCGGGCGTCATGTGCAACTTCTTTTCCATGTGGATTCGGGAGGTCGCAATGAACACGTGCAGACGCGGGTGTGCCGCATCTCGCAGTGCTTCCCAGGAGCGGTCGATGTCTTTGAACGCGGTGCGGCACAACGCAGCGATCGTTGCGCCGCGCACGACCTTCGCGATCGATTCGACCGATTCGAAGTCGCCGTCCGACGCGGCAGGGAATCCGGCTTCGATGACATCGACACCAAGACGCGCAAGCTGCTCAGCAATCTCCAACTTCTCGCTCACATCGAGGGAGATACCGGGGCTTTGTTCGCCGTCTCGCAATGTCGTGTCAAATATCTTCACCGTGTCCATGACCGGCCCTTTCTGTTTGGGATGTTCGTCTCGTACCCGTGTTCTGCCAACAAAAAACCCCCCGAGCACAAGGCGCGAGGGGTCAGGCGAGCACCGAAGTGGCGCTCGCCTACAAAAGAAGCAGCTCAGAGGTAATTGCTACGAACATCGCCGCGAGGGTAGCACGGCGGAGACGCACCAATAGCAGCCAATAAATGACGTCACGAGATCGTCTTGTATGTGGTCACCCCTGCTTCGTCAATCCGGTACTGGCAGGTGAATCGAAACTGGTCAAGCTCGCTTCGAGAGTACCGGTAGTGTGATGACGCTTCATCGTTGGGCCCGCCAAGACCAAAGATGCCGCCGCTGGCTTCGTTTAGGTTCGGTATCGAGCGTCGGGGAGCTACACATGCCACCGCCAAATCGACGGATGCACTTGTCGGTCGCGTGCGGTGGGCGTCCCAGAAGAACACCACCCAAGAATCGGTATTGTTCGCGAGCGACGAGACCCCGTGACCTGGAGAATCAACCAGCGTCCCAATCTCCCAGGCCCCATCAAAGGAGAAGACGTTGTTTGAATAGTCGGGGTCGTCCCCAGAGAACGTCAGCATGAACTCCTCGTCGTAGCCGGAATTGTCGTACAAACAAACCTGGACTTTGCTTGCGCAATTCGCGGGGACGTTCGCCACTACAGGTGGAGGGCAGGAGCATTGGCACGCCATCACAGCGATACCTGCAAGGAGACCGGACAACTTCTTGAAGATGCTCATTGGACCGCTTTCGTTTAGGCCCGCAGAGCACTCGTGAGAGTCCTCGAATCCGAGGACTATATGGGAGAGAGCGCGTGTAGTCCAGGTCGATCGGCTGCACCCACAAGATGCCAGCCCGTTCCCGCAGGGCCGGCGCGCCTAGCGAGACTCCGGGGAGCGCACGGGTAGCGCCCATGCTTCCCCGACGAACACGGTCCACTACGACAGAACGCACATCGCGGCCGCAGAGGCGGAGCTACGACGCAGTTTTGGTCGTTATCGCTCCAGCGTCGTCCACCCTGTACCCACAGGTGAATCGAATGTCCTGAACCTCTTGCTTGGTGTAGAGAAAGTGGGAAGAGGCTTCATCATTTGGGTTGCCAATCAGAAATAAGGGTCCCCACGTTTCGTCATTCAGATTGGGAATTCCCCTCTGCGGAGCGACACACGCGACCGCGTCATCGATCGACGCGCTCATGGGGCGTGTGTCGTGTGCGTCATAGAAGAACACGACCCAAAAGTCGGTGTTGTTGACGACTGACGTTGCCTCGTCATTCGAATTCCCGCCGCCCGGGTCAAACTCGAACAGATCCTGATAGAACCAAGTGTTGTTGGCATACGAGTGGTCGCCACCACTGAACATGTCTTTGTAATTTGGGTTGTAAAATGCGTCCCTGTAAATGCAAACGGTTTGGCTATATCTGCGATCACAACTTGCTGGCACCGCCGTGTCGGGGACAGATGGACACGCGCACTGGCACGCGAGGGTGCTCGCCCCGAATATCAAAGAAATCCATTTCATTCCGATTTTCATGCGTTTCCTTTCGAAGAGGGCCACACTGCCACCAGACGTCGCAACATGCAACAAAATGCTACTTAACGTGCTAGTCCAGGTCGATTGGCTGCACCCACAAGATGCCAGCCCGTTCCCGCAGCGCAGACGCGACCTCCGCGGAGATTTGCGCATCTGTCGACACAATCATCAGCGCCGTCGTCGCGTTCGGGTCACGGCCCACCGTCATATCGGAAATGTTCACGCCCGCTTCGCCCAACAGCGTGCCGACGAGCCCGATCATCCCGGGACGATCGTCATTGCCCACGGCCAGCAAGTGCAGATGCGGAGCAACATCGACGAGGTGCCCGTTGATCCCAACGATCCGCGGCAGCTCTTTCTCGCCCACCAAAGTGCCGGAAACTTCGCTCGTCACGCCATTCAGGGTGGTGCGCAGCGTGACCAAACTCGTGAAGTCTGCCGTGGTTGACGAACTCGCGTTCACGCTCACCCCAAGGCGTTCGGCAATCGCCGGAGCATTCACATAGCTCACCGATTCCTCGACGCGACCGTCAAGCAAACCTTTGAGCACCGACAAGGTCAACACTCCGCAGTCGTATCCGCCGATGGTTCCGCCGTAGTGAACATCGAGGTTGTCCACCTCAGAACCCGCGAGACCCGCAAGCACTTTCCCGAGTTGCTCGGCGAGCGGGAGGAATGGTCGCACGGTTGACGACGCTTCGCTCGCAGCCAGATTGACAGCAAACGGAACGAAATCACCACGCAAGGCCAAGATCACTTGATCCGCGATCGTCTCCCCCGCGCGATCTTGGGCTTCGACGGTCGACGCGCCGAGGTGCGGGGTCACGACAACACTCGGGAGTGAAAACAATGGCGACTCGGTCGTTGGCTCTTTCTCGAAGACGTCAAGTGCAGCGCCCGCGATCACGCCTTCGCGAACGGCGTCCGCAAGAGCTGCCTCATCGACAATGCCTCCGCGGGCAGTGTTCACGAGGCGAAGGTGAGGTTGCGCCAGCTTCAAACGATCGGCGTTGATCAGACCAATCGTCTCAGGATTCTTCGGCAAGTGAATCGTGAGGAAGTCACATTGCGGAATCAGTTCTTCAACCGTCGGCACCAAACGAACCCCGAGTTGGCGTGCGCGCTCGGGCGCAACAAACGGGTCGTATGCCAAGAGGCGCATACCGAAGGCAAGGCAGCGTTGCGCGACGAGCACACCGACACGCCCGAGGCCGACAATGCCGAGCACCTTGTTTTGCAGCTCGACCCCTTCCCACTTCGCGCGATTCCACTTGCCTGCCGTGAGGTCGGTGTGAGCTTGCGGAGTATTCCGAGCGACGGCAAGGAGCAGCGCCATCGTCTGTTCAGCCGCGGACACGACGTTCGATTGCGGGGCGTTCACCACCATCACACCGTGTTCGGTCGCCGACTTCACATCGACGTTGTCGAGGCCAATCCCTGCACGTCCGACGACCACCAGGTCTTTCGCTGCCTCGAATACGGCGTCGGTCACCTGCGTCGCCGAGCGGATCACGAGCGCGTGCGCTCCCACCACCGCATCGAGCAACTCCTCAGGAGTCAGGCCCGAACGAGCATCAACATCAAATCCGGCAGCCCGCAAGGGCGCAATTCCACTCTCAGCAAGTGGTTCAGCAATCAGCACACGCATTGGCGCAACGATAGAGGGGGACAGACAGTTAGCCCGAATGAGCCTCGGATTCTGAGGTGATTCAGCGTCAGCCGACCGCTTTCGCGAATCGCGTGAGCCCTTCGACGAGATCCTCATCCCCAAGCGCATACGACAAGCGCGCATACCCGGGGGCTCCGAAAGCTTCGCCAGGCACAAGTGCGATCTTGGCCTCGTCGAGCAGGACTTCGCAGAGCTCGGTCGTGGAGTTGACCCCGCGTCCAGCGATTGTCCGGCCGAGCAACCCACGAAGATCTGGGAAGCAATAGAACGCTCCTTGAGGGTCGAGCACATTCACCCCCGGAATCGCTCGAAGCATGTCAGTCATCAACCTGCCTCGACGTCCAAAGGCCGCGCGCATTTCAAAGACCGCATCGAGACTGCCGCTCACCGCCGCAAGCGCGGCGCGTTGGCAGACATTCGCAACGTTCGATGTCGAGTGCGATTGCAAATTGATCGCGGCCTTGGTGACCTCGGGCGGCGAGATCATCCAACCCACACGCCAACCCGTCATCGCATAGGTCTTCGCAACACCGTTCAGCACGATGCAGCGCTCAGCAACCTCTGGAACCACGGTCGGCATTGAGTGGAACTGATGCCCACCGAAGGTCAAGTGTTCGTAAATCTCATCGGTGAGCACCCAGACGCCGTGATCGGCTGCCCAACGACCAATGGCTTCGACTTCTTCCCGCGGGTAGACGGCGCCCGTTGGGTTCGAAGGCGATACGAACATCAAGATCTTCGTTTGCTCTGTGCGCGCGGCTTCGAGTTGTTCGACAGAAACGCGAAAACCGGACTCGACCGTGGTGTTGACCACGCGTGTCTCACCGCCTGCGAGGGCAATTGCCTCCGGATAGGTGGTCCAATACGGCGCGGGCAGAAGCACCTCATCGCCAGGGTTCAACATCACTTGCAACGCGTTGTACACGGCATGCTTGCCGCCGTTCGTGACAACCACCTGTGCGGCATCGCATGCGAAGCCCGAATCACGCAATGTCTTTGCGGCAATCGCCTCTCGCAGCTCTGGAAGTCCTGGGGTTGGCGAGTAGCGATGGTTTGATGGCACCGAACACGCCGCAATTGCAGCCTCGACGATGTGTGGCGGCGTTGAAAAGTCGGGCTCACCTGCGCCAAATCCGATGACGGGCTCACCCGCGGCTTTCAGAGCTTTGGCTTTGGCGTCGACCGCAAGGGTGGCCGATTCGGCAATGGCAGCGATTCGTCGAGAGATGGTCATGCCCGCATTCTCGCACGCGCCTCTCCCGAGCCTCGGCTTGTTTTCGATGGCGTGTCGGTGTCTCTGGTCTCCTAGCGCTTAGCCTTTTCACATGCGTCGCCACACTCCTTCAATCCTCACGGGGATGACGATCGCGATTCTGACCATGAGCATGTCCGCAGCGGTCGGTGCGTTGCCCGTGCCAAATCCGGGATCATCGACAACATCTGCGGCATCGAATTCTGGAAACACGTCCGCGTCGAGCAGTACCACGAAACAATCCAGCACCAGCGCGGGCACGACGAGCGGGACAGCCACAGCCGCGAATCAAGGGTGGATCCTCGTCGATGCAACAAACCACGCGGTGTTGGCGGCCGAGAACGCTGATGCCGCCTTGCCTTCCTCGACGCTCATGAAAGTCATGACAGTTCTCGTCACACTCGAGCTATTCGGCGAGGACGAGACGGTTTCGGTGAGCGCCGCAGCGGCTGCGCAATCGACGCCGAAGGCCAGTTTGAAGGCCGGCGCGATGTGGAAAGTTATTGACCTCGTCGCGGCAGTGCTGTTGGCGGGAGACAATGATGCAGCCGTGGCGCTCGGCGACGCCGCGGCAGCGCGGGGCGGAAAGCCACTCGATGTCTTAGCAGCCGAGACCGCGCAACGCCTCGGGCTCACCGGCACCACACTCGCGACCGCGACCGGTAAGGGTGCAGACACCTTGACGCCGAAGGACCTCGCGATCATCGCGAACAATCTCATGTCATTGTCATCGGTCGCAGATATCACGCAGCAACTGACATATCGCACCAAAGATCCAAACGGATATGACATTCGTTTCGACAACACGAACGGCATCGTTTCGATCATGACGGATTCGGTCGGGCTGTTCACTTCGGGTAGACCGGAGAACGGTCCTGGGATCGTTGCCGTCGTCGACCAGACGGACCGTCGATTGATCGCCGTTGCAATGGGGACCTCAAATCCATTTCAAAAAGTGAACGCGCTCGTCGCGGCCGCACCGAAGACCACCCCGGCCGCGGCCCCGAAGTTCCCGGCGGCACGCGTGGTCTCGTACCAAACTCGTGATCAAATTGCTCGCGCGATGCCACAAGTTCTTGGCGGGGGCCGACCGGGATCAGCCGACCCCGCGAGCGCCCCAGCGCTCGGATCGGGTCCAAGCTCGACGGCAGCGTCGTCAAGCAGCGCGACCAGCACGAAAACGAGTTCGGGCGGTGACGACGGCATCGGGTTCGGCACCATCTTCCTGCTGTTCTTGCTCGCGCTGTCGATCGCAATTGTTGCGCGGCGTGAACAGATCAAGGCACGGAAACGACATCGACGGGCGATGGCCATGCGCATGTACGAAAAAGAGCGGCGCTACCTGGATGTGTATCGCGGGCCCGAGCGTGACCGGCCAGGGCAAGGGCAGCCGCTCCGCCCGGCGGTTCGTCGCCGAGACACCACCACCGAAAGTTCAGTCGGCCATGTGAAGCTCGTGCGCAATACCGATCGAGACTGAGCGCCACCTGAGAATCTCGGGGGGTCGTAGTCACCACGAGGACAAGAACGAGCCACAATAGAACCGTGCGCATTCTCCTTGTCGAAGACGAAATCAATTTGGCGGAGGCCGTGGCGGCGGGGCTCCGCTCCGAGGACTTCGAAGTGACGCTCTGTCATGACGGTGCGGAAGGACTCGAGCGAGCGACCTCCGAACGATTCGACGTCATCGTGCTGGATATCTTGTTGCCAGGCCTGAACGGGTTTCGAGTGTGCTCTGGGATCCGCTCCGCCGGGATCGTTACGCCGATCCTGATGTTGACCGCAAAATCTGGGGAATACGACATCGCAGAAGCCCTCGAAGGCGGCGCCGACGACTACCTCACGAAACCGTTCAGCTTCGTCGTGCTGCTCGCCCGAATTCGCGCGCTGATCCGCCGCGGCTCTGCCGTCGTCGGCGCGGCATACGTCATCGGCGACCTTCGCATTGACCCTTCGCGCCGTGCAGCACGCCGAGCGAACGTGGACATTCCCCTCACCGCGCGCGAGTACGCGTTGCTTGAGGCAATCGCTCGGCGGAACGGCACCATCATTTCGAAGAGCGAACTGCTCGAAGAGGTTTGGGGCACCAGTTTCGACGGCGATCCCAATATCGTCGAGGTCTACGTCGGGTACCTCCGAAAGAAGATCGACGCGCCATTCCCAAGCCAAATGTTGATGACCGTTCGGGGTGCGGGGTACCGCTTGGTCGACACGAGTAGCGATTCGATGCCCGCATGAGGCGATTGCGTCTGCCGTCGGTGCGTGTCCGAATCACGCTGTTGACGACGCTCGTGGTCGGCGCGGCGTTGACCGCTGGTTCGTGGGCACTGGTTCAAGGCGTTCGCTCCAACATCGAAGGCCCGATCGAAGCGAGTGAACGGCAGCAGCTCAACACCATCGCGACGCAGGTCGCGGCGGGCACGAGCCCCGACAAGATCGTGTTGGCAAGCCCACCTGTCGCCACGTTCGCAATCGTCGCGCCTGACGGAACGGTCTATGCACCGATCATCCAGTCGAATTCCGTCGGATCGACGATTTTGGACGCGTCGACCATCGGCGGTTCGGTTCCAGCCGACGCTGAGGGGACGGCGCAGTTCGGACCCACGTCAACCAGCTCAACTGCCCGCTCGGCCAGTTCCTCGGATGCACCACAGGCGTTCAAGGTCGCTGCCTCACAGGCTGGGGGCGTCTTTACGACCAGCGAGCGCATGCAAGTGCATCGCAACAGCGCCGGAGTAACGACGATCCTTGACCTCCCCACCGACTCCGGAGGAACCGCACATATTCGATCCGTTCGACCTCTTGCAGAGATCACCGCCGCGGTGAACTCCGTTCAGCAGACCATGTGGTTCGCCGTGCCGATCGCCGCGTTGCTCGTGGCATTGCTGACGTGGTTCATGACCGGTCGCGCGCTCGCTCCGGTCGCGCACATCCGCAACGAGGTGGACGAGATTTCTCGGAGCACGCTGCATCGACGTGTTCCCGTTCCGAATACGAATGACGAAGTGGCGCGCCTCGCCACCACGATGAACTCGATGTTGGAGCGGCTCGACGGTGCCGCCGCGCGCGAACGCGAGTTCCTTTCGGATGCGTCGCACGAACTGCGGAGCCCAATCGCTTCACTCGGCGCAACGCTTGAAGTTGCGCTCCGCAACAGTGACCACGCCGACTGGAACGATGTCGCTCAACGCGCACTGCAAGAACAACAACGACTCGGCAATTCAGTCGACGCGCTCGTCACCTTGTCAAGCCTGAGCGAAATGCAGGCCTCGCAACTCCAGGCCTCCCAGCCAGTCGACCTCGACGACATCGTGTTGGAGATCGCCCAGAGACCCGGGAAGGTGCCGGTATCGGCGGCCAATGTCAGCGCAGCACGGATCCAAGGTCGACCTGACCTCCTCGAACGCCTCGTCCGGAATCTCGTAGACAATGCGCAGCGCCACGCAAACAATCGCGTTGAAGTAACGCTCGGATCGACCGACGGAGTCGTTCAACTGCTCGTCGACGACGATGGGAACGGAATTGCGCAAGCAGATCGCGAGCGTGTATTTGATCGATTCACGCGACTCGACGAAGGCCGCAGCCGTGATCGTGGCGGCACAGGACTCGGCCTGGCGATGGTGCGTTCCATTGCAGAACGTCACGGCGGGACCGTGCACTGCGAAGCGTCACCACTCGGCGGGGCTCGTTTTGTGGTTGAACTTCCGAGTGACTACCAGGGCATTGCGACGCCACCGTTGGGCCGCAAGATCTGACCGGTCATGAAGCTTGCCGCGTCGCTGACGAGGTAGAGGATGGTGTTCGCAACGTCTTGAGCGACACCGACTCGGCGCAGCGGAGCCATTCCTCCAAAGCGCTTTCGGTAGGCCTCCTGTTTCTCAGGATCAACCGTTCCATCTGCGTTCGTGAAGTTGTGCGTTGAGAAGTTCGTTTCAATGATGCCCGGGGCGAGCGCGTTCACGCGAATGCCCTTCGGGCCGACTTCGGTCGCAAGCGTCTTGGTCAGCATCGCCACCGCAGCTTTCGTCATTCCGTAGCACGACAACGTGGGGGCGGGAGTGTCGATCGCTCCTGAGGAGACGTTCACGATATTGCCCGGGCCTTCCATGACCTTCAGCGCGGCTTGGCAGCCGTACACCACGCTCTTCAAGTTGATTGCGAGAATCCGCTCGAAGTCCTCGTCGCTCACCTCAGCAAACATTTTGTTGAACGGGACACCCGCAATGTTGCCCATGATGTCGAGACGTTGGAATTGGCTTGCGGCGATCTGCACGAGCGCTTCGACCTGTTCACGGCTGGTGACATCGGTCACTTGGACAACCGCAGTGCCGCCTTCGCTGCGCACCATCTCGGCCGTTTCCTCGACCGAATCAGCGTTGATGTCCCCCAAGACGCATCGAGCACCGGCCGCGGCAAGGGTCACCGCAGTCGCCCGACCGATACCGCTGCCTGCACCCGTCAGCACGGCAACTTGACCATCTAAATCGAACATTGATTGCGGTTTCATTCGCGTGCTCCTTTAGG
>JBARPG010000154.1:0-1773 GCA_049642885.1 Acidimicrobiia bacterium | reverse complement strand
CATGAAAGATGTAGCGGCCATTGGGATCGACATCGTGTACGTCGATGCCGGTCGCCAGCGCCGCCTGTCGATACAACAGATAGTCCTCGAACTTCGCGTTGTCGTCCACAGTCCCTGCCGAAAGTGCCGTGTCGAGGACCGGAGGTGCAGGATCTCCCGGGATTGGCGGTTCGGGGCTGGGGCTGGGGCCGTGGCCGGAACCGGCGATCGTCGTGCTCGGGCCGCCGGGTGCAGGTTCTTTCGATGCAGTCGAAGCGAGCTCCTTCTCTGAATAGCCATCGTCGGCAGCGCCGCGCGATACCGCCGTGTCGGCCTCAGCGGGAGAACCGTCGAGCCAACCGCCTTTCGTCTTGCCGCCTGCGGGATTCGTTGACGAGGTCTTGCCGCGATCGTCCCCAGCTCGCTCGCTTGCTTGCGAACCGCACCCTCCAACAAGGACAGACGAAATACCAAGTGCAACGAGTAGCCGACGCATGTTCATGATTCCTCCAAGGTTCATGAACAGTTCGACGATCGCACCGCGAAAAAAGTTCCGCGGGCGCGCAGAGAAGCGACAGCCGTTACCCCAACTCGTGAAGATCGTCGATGATCCCCGCCCAGACCTCGGGGTGTGCTGCGTACGGCGCATAGAAACTCAACCGATCGACAGTGTCACCAAAGCGTTCGTGCAGTTCACGCGCCACATCACTCGGCTCGGCGACCACTGCAATCGTGTTGAGAATCTCGTCATCAATCGAGTCGCCCATCTTCTGCCACTCCCCGAGCTTCGAGAGCCGATTCAACTCGTCCTGAAGAGCGCCCCAGCCGTGGAGCTCCAGCACCGGGCGATAGTTCGGTGTCGATCCGTAGAACGCAATCTGCTGGCACGTCATCGCGCGTGCCGTAGCCATTTCCTCTTCCGTCGCACCGGTCACAACAAACAGGGGGGCGAAGGCGGTGAAGTCTGCCCGCGTTCTTCCGCTCGCGGCGAGCCCTACTTCGATGGCTGGCATTGTGACCTCTCGCACGTACCGAGGCGTGGTAAATCCGTGCATGAAGATCCCATCAGCGACGGTTGCGGCGACCTCGGTCATTTTCGCTCCGACCGCAGCGACGGCAACGGGCGGCGGACCAAACGCGTTGAGTCCCGGCGAAAAGAATGGGGTCATCAACGTGTGCTGATAGAAGTCGCCGCGGAAGTTGAGGCGATCACCCGTCATCCAGGACTCCCAAATTGCTTTGAGCGCGAGCACATATTCCTTCATGCGCGCGGCCGGGTGACTCCATGGCATTGAAAAGCGCTTCTCGATGTGCGGTCGAATTTGTGAACCCAGCCCGAGGAAGAACCTGCCCTCGCTGTACACCTGAAGGTCCCACGCCGTGTTGGCAACCGTCATCGGCGAACGAGCGAACGCGACCGCGATCCCGGTTGCAAGTTGCGCGGATTGTGTCGATCCGGCGGCCATGAGCAGCGGATAGAACGGATCATGATTGATCTCAGCGGTGAGCAGGCCGTCATATCCAAGGGCCTCCATCTCGGAGGCAACGCGCCCAACGCCTCCCAACGCGTCCGCCATGAGGATGCCATCTACTTTCATGGGAGCTGACTGTAGAGGCCCGATCGGTGTGTGCGCGGCGTTGCCGTGTGGAGTTGTCACGGGTCACGAGTACCGTTGAGGAATGTCTGATGCGGCGCTGCCCATGCCACGATCGCTCTCGCCCAGTTCGGTGAGTTCTTTTCGTGATTGTCCGCGCGCATTTCAGTACGCGTACGTCGAGCGATTACCGCAGGCT
>JBARPG010000153.1:0-6063 GCA_049642885.1 Acidimicrobiia bacterium | reverse complement strand
CAACGACACCATCGAGGATCGGCCAGCCACGGACTCGGACACAATTCCGCTTCGGATCAGCTCCTCGATCACAGCGCTGGCGTTGCCGGGGGCGACCTTGGCGGCCACCGCCAGCTGCCGTCGGGTGACGGCCTGTTCGAGCCGCGCCAGCGTCTGAAGGAGCGCGCCTCGCACTGTCGGTGCGAGGTCGAGCACAGGTGAGCTGAGATCCATGTCCAGCAGCCTACTCCCGATGTGATCTAGAACAAGAGCATATGATCTGCATTCCGATCAACGAATCATCGCCCGATCTCCCCCGCGAGAGGGACGACGATCCAGTCACGAACGTGCTGGAGAAGGCTTGAGAGCAAATCCGCGACATCGACCCCGACCCATCCCTGCTCTTCGTAGTACCGAAGGGTCAAGCCCACGGCGGCGTTGTCCCCGAGTTTGACGGTTTCGGCATTCGGCCCGGAGACGATCCACCTCCCGATCTCCGCGCCGTCACTCCACTCTCCCCCACCTGGCCGCCACTGGACGGTGACGCCGTCCGGCACCGCTACCCAGACGTCGGTCGGATACCAAGCCGCGAGATGTACCCGCCTGTGCTTGTCTGTGTTGGACAGCCACGCCAATGTGCGGAGCTCATGGTGACGGATCGCTGACTCGCGCCGAACAGGATCCAGATTTGAGGCCTGATCAGCGAGGTTCCAGGGCTGCCGGGATCGAATCAGTTCGGTCGAGCGCTGCCCTACGAGCGACAGTCGCCTCTTGCGCTCCTGTTTGAACTCTTCGGCGGACCTCGTGATGGGAAACTGAATCAGTCGCTCCTCGGCTTCCGTCAGCAAGCGGGCTTGCTCCTGTTCGGATGCCGCGACGGCCACGCAGTCCAGGGCCGAGCGGAGGTTGTGGACGACGTCACCGACGATTGCGCTGAGCCTCGGAGCTGGCTCGCGTTTGGCGATCAGCCGCACGACACGCTCCGCTCCCATCTGACCAGTCATCGCGCCGACATCGCCTGACGCCGTGAACTCCTCGATCGCGCGACGCAACTCGCGGATGTGCTCGGCGGCACGGTCGAGCTTGATCCCCCACGGTTCGATCACGCCAACGAAGCTAGATGGCTCCCGGTGTCAGAGATGCGAACAGTTCGCGAACCAGACCACGCGACTGAACCGCTGCGTCGCACGTCAGAGCGTACAAGTTGCCCGCACTCCGGAGTTCCGCTTCAACGTGTAGCAGTGCGCTCGGGGCAGTAGTGATTGCATTTGGCTGTTCTCCGCATACGCTCCTGGTGTCGTGAGAGGTGGCACCCATGCCGTGGCTGGTCCGAGGAGATGATGTGCTTGCGAGCGCTGAACTCGCTGACACGCGTGCCGCTCGCCGCAAGGGCCTGTGCGGACGCCCCACGGTCGAAGGAGCATTCGTCATTCGCCCGTGCCGTCACGTTCACACCTTCGCAATGAAGTGCGCGTTGGACATCGCGTTCTGCGATGCGGCAGGCACGGTGCTCGCCACTCAAACACTTCCGCCTCGGCGGTTCTCTCGCTTGGTCCCGAAGACGACTCACGTCATTGAAGCGGCCGCGGGTTCCTTCGAGCGCTGGGGCCTTGTCGTTGGCGACGTGATCGAGGTGCGCGAATGAGCACCGAGGGCGCGAGGACCACGCCCGGCACGCTCTTCGTGGTTCCCACGCCAATCGGCAATCTCGGCGACATGACCTTCCGCGCCGTCGATGCCCTCCGCGACGCCGATCGGATTTTCGCCGAAGACACCCGCCGCACTCGCCAGCTCATGACGCATTTCGAGATTCCCGCCAAGGGTCGTCTGCACGCGATGCCAGCGGCGAGGGAACGTAGCCGTATTGAAATGCTGCTCGACGCGCTTGCCCGCGGTGAACGCGTCGCGATTGTGAGCGACGCGGGCATGCCGGGCATTTCCGATCCTGGCGCGTTACTCGTGAGAGCAGCACTTGATGAGGGACATGCCGTCGACGTTCTTCCCGGAGCGAGCGCAGTGCCGGTCGCTGTTGTTGCAAGCGGAATCCCCGCGGATCACTTCACCTTCTACGGATTCCCGCCGCGCAAGGCAACAGAACGGCGCACGGTGCTCACTCGGGCCATGGAACGCGACGAGGCTGCGATCTTCTACGAAGCACCGGGACGCATTCGAGCGCTCATCAGCACGGTCGTCGAGATCGACGCGCACCGCGCCGTCGCAGTCGGCCGCGAACTCACCAAGATGCATGAGACGTGGATTCGCTCCACAGCTGGCGAGGCTGCCGAAACTATTTCGGCGACAGAACCGCGTGGCGAGTATGTCGTGGTGATCGCCGCACAGGAATCACAACGCCATTCACTCAGCGCGCCGCCCGAGATTGCAGAAATTCGTGCGGCGCTCGAAGCAACATCGAAGGATGCTCGCCCGAAGGAACGAGCCAAGCTGGCAGCCAGCGCGCTCGGCATTCCGGTGAAGGTGGCCTACGACGTACTGGTCGGGGCCGACTCGGGCGCTGCGGGAGGCGCAGTCGGCGCTGGAGCCCCACCGAGTTCGGCGGTGCAATGAACGCACACCAACTGATTGCGGAATTCACTCAGGTCGGCTGAGGACCCACAAAACACGCAACTTGGGGCGAGCCGCCCAAGAATGACGTGGTCCTCCTCAACACCGATGTTGATGAGATCGCCGTCATGCCATCCGAGCGCACGACGAATCTCAATCGGTATGACGACTCGTCCGAGCGAGTCGAGCTTGCGTGCCATCCCCGAATCCATGGCTGGAGCGTAGCGAGCCACGCGGAGGCCGGTCGGTAGGCTCCGAGCCGTGAGTCGCTTCTACCTGACGACACCGATCTACTACGTGAACGATGCGCCGCATATTGGCCACGCGTACACGACTGTCGCCGCTGACGTTCTTGCGCGTTTCAAACGCATGTGCGGCCACGACGTCGCCTTTCTGACGGGCACCGATGAGCACGGCCTCAAAGTGCAGCGCGCTGCTGAGGCGAGGGGTGTCACTCCACAACAACATGCCGATGAATTCTCTGTGCGGTTCGTGGAGATGAACGAGCTCCTCGACATCACCAACACCGACTTCATCCGCACCACTGAGCCGCGCCACGCAGCGGCCGTGCAAGAGCTGCTCCAGCGGTGTTACGACGCGGGCGATATCGAACTCGACACCTATGAAGGCCAGTACTGCGTGCCATGCGAGGCGTACTACGCCGAAGACGAACTGGTCGGTGGGAACTGTCCGATCCACGACCGGCCAGTCGAGCGCGTCGTGGAGGAGAACTACTTCTTTCGGTTGTCGCGTTACCAGCAGCGATTGCTCGACTATTACGAAGCGCATGCTGAAGCGGCGCAGCCCGATTCGCGGCGGAACGAGGTGCTGGGATTCATTCGTCAAGGGCTCCGCGATTTTTCGGTGTCGCGTACCTCGATCACCTGGGGGATTCCCTTGCCGTGGGATCCCAAACACGTCACCTATGTGTGGTTTGACGCGCTGACGAATTACTGCTCGGCTGCTGGCCTGGGAGCCGATCCGACACGGTTCGCTGCGGAGTGGCCAGCCGATGTGCACCTCATCGGTAAAGACATCCTCCGATTCCATGCCGTGTACTGGCCGGCCATGTTGATGTCGGCGGGAATCGAATTGCCGCGGCAGGTATTCGCTCACGGATGGCTGCTGGTCGGCGGCGAAAAGATGTCGAAGACGAAGCTCAATGCAATCGCGCCCGCCGAGCTGGTCGAGACCTTCGGCGTCGACGGGTACCGCTATCACTTCATGGCGGACCAACGATTTGGGCCCGACGGGGATTTCAGTTTTGAAGCGATGGTCACTCGGTACAACGCGGACCTCGCAAACAACTTCGGAAACCTCGCTAGCCGCGTCTTGAATATGGCCAAGTCGTATTGCGATGGCATAACGGTGGAGCCGGCGGCCAATGCTCAGTTGAAGGCCGCAGCGGAATCAAACGCTCAGGCCTATGTCGCGTCAATGAATGCTCTGGATTTCGCGAGCGCGCTCGCCGCGGTGCAAGAGCTGATTCGCGCGGCGAACGCGCATATTGAAGATCGTCAACCCTGGGCGTTAGCGAAAGCCGATCAGAAGGTTGCGGCCGCTGCGGTGGTCGCTGACTGTCTCGAAGTGGTGCGGATGACCGCGATCATGATGGCTCCGGTAACTCCCCGAGCCTCGGCGGAGCTTTGGGAACGTCTTGGGTACACGTCCGTGGTGGATGCGGAACGAATTCCGTCCGCGCTCGCATGGGGTTTATTGCCCGCAGGTCAGCCGATTGAAAAAGGTTCACCGTTGTTTCCCCGCATCGAGGGCGACGCTGGCGCATGAGCGCGGCTGGCGCGGTGCAGTGGTTCGAGAGCCATTGCCATCTCGACTCGCTTGAAGATCCCAGTGGAGCGGTGGATCGGGCGCGTGATGCGGGTGTCGGCGAGATCATTGCGATTGGCGACGATCTTCCAACCAGCTTCGCGGCGATCTCGCTCGCGCACGCTCACGACCGCGTGTGGGCAACCGCGGGAATCCATCCCCACGAGGCAGCGAAACGCGTTGAACAGTGGGAAGGAATTCTTGACTGCCACAAGGATCAGCGGGTCGTCGCGGTCGGGGAGACGGGCCTCGACTACTACTACGAACATTCCCCGCGAGACGCGCAGCAGGAATCATTCCGAGAGCACATTCGTCTTGCAGCACGACTCGATCGAGCGTTGGTGGTGCACTCACGCGATGCATGGGACGACCTTTGGCGCATCGTGGATGAGGAGATCATGCCGAGTCGGGTCGTGATCCATTGCTTTACGGGTGGCCCTGCCGAAGCCGTCGCAGCGATCGACCGCGGCTTCTTTATCGGAGTGAGCGGGATTGTCACGTTCAAGAACGCGGGCGAACTTCGTGACGCGGTCGCCGCAACGCCGATCGAACGGATACTCCTCGAAACAGACAGTCCGTTCTTGGCTCCGATGCCTCATCGGGGGAGGAAGAACGAGCCGGCCTTTGTATCGCTCGTTGGCCAGGCGGTGGCGGCGCTGAAAGACATAGCCGTCGAGGAGTTGCAGCGCATCACCTCAGAAAACGCGCGCCAGCTCTACGCGCTCACGCCCTGAGTTCAGCTCGGTACGCTTCTCCGATGACGAATTCGCTACGCCCGATGGCGCTATTGCTGGGCGTTCTGCTGATTGCGTCGAGCTGCGATGACGGCAGCGCCAAGGTCAAGAACGGAACTACGCCGCAGGCGCCCTCGGCCGACTCGGGCAGCGACGCGTATTCCTCTTCGAGACATGCGCCGAAAATACGAGCTGCAGACTGCACTCGCCTGGCGACGGTGTTTGAAACCTCAACCCAAGACGTCATCGCGACATCAAGAATGCGCTGCGCGACCCTCGGAGTTCCGGTCGATCACGCGAAACCAAGTGGAAAGCAGATCACGATTGCATTCGCACGGCTTGCCGCGACCGGTCCACGTTCACAGCGTCTTGGTGCTCTGATGGTCAATCCGGGTGGCCCAGGAGGATCAGGGATCGAGTTCCTGGCGCAAGCTGGCGAACAATTTCCAGAGGAGCTCACCAAACGCTTCGACATTGTCGCCTTCGACCCTCGTGGGGTCGGTGCCAGCACGCAACTGACCTGTCTCACTCAAGCCCAACTCAAGGCGTGGATCGAAGCCAAGCCGATCAAGGACCCGAAGAAGGCCCGTACACAATCATTGAAAGACGAGACGACACTTCGAGACGCGTGCCTGAAGACCAGCAAGGACCTCTTCCTACACATCGGCACCGACCAAGTCGTCGCCGATCTCGAAGATCTGCGTATCGCTCTCGGGAACGAACCCATGAACTTCTTCGGCATGTCGTACGGCACTGACATTGCAGCGGGGTACGTCAGTCGGTATCCAGAGCATGTGCGGGCGATCGTGCTCGATGGTTCCTTGAACCCCGATCGTTCATTGGAAACGCGTGCGCTCGGTCAGACGCAGAGTATTGAGCGTGCGATGGCCGCGTTCATCGCCCGCTGCGATGCATCGCCAACCTGTCCCCTCGCGCCGACCGCTGAGACGCAGATCAAAGC
>JBARPG010000152.1:0-9379 GCA_049642885.1 Acidimicrobiia bacterium | reverse complement strand
GCGAGGTGGAATCGGCGCCGCCTCCCCGTCTTACACATCGCGTCGTGCTCGAATCGAACAACCAGGAGTTGCTCGTGACCCTCCAACGACTTGCAGAGCTTTCGGGGGAGGTCGAAACCAGGCGACTCGATCAAAGCGAGCTACTTTGCATGCTTCCGCTGGCGGTCGCCGCGACGTTCCCCGAAGGAGACTTCTATCGAGCGAATGCCTACCAGATCTCCTGGGCCCTGACGGAGCTGGTAAAGCGTGCGCTGGCGTTCGACAAGGTGTATGTCGAGCGAGCAAGGCCGACTAAGGGGCTGCCCGACGACGCAATTCGAATGCTTCTGTCTAGAGGCGACGTCTTCCGCATGGCGCACGCTGGCCATCTGGGACGTGTTCCCCACTGGCTGGTCGGCCACAAGCACAATCGCGCGATCAGGTGGATTTTCAAGTTGTGGTTTCGATTCCGCAGCCGCCGACTTCCTCGTTGGTTTCGGGCGAGACGGGACTTCACGCTTCGTCGACTCGCTTCGACTTTGTGGCTCATCGAGTCGTCAGATCGTTGGTCCGATCCGACGTAGCCGTCAGCAGGTGGCGAGACAGCGCGCTCAGTTCAAACGAGGGGTTACTCGAACTCGGGGCCTCGGGCACAGAGGTTCGATGCGTTTTCGGCGACGATGCGCTGGGTCGCGTCGTCGTAGCCCTCGTCGTTCGTTGCTCGGACCTCTAGGGACAGCTCGACGTTCGGCCCGAGACGCGTGGTGACGTGCTCGAGGATCTCGCCGAGCTGCTTTATCCCGCGCACGGCGTCGAGATCGAACTGTGCGTAGAACTGCGTCGCGGTAGCACCGCCCGACCCCTCGCCACCCCGTCGACTTGCCTGATCTGCCGGTCCCGCTGTCGCCGGTTCCCTCGGAGCCGCCATCACCACCGCTGCTGCTGCCGTCGTCGTCGTCGCCGGCCCTGTCTCATCCTTAGCGGTGGGAACGAAGTCCGGATGGACGAGCAGACCGCTGACGGCCGGGGTCACGTGCGACGCAGTGGGGACCCCGACCCAATTCGTACCGTCGTGAGCGTCGGCGTAAGCGAAGGTCTCCTGTGTCCAGTTGAGGTTGGCGGTGCCGTCGCTGATCGCATCGGCGAGCGCCCGGAACGAAGCGAGTCGAGGCATGTACGGGTAGCGGGCGTAGGTGCACCAAAGCAGCTTGCTCGAACCAGGAGTGACGGGTTTGGCTCTCACTGCTCGTGCAGCGGATCGCCCCGACACCCTCGATGCGATTCCCGGGGCCGGGCTCCGACGTGACGTTGGCATTTAGGTCCGCAACACGTCTGTCAGGTCTGCGTGATCGATGTCGCCGTGTGCCCGACCCAAAGACGTGCGAGGTTCGATCAGGAGGTGCAAGCGCTGTTGCCACCTGCCCCTCGTCGGGGGCAACGGTCCCGTGGTCGGAGCGACGGCGCCCGACCAAGCCCGAGTACGACGATCTGCTGAGCTGGGCGTCGCAACACTTCGGAGCGGACCTCGCGCCGCGGTCAACGCAATAGTGCCCGTCGAGGTCCATGCTCCGGCAGCCGCACGCAGAGGTCGATCCACCATCCGTCTGAACGACGGAATCTTTGTCTGCCGCGCTTGCGATCGAGAACGGCGCGTGGCGGTCGGGCGCGCCCGTTACCGCCGCCCGGCCTCATCGAGAGCGTCGGGGGCCCGCGCCACACGTTTCTCCATCTCAAGTATCTGCGAGCGCTCGAACGGTGGGTCATCGCCGACGGCTCGGGCTCGCTGATTCTCCCTCGCGGCGTGGTGAAGGGCTGCGTTGGCGGCGGCCAGCTCGTCGCGTGCGTGGGCGTAATCCTCAGCGGCCACGGGCCTGTTCTATCCCTTGTCGACGGGTGAAGTCACCGCGGTGTTCGGGGACGAATCTGAAAGGCATGAGCTCTGTGGGCGTTCCGAGTCCAGGGCGGGGGAGGGATTGCTGCAGCTTTGGTTGATGGTTGAATCGCCCCGGGTCGACAACTCACTCACTCTCCCGGATCGGAACTCGGCAAAGACGATCTTGCCTGCCGGCGTCGTGACGACGCCCCACGCCGAGGCGAGCCGGGCCACTATGAGCAGCCCACGGCCGCCTACCGCCGAGAGCACCCCATCCGACACCTTGGGATGCTGGCGATTCCCGTCAGCAACCTCGACCCGGACGCGACCAGCGGCGACCTCGACCTTTAAAACAAACGGCGTGTGAGCATGTATCACGGCATTGGTGGTGAGCTCGGATACGACCAGCGCAACGTCATCCAAGTTCACCGAGCGAGGCAGTCCCCGGACTTCACTTATAAACTCCCGGGCGTCGTGAACGCTCGCAGCGACAGCGTCGAACGTCCGCTCGCTCAGTGCGGGCTCGTTCACCGGAGCACGCTAGCTCTGGGCCCCAGAGATCCCTTGACGCGTCGTCGAGCGACCGAGTGTTCAAGCCGTCGCGGTGACATGGCTCGGCGGGGGCAAGCGATCACGAGGTCGTGCCCGCCTCGCCTGTGACGGACGGGGGAGCGAGGGTGGAGCCGCTGTCAAACCTCTTCGTGGTCACCCGTGTCTCTCCTGAGGACGGCTTCGCCCAACTCGCGTCTCCGAAGAGTAGAACAACTTGTGTTGTACTGGTCATCTCGTAGTGAAGAGATTCTGGCAGGCTAGATTCGCGGGATGGCGAAAGTCCTGAATGTCGATCCGCGGGTGGCGCGCACACGCCACGCGGTGCTGGTCGCAGCGCGCGAAGTGCTCCTCGACGAAGGGTGGGAACGAGTCACGCTTGGACGGGTGGCCGAGCGCAGCGGGTACGCACGCACCACTCTCTATCGGCACTGGCCTCAGCGGCTCGATCTGCTTCGGGACCTGATCGGCGAGGAGGCACGCCTCGCTCACACCACACCGACCGGCAACCTGCGGGACGATCTGGTCGCTGAGTTGGAGGCGTTCCGCGTTGCGGTGACGTCGACTGGCCTGGGGAGGGTCATGATCGCCATCGGCCAACAGGCCCGCGACGACGCCGAGCTGGCCGACCTGAACCGGTCGATGCGAGCCGAAGGGGCGCGAGTGCTCGATGAGATCGTGGTCGGCGCGTTAGCGGCTGGCACCCTTCCCCGTGGCCTGCCAGTCGATGCCGCAGTGGCGCACCTGGTCGGTCCAGTGCTGTTCCGGTACCTTTTCGAGGACGACCACGCGCTCGATCTCAAGTACGTCAAGTTTGTTGTTGACTGGTTCCTCGCTGCGGCTCGCACCATTGGCTGATCTCCCGGGAACGAGATTTAGGCACTGGTCCGTGGCTCAGCGATGAGAACGGTGCCTTGAGCCAGCCCGCAAGGACGGCCATCGTTGTCGACCTTCACCTGGACGACGGCCGTACGACGAGTGAGCGACACGATGGTCGAGCGAGCCTCGAGCCTGCCCTCGCGTACCGCGGCAAGCAGGTTGACCTTGAACTCAGTAGTAGCTGCCCATCGGCCGGGCTCGATCACCGGGTAGAGCACAGCCCCGAGCACGTGATCGACGAGCGCCGCGAGGACCCCGCCATGAAGAGTTCCGAAGGGGTTGAGCAGGTCGGCGCGCACGTCGAGTTCGGCAGTCATCATGGCGGGCCCGACGCGCGTCGTGCGGATCCCCAGGTACGCGGGTAGCCCTTCGAGACTGTTGCCGAGTTCAGCCATCGCCGCAGCGGCGGCGGGGTCGTAGCGGTCCGGCTCGATGGGGGTGGGCATCGCGGGTCTCCCTGAGGTCGTTAGTTGTCTGCGTTGTCGTGGTTGGCGAAATGGGTGAGCTCGACGGCGAGGAACAGCGCTTCAGCTCGCACGAACACACCCTCGTCGGATTCGCCATGCGCTTCGATCCAGAGCTTGCGTCCGGACCTGTCGCGGAGCCTGGCCGTGAACCGGAGCTCACGGTGGAGGGGAGCCGGGCCGACGTAATCAATGTTGAGGTTGGCCGTGTACGCGAGTTCGCCGATCAGCGGGAGGACGAAACCCATAGTCTCATCGAGGATCGAAGCGACGATCCCGCCGTGGGAACGTCCGGGGGCGCCTTCAAACGCAGGGCCGAGGGTGGTGGTTGCGACCGCAGCGTCACCAACACGTCGCACTTCGAGGCCGATCCCCATCGGGTTGGTACGGCCCGAGACAATCGAGTCGCGGAAGAGATCCATCGGCTGGCCGTCGACGCCGAGGGCTTCGCTCGGTTTGCCCGAGAGGAACCCGGCGAATCGGGGGTTCGATGCAAGTTCACGGGTGCGATCGCGGAGGGGTCGAGCGGTGACGGTCGCTGTCAGGTCGAGAGCAATCGCCGAGACGCTTTCGGCGAGCTCGGCGTCCACGCGGTGGCCGACGAGAGCGTGCCCGAGCTGTTGGAGCGCGGAAGCCATCTGGGAACGTGCTGCAATCTCGGCTGCAGTTTCGTCGAGATTCATGAAGTGGGCTCCTGTTGGATCCGGGGGTCGTTGCCTGATTCTGCAGAGCTGGGTTGGGCGGTCGGAAGCACGGTCTCGCCTTCGATGTCGAGTCGCGGCACGATCCGATCGAGCCACCCAGGCATCCACCAGTTGCGCGCGCCGAGCAGCGTCATGGTGGCGGGGACGACGATCATGCGGACGATCGTCGCGTCGAGCGCGACTGCGACTGCGAGCCCGATCCCGAACATCTTGATCTCGGGCGAGTTGCCGAGAACGAACGAGCCGAAGACGCTGATCATGATTAGCGCCGCTGCGGTAATGACGCGGGCCGAGACAGCGATGCCATGCACAATGCTGCCGGTCGAGTCTCCTGACACGAGCCAGTCCTCTCGGACCCGCGACAAGATGAACACCTCGTAGTCCATGGACAGTCCGAAAAGGATGGCGAACATCATCATGGGCAGGAAAGAGATGACAGGCACGGTCTCTTCGAGTCCGACGAGACCGAGGCCCCAACCCCACTGAAACACAGCCACGAGAACGCCGTAGGCCGCAGCTATACCCAGCAAGTTCACGAGCGCTGCCTTCAGCGCTACTAATGGCGAGCGAAAGACAGCAGTGAGCAGCACGAACGAGAGGAGGACGACTGCAGCGATGAACACGACCAGACGCTCGGAGAGCCGCTTGGAGATGTCGATGAACGCAGCAGTGTTTCCAGTGACCTCGACAACAGCCCCCGTGTCCTTCTCGAGGCCGGGAATCGTCGTGGTTCGGAGGTGGTCCACAAGCCTCTCAGTAGCAGTGTCCTGCGGACTGGACTTGGGGATCGCCTGGATAACGGCAGTGTCACCGGACGCGTTGAGTTGTGCGGGAATGACCAGTTGTACGTCGGGGGCACCGGCCACCGCAGTGGTGATCGCGGCGAGAGCGGCAACCGGATCGGTGACGGCATCGAGGTCGACGGCGAGCAGGAGTGGACCGTTGTACCCGTCTCCGAACCCCGCCGCCATCATGTCGTAAGCCCGGCGCTCGGTCACATCCTTCGGTCGATTGCCGGCATCGGGCCAGCCGAGCTGGAGACTGAAGACCGGCACGGCGAGGACAGCGAGCACGACGACTCCAGCGGCGAGGAACGGCCACGGCCGGCGGGTGACGAGTCGGGCCCAGCGGGCTGACGCTGTCTGTGACGTCTGGTGGTCCGTTTCGAACCGCAACTTCACCCGTGGTACACGCAGGCGATCGATGCGTTCGCCGAAGAGGCCCAGCAGGGCCGGGAGCAGCGTCACGGCGACGAGCACCGCTGCTGCGACGACCAGCGACACCGCGTATCCAAGCGTCGCAACGAGGGGGATACCGACGAGCGCCAGGCCCAAGATCGCGATCATGACGGTCAACCCGGCGAAGATGACGGCCTGACCGGAGGTCGCCATCGCGCGCGCGACAGCTTCGTCCACCGCCAGCCCAGCAGCGAGGTGCTGGCGATGACGGGTCACTATGAAGAGCGCGTAATCGATGCCGACAGCGATGCCGATCATCGACGCCAAGATCGGAGCGAACGAGGTCATCTCGGTCACGCCACCGAGGAGGTGGATGAGCAGCATTCCGATGCCGAGTCCGACCAGGGATGTGAGCATCGGCAGCGCCATAGCTACGACCGACCCGAACGCAACGGCGAGGACCAGCACGGCCGCGCTGAGACCGATCAGCTCCGAGGTCCGGGTCTCCTCGGGCCCGAGGCGTTCGACAACTGGACCGCCGTAGGCGACATCGAGGCCCGCAGCGAGGGCGGGAGCATCGGTGGCCGTGAGCGCTGAGACGCCTGCGGTGCCGACTTCACGTGCGGTCGTGTCGTAGACGATCTCGGCGAAGGCGAAGCGTCCGTCTTGCGATACCAGGAACAAACCTGCGGGCCCGAACGGGTCGATGACCTGGGTCACGTGGGGAAGTTCTCGGATCTCGTCGAGGGTCCGTTCCGCTCCAGACCGGAACGCGGCGTCCGTGACCCTGCCCTTGCCAGTGGCAAACACGACCTGAGCACGGCCGCCGGCCGCTTCGGGGAAGCGCCTCTGAAGTAGGTCGATCGCTCGCTGGGATTCGGTGCCCGGTATCTCGATGTTCTCGCTCGACGAGGCGCCCCACGACACAGCGGCTCCTGCGATCACCGCAACGGCGACTAGCCACAACCCAATGACTGGCCACGGGTGGCGGGCACACCAGCCGCCGAGGCGATAGAGGGCAAGAGTCACGTTCGCTCCAATGACGTCTGATCCGACACGCCGGGCGTCAGCCGTGGAGTCTAGACACTGTGTCTAGACTCCGTCTATAACTAGAGAAGGAGGTGGTCGCCGTGCATGAGCCACTCGTTCCGCTCGTAGATCACTTGCCCGAGGCGACCCTCGCGTTCGAGCTGCCGACGCCGTTTCCCGTGGGACCGGTCAACTGCTACGTGTTGCTCGACTCCCCGGTGACGGTTGTCGATCCCGGAATGCTCTTCGGTCAGACCCTCGCCACCTTGGTCGCTGAGCTGGGAGGCGTAGGGCTCGGCGTGCGGGACGTCGAAGCCGTCGTAGTCACCCACGCTCATCCCGATCACTACGGCACCGCCGGATGGCTGGCAGAGCAAGCAGATGCACCCATCTACGCCGGGCGCGCCGAGCTTCCCAAGCTGTTGGACACTCGGGACCGTCACCAGCTGTACGAGCTGATCCGCACATTCGGGATTCCAGAGGACATGTTGGGGGTGTTCCCGGCGTTCTACGGAGCAGTCCAGCAGTGGCTGCACGTGATCGACGAATCGAGGGTGATACCGGTCGATGACGGCGACACCTTGTGGCTCGGCGGTAGGCCGCTGGAAGCGATGGTGACGCCTGGCCACGCCGCCGGCCACCTTTCGCTCTGGGAGCCGACCTCGTCGCGGTTGCTGTCAGGCGACCACCTCTTGCCTTCGATCACCCCGAATCCGCTCGTGGAACTCGACCACGAGAGCGACCTACTGCGCCGTAGGAGCCTGGTGGAGTACCTCGATTCACTCGCCCGATTCGAGACGCTTAATCCCGACATCGTCCTGCCGGGCCATGGGCCAGCATTCACGTCGGTCGCCCAACTCGTTGCCACAACCCGCCGCCACCATCTGGGTCGTGCGGACGAGATTCTGGCCCACATCGAGAGGATGGGAGCGCCGACGGCCTACGACCTGTCCAAGGTGGTGTTCCCGCGGATCGAAGGATTCCAGATCCTACTGTCAGTATCGGAGATCTTGGGGCACATCGATCTCCTGGTCGACGCGGGCAGCGTTGTGATCAATCTCGGTGCCGCGGCCCGGTATCTGGCGACCTGACGTACGCGATTGGACTGACTTACATGGCAGACACCGACACGGCGAACCCGGCAGCAACACCCGACCAGCTGGTGAGTGCCAATGGATCGACCGGGGGCGAGCGATGAGAGAGGTCACCGAAAACATCGCCGACGCGCTCCCTAAGGCCGCCGCCGTGTTCGCGGCACGTGGCCTGGACGGAACCCGCATGGACGACATCGTCGAGGCAACGGGTGTACCCCGGCCAACCCTCTATTACCACTTCTCCTCCAAAGAGGAGATCCTCGCCTGGCTGCTCCAACGCTTGTTGCGGGACCTGTCCATCGAGATCGGAGGAATCGTCGACCGGGATGAGCCGGCACGCGACCGCCTCCGCAGCGTCATCGCCGCATACCTCCAGTTGTTCGCCGACCACACCCAACTCTGCACGGTGCTGTTAACGGAGCTGGGTCGCATCACGCGCATCCCCGCGCTCGCCGACGCTATCTGGGCGGCGTTCCACGAGCCGCTCGGCAAGGTTCTCGACGCAGGAGAACGCGACGGTTCCATGCGAGCCAGCGATCACGAGATGACGGCCTCAGCGATTTTCGGTGCCGTCACGATGGTCGGCCTCCACCACGTCGTCGTCGGCCAGCCCGTCGACCCCCCCGGCCTGGCTTCCCAACTTGATCACATGATCCTGCGCGGTCTCGCGCCGATACCCGAGGGAGAACAACCATGACCACTGCCCGGCTCAACTACGCACGCGAGGAGATCCTCACCGATCCCGCTTACGCGACCCGCATCGAACGAAAGGGCGTGCTTCTCCACGGTGGCTACGCCGCTGACGGCACCTACCTTCCGCCGCGGTCGGTGCATCGAGTCCCAGCGATCGCCGGTTGGGCTGCCCAGCTCGAAGCCGCAGGCCACCCCAGCCGCGTCATCGAACCCGAGGCCGTCGATCGGGCGTTCATACCAAACTCCGCGCAGGCCAAGATGCTCCTCCGCAACGGCGCATCGGGAGCCATGACCCGGATCCTGACACTCGTCGGTGTCGTCGAAGGATTTGGCAACGACGGGATCAAGCTCATTCCGCAGATGGACCTGCAGAGCTTCATCGTCGAACCGATCGATGCCACATGTCTGGGGCACCTCTTCAGGGGGCTGCTCGAGGCTCACGGAAACGACGAGGCAGGTCGCGACGACGAAGCCGGCCACGACCAAATGTGGTTCGCGGTTCGGGACGCCGCTCTAGCGGATCCGCCGATCTCCCTCGACATGTTCGAGAATCTGCCCATCGCACCCCCGCCGGGCTACAAAGGTCCCGCCCAGCCATCGCCTGACGCCATCACGGTGGGCGGAATGCTCGAGGGGTTGCGCGAAGACATCGCCCCCGAAGTTCAGCTCATGGTGCGGGCGATGGTCCAGATCCTCGTCATCGAGCTGCTCGCCTACCACACGTTCGCATGGGCCTCTGAGGTGCTCGGTGACCCGACCTGCAGCGCGGAGGCCCAGTTCGCCCGGGCCACCATCGACCACATCCGCGCCGACGAAGACATCCACGTCGCCTACCTCCAGTGCGGACTTGCCGAGCTCGCCACCATGACTGTGCGCACGACCACAGGGGGCACGGTGGCCGGCGCCGACCTCGTGTCAGCCGCCTGTCGGACCGCGC
>JBARPG010000151.1:0-11919 GCA_049642885.1 Acidimicrobiia bacterium | reverse complement strand
GCACGTCACCGAGTGGATGTTGAAGGAACCTGCGTTCGGCAAGGCAGAAGCCGATCGACTCGAGGTTTTGAGGTCCGGCAAGTTGACGGTGGAGACAACCTTGGATCCGCGCGTGCAGGCACTCGCCGAAATGAGTGTTGCGAGCGTGGCAGCCGATCCGACCTTGCCGAGTGCCGCACTTGTGGCCATGGATCCGCGCACTGGCGCAGTCCTCGGGTACGTCGGTGGACGCGACTTCTACGGCTCAGCACCGTCCGCTCAATTTGATCTCGCCGGGTCGGGAAAACGATCACCGGGTTCGACGTTCAAACCGTTCGTGTTGGCGGCGGCATTGCAGGAGGGCATCCAGCTCAATCGACATTTCGATGCCCCTGCGACCATTGACATCCCCATTCCTGGCCAAGCACCGTGGCACGTTCAGAACTACGACGGTTCCGGTTCGGGTTCGATGAGTCTCACGGAAGCAACCGTTTCGAGCGTAAATACGGTCTATGCACAATTGATTCACGAGATTGGTGCTGAACCGGTGGTGAAGTTGGCGGCGTCGCTTGGTGTCCGCTCTCCGCTCTCCCCCGATCCGGCCGTCGCACTCTGGGGTTCGGGAGTGAGTGTGCTCGACATGGCTTCGGCGTACTCCACCCTCGCGAACGACGGCATTCGCCATGATCCGGTGCTCGTCCGACGTGTCCTCGATGGCAATGGGAAGGTGCTGTGGTCCTCCCCAACCACCGAACGACGGGCGCTTGATGAAACGATCGTTCGTCAGGTCAACGATGTGCTCTCGCAGGTTGTTGCCCGCGGCACGGGGGTCAATGCTCGCATCGGGCGACCGGTGATCGGCAAGACGGGTACGAGCGAGGACTGGGGCGATGCGTGGTTCATCGGTTCCACGCCGCAGCTCACCGTTGCAACCTGGGTCGGATTTCCCGATGCCGTGATTCCGATGATCCCGCCGCGCACACCGATCACGGTGGCTGGTGGCACATGGCCTGCCAAGATCTTCCAACAGTTCGCGAGCGCAGCGCTTGCCGACACTCCTGCGATCGAGTTCCCAGCGGCGGCTCCAACATCGAACGCTGTTGCGACCCCAACCTTGCTCGGGATCGAACGGCACGCTGCGACCACAAAACTCACCAAGGCAGGCATCCCATTCGACGTAGTTGAAAAACCCTCCGTCGACGCGCCGAAGGGGATCGTGATTGGTCAGCGCCCACTCCCAGGAAGCCCGCTCAAAGCGAAGGATCGCGTGGTCCTCGAGGTCTCAACGGGCAGACCCCAACCCGTTGCAGTCGCGAATGTGCTCGGAATGCAAGCAGCCCAGGCCCGAACAATTCTTGAAGCGCAAGGATTCGGTGTGCGGATCGAGAAGGAGAACGAATCGCCGCCACCGCCGTACGAACGGCTTGGTGCCGTTTGGAAACAGTCAATTATTCCCGGATCGGTCGCCGATGTTGGACTGACGATCACGCTGACGGTCAATCGCGATGTGAATGGGAACTGAGACGCTGGCGGGCACGCTCAAGTTGCGCCCCGACCGGCATCGGACCACCGCCGCCGGGCGTCGTCCTGGCACGAGCCGCTGCGCCTGGCTCGAAGAATGGTCTGACATTCTCCCCAAGTGCATGATGTGCAGTTGCGAGATCACATAGCGAGGTTCCGCTCGAAAGCGACTCGCGTACAAGCTCGCCGACGAGCGCGTGGGCCGCACGAAAGGGCATGCCGCCTCGCACCAGTTCTTCCGCAAGATCCGTCGCAACCGCAAGTGGCGCGTCCGCAGCGGATTGCATCCGGTCGCTCTCGAAGGTGATCGTTTCGAAGAGCCCAGTGAGCGCACGCACGGTCAGGTACACGGTGTCGTGCGAATCAAACACCGCTTCTTTGTCTTCTTGGAGATCGCGGTTGTACGCGAGCGGCAACCCCTTGAGGGTGGCAAGCAGTGCCGTCAGATTCCCAATTACGCGCCCCGTCTTGCCCCGTGCGAGTTCGGCGATATCGGGATTCTTCTTCTGGGGAAGCATGGACGACCCGGTTGCGTACGCATCGTCGAGCGTCGCAAACCCAAACTCCTCGGTGGTCCACAACACGACTTCTTCGCCGATCCGCGAGCAATGCACCTGGATTAGTGCGAGAGCATTCAGATATTCGACAAGGAAATCACGGTCACTCACCGCATCGAGAGAATTCTCGAACACGGCAGCAAAGCCAAGTTCGGTCGCACTAAAGGACGGGTCAAGGGGGAGGCTCGACCCGGCGAGGGCACCGGCACCCAAGACGCTCACGTCGGCGCGGCGGACGAGGTCCGCGAGACGCCCTCGGTCGCGCTCAAATGCCCAGAAATGGGCCAGAAGGTGGTGCGAAAGCATGACCGGTTGTGCTCGTTGGAGGTGTGTGTAACCCGGAATTGCAGCTTCGCCCGCGGTTGTCGCACGCGAGACAAGCACCGCTTGAAACGCGTCAAGGGCGGCGTCGATGTCGGCGGCGGCGGACTTCAACCACAGTCGCATATCGGTGGCGACCTGATCGTTTCGTGAACGCCCCGTATGCAATCGCGCTCCAGCATCGCCTGCAATTTCCGTCACGCGACGCTCGATCACAGAATGGATGTCTTCGTCGCTGTCGAGGATCTCAATCGTGTTCGTCTCGAATTCGCGCGCGACCACTGCGAGGGCGGAAAGGATCGCGTCGGAATCAGCCTGAACCAGAAGGCCCACCTCACGCAACATCGCGACGTGTGCGCGTGAACCTTGAATATCGACCTGCCAGAGCCGACGGTCAAAATCGATGGATCGGCTCAACGCCATGAGCGCGTCGGCAGGAGCCGAAGCGAAGCGCCCGTGCCAAAGCGTGCCTCCACCGGCACCGTCATCGCTCATCCTTGCGCCTGGCGTTTTCGTGCAACCGTTTCGAGCGGCAAGCCCCAAAGACGAACGAACCCTTCAGCATCTTGATGCCGAAACGTGTCCGACGCGTCGTAGGTTGCCAACCCGTGGTCGTAGAGCGCGTACGGCGAACGCCGGCCAACGACAAAACAGCGATTCGGTTCGAGTCGCATCCGCACCTCGCCGGTCACACGCTGCTGGGTCTCGTCAACGAATGCATCCAGGGCTTCTCTCAGCGGCGAGAACCATTGGCCGTCGTACACGAGATCGGCGTAGCGCAATTCGAGCTTCTGTTTCTCGTGAGCGAGATCACGTTCGAGGCAAAGATCTTCAAGATCACGATGAGCATCCATCAACGCGAGCGCGCCAGGACATTCATAGGTTTCGCGACTCTTGATGCCAACGCGGCGATTCTCGACCATGTCGAGGCGGCCCCAACCGTATGAACCGACGATCTGGTTCAGCGTGTCGATCAGCGCTGCCAATCGCATGGGGACGCCGTCAAGCGAAACGGGAATGCCTTTCTCGAAGCCGATCACGATTTCACGCGGCTCTGTCGCGGTGAGCTTCGTCATCTCCCACACGCCATCGGGCGGAATGTTCCAGGGATCTTCCATCTCCCCGCATTCGATCGCGCGCCCGAACAGGTTGTCATCGATCGAGTAGATCTTTTCGCGGGTCGCGGTGATGGGGATGTTGTGTGTTTCCGCGTAACGAATCGAGTCCTCGCGGGTCATACCCCAATGCCGAACCGGGGCCACGATGTCGAATTCCGGGGCGAGCGCGCGAATCGAGACCTCGAATCGCACTTGGTCGTTCCCCTTTCCGGTGCAACCGTGGCCGAGCGCGTCAGCGCCAACCTGGTGCGCGTAATCGACCATGTGCTTGGCGATAATCGGCCGGGAGAGCGCCGAAACCAACGGGTATCGCCCCTCATATTTGGCGTTCACTTTGAGCGCGTGCGTGAGGTATTCGTCGGCGAACTCATCCCGCAGGTTCCGCACATCAATTCCTGCGGCGCCTGCAGCGAAGGCGCGTTCGCGAATCGCGTCCCAGTCGCCGGTGGTTGCCTGGCCAACATCCGCGCAGAGGCAGTACACCTCGTCGAAATCCATCTCTTCTTGCATCCAACGGACGAGCACCGAAGTGTCGAGTCCTCCTGAATACGCCAAAACAACTTTGCGTGTCATGTGTTCCTCCAATTTGCGATTGTGTCAGCCATGCGGGGTTGAGGCTGGATCGATCCCGGCCAGCATTGCGAAATGTTGTGCGAGTGCCTCACCGGTGGTGCTCGCGCTCGCCACGACAAGAATCGTGTCATCACCAGCAACGGACCCCAACACTCCTTCGACTCCCCCGCGATCAATCGCCGAAGCGACGACATGAGCGGAACCAGGAGGAGTGCGAATGATGACGAGATTTGCCGACGCGCCAACCTCGACGACAAATTCACTCATGACGCGACGGACGTGTTCCTCGGGAGCCACGCGCTGGTTCGCATGCTCGGGCACCCCATACACCAGGTGTCCACCTGGAATGCGAACCTTGACTGCGCCGATGTCTTCGAGATCGCGGCTCACGGTGGCTTGGGTGACATCGATGCCGTCGGCAGTGAGCCGTTCCATGACCGCGTGTTGTGATGCGAGCGCCTCATTCTGGATGAGTTCGGTAATGCGATGTTGGCGTTGCGCTTTGTTCACGACGCTCCTCCGATCAGATCTTCGAGCAATGGGATCAATGCCCACATGCGATTCTCGGCCTGCTTCCAGACTCTGGATTGAGTCGACTCGATCACTGCGTCGGAGATCTCCTCTCCACGATGCGCTGGCAGACAGTGCATGACGATTGCATGTGAGGGTGCCGCTGACATGAGTTCCTCGTCGACGGTGTACCCCGCAAATGCCGCGAGCCGCTGCGCTGCTTCGGCCTCGGCGCCCATCGAAGTCCACACATCGGTGTAGATCACATCAGCGTTCGCCACTGCTTCATGGGGGTTCCGAACCTGTTCCAGTTGACCACCAAGTTTGTGAACGCGATCGACCGCAGCCTCGGAAAGCGCGTATCCCTCAGGCGACGCAACGGTCATCTTCATTCCACTCATGGCGCACGCCAATGCGAGGGACGTCGCAACGTTGTTACCGTCGCCCACGAACGCGATTGAGAGCCCATGGAGGGTTCCGCGGTCCTCTTGAATTGTCAGCAGGTCTGCGAGAGCCTGGCAGGGATGTGCCACATCGGAGAGCAGATTGAGGATTGGGACGGCATTGCACCCTGCCATTTCGACCAAGTCACTATGGCGAAAAACGCGAGCAGCAAACAGGTCTGCATACCCGGCCACTGTGCGCACGACATCTCGGGTGATCTCGCGGGTGCCGAGGCCGATTTCCTCTCCACGTAAGAACATGGCGTGTCCACCGAGTTTCACGACCGCCATCTCGGTCGACATGCGAGTGCGCGCAGAAGGTTTTTCGAAAAGCATCGCGACGCTCTTACCGCTCAGAGTCTGCGGAACGTTCGAAGGGTCTGCCTTGTATCCCAGCCCGCGAGTGATGATTGATGTCAGTGCCTCGCTCGTGAGGTCGTCGATATCGAGAACGTGTTTCATTTCGAAACGCCTCCGGATGCATCAGGGTGTTGTGAATTGACAACCGCAAGGGCACGTACAAATCGACCGACCGCTTCGGTCAATTCCTGCTCAGTGATGGTGAACGCTGGGGCGAATCGAATCGCTGTTGGCGTGACTGCGTTCACAACGAGCCCGAGCGATAGTGCTTCCCGCGCGACTTCAGAGGCGATTGGTGCATCGAGCAGCGCTGCCAGAAGCAGGCCTGCCCCGCGCACATCGACGACTCCGGGTACGTCTTTCAAGAGTCCGGCGAGGCGCTCGCCCTTGTTCGATGCGAGTGCCGGAGCATCAATTGCTTCGAGTGTTTCAAGAACGGCACGAGCAGCAGCGGTCGCCAGCGGCTGACCGCCGAAGGTCGTTCCGTGATCGCCGGGGCGCAGCACTTCAGCAATCTCCGAACACGCCCACATTGCCCCTATGGGCATGCCATTACCGAGCGCTTTTGCGATCGTCACGATGTCAGGCCGCACGCCCTCGGCCTGGTGCGCGAACCAATGCCCGCTTCGGCCGAGTCCGGTTTGGACTTCATCGAGGATCAGCAGCGCCTCGTGCTCATCGCACAATTCGCGTACCGCCTTCAGGTACCCCGTGGGCGGCACGATGACGCCGCCCTCGGCCTGGATGGGTTCGAGCATCACCGCAGCGACATCCGGCGTCATCGCTGTTCGGAGCGCATCGATATCGCCGAACGCGACGTGACGAAAGCCATCGGGCATCGGAGCAAAGGTTTCCTGCTTGGCTGGCTGACCTGTCGCTGCGAGCGTCATCATTGTGCGGCCGTGGAACGACCCCAACGCGGTCACGATTTGATACCGGCTGGGCCCACCGTTCAATTGCCCGAAGCGCCTCGCGAGCTTGATTGCTGCCTCGTTCGCCTCGGCTCCCGAGTTCTGAAAGAGCACTGCTCCCTCGTCGCCGAGCAACACGTTGAGCTTGGATGCGACCACTCGATGGTGTTCGTTCTCAAACAGGTTCGAGACATGCATCAATCGTGCCGCTTGTGACTGGATCGCCTGGGTCACGGCGGGGTGCGCGTGGCCGAGTGCTGTGACCGCAAGCCCGCCAAGGCAATCAAGATATTCCTTGCCGGTGTCGTCCCACAGCGTCGAACCCTCTCCGCGCACGAAGCACACCTCAGTTCGGGCGTAGGTATTCATGACCACCGATTCGAGGGCCGTCATGACGTAGCGCCTCGCGCTTCGGCATCATCTGCATCATTCGAGACCATTGTTCCGATCCCAGCATCGGTGAAGAACTCGAGGAGCAAGGCATGAGGGACTCGCCCGTCGAGTACGTGTGCTCGTCGCACTCCGGCCTTCACCGCAGCCACGATCGAATGGACTTTTGGGATCATGCCCGCGTCGAACGCGCCTGCGGCGTCGAGCCTTTCGAGCTCACCGGGACTGCAGCGAGCAATCAGAGAGTCTTCCTCAGGAAATGACCGGTAAATGCCCGCAACATCGGTGAGATACACGAGCTTTTCGGCGTTGAGCGATTCGGCGATCGCCCCCGCAACCGTGTCGGCATTGATGTTGTAGCCCTGACCCTCCGTATCGACACCCGTCGTCGCGATCACTGGAATGAGTTCCTCATTCAGCAGCTTGTGAATGACCGACGGATTGATCGAAGCAACTTCGCCGACAAATCCCAGTTCAGGGTCGCCTTGTCGTGCAGTGATCATGCTCGCGTCTTCCCCAGAGATACCGACAGCGAACGAACCTTGCCGATTGATGCTCGTGACGACCGACGCGTTGACTTGACCGATCAGCGCCATGCGCACGATCTCGACCGTCTCCGCATCGGTGACGCGTCGACCGTTCACAAACGTCGGCTCTTTCCCGAGTCGTCGCATGAGATCAGAAATCTGCGGTCCTCCACCGTGAACGACGACAGGGTTCATCCCAATGAGACGCATCAGCACTACGTCTTCCGCGAAACTCGCGGAAGCTTCAGCGTCATCCATCGCATGACCACCGTATTTGATGACGATCGTGGCCCCGCTGAAGCGTTTGATATACGGGAGCGCTTCTGCCAGGACGGCCGCTTTTTCTCGGGCGTGTGCGGTGCGTTGTTCCATCAGCTTGTTCCCATGTTCTCGTCGATATACGCGTGCGTGAGATCGGTCGTAATCACGGTGGTCGAGGCAGTGCCCGCGCCCAGA
The DNA here is from genome assembly GCA_049642885.1 of Acidimicrobiia bacterium. GTDB lineage: Bacteria > Actinomycetota > Acidimicrobiia > IMCC26256 > JBARPG01 > JBARPG01. The sequence continues at coordinate 4,253 of JBARPG010000151.1, read as the reverse complement.
TTGCAGTCGAGTGTGATCGCTCGTTCTTCCATGACAGCAGCGATGGCCGCTTCGTCGTGCTGCGCTGCAATACCGCCGACGCAATTGGTCACTCCGCCGTATGCGATCGATACATCATCGGGATTGAATTGCGCGCCGGAGACACCGAGCTCGCTGAGCACCCGCCCCCAGTACGGATCTCTTCCGTAGAAACTGCACTTCACGAGGTTGGAATTGGCAACCTGTCGTGCTGCAAGTACCGCTTCTTCCTTCGTGCGCGCCCCGTGAATGTTGATCGTCACGGTCTTGGTCGCACCTTCGGCATCATCAGCCATTTGCATCGCCAGGGACCGGCACACCTCTGTGAGCGCAGCTTGAAACGCCGCGGAGTCCGGATGCGATTCATCGTCAATCAACGAGGCCTCGGCCGCCGCGCTGCACATCAAGATCACGGTGTCATTGGTTGAACGACATCCGTCGACGCTCAGCGAATTGAAACTGTCCGCGACGGCTGAGCTCAGCGCGTGTTGTGCGAACACTGGATCAACTGCCGCGTCGGTCGTCACCACGGCGAGCATCGTGGCCATCGCTGGTGACAACATCGCCGCACCTTTTGCCATACCCCCGACCACGAGATCGACAGGGTTCCCCGACGCCGTGTGACCGACGCATGTGGCGACCGCCTCCTTGCGAACCGTGTCCGTGGTCATGATCGCGTCTGCCGCCATCGTGCCGCCCGCGGGGGTGGCCTCAAGCGAGGCGATCAGTGACGGGAGGTTCGCGATGATCGGACTCGCATCCATTGGGATGCCGATGAGCCCCGTCGAACACACGAGTACCTCTTCGTCGCCGACACCCAAGGCGCTCGCCACCGCATGACATGTCGATCGTGAGGTCTGCAAACCATGAACTCCCGTGGCTGCGTTCGCGTTACCGGAATTCAGGATGACCGCCACCGCCGATGTACCAATCGCGAGGTGCTCCCGGCAGACCTGCACGGGCGCGGCCGCGACGAGGTTGCTGGTGAAGACCCCGACCGTGGTGACCGGTTGTGCGTCAACGGTCACAACGAGCGCTGTATCGAGCGCACCCGAAGCCTTGATCCCACTCGCACCGCCACTCGCACGGAATCCCCGCGCCGCCGTCACACTCATGGCACGAGCCCCGTAGTTGTCAGTCCGGTCATTTCCGGCCATCCCTTCATGAGGTTGAGCGCCTGTATCGCTTGGCCCGCGGTCCCCTTCGTGAGATTGTCGATCGCCGACATCATCACGATGGTGTTCGTGCGTTCGCTGTACGTCACCGACACGTGAGCGATATTTGCTCCAAGGGTTGCCTTCGTCGACGGGGGCTCAGAAGTGACCCGCACCGCGGGAGCGTTTGCGTAGAAGTCTCGGTACATGGCGAGCAGCTCGCCAGCGCTGGTGCTGCGCGCGGCTTGGACCGTCGCGGTCACAAGAATGCCCCGAGTCATCGGAACGAGATGGGGCGTGAAGAGCACTCCAACCTCGTGGCCAGCGATCGAGGACAGCACCATTTCCATTTCGCCGGTGTGCCGATGCTCGACCAGCCCATAGGCCCGCGCATTCTCATTGACTTCGCCGAACAGCAGTTCCGTTTTGAGAGAGCGACCGGCCCCGCTCACCCCAGAGAGTGCGTTGACCATCAGCCCTCCGTCGAACAGACCCGCGGCACACACGGGTGCGGTCGCCAACGCCGTTGCGGTCGGATAACAGCCGGGGGCGGCGAGATGGGCGTGGCTTGCAATTGATGACCGACAGAGCTCGACGAGTCCGTATGAGAAGGCGCCGAGCAACTCCGGAGCCCGGTGCGCCTCTCCGTACCAGCGCTCATAGCGATCGCTCGGGAGTCGAAAATCAGCGGCGAGGTCGACAATATGAGGGGTCGAAGCCATCAATTTGGGCACGAGATCTTGGCTCTGCCCGTGCGGGAGACCCAGCACCACGACCTCACACCCCTGCACGGCCTCGATCGACTGGGCGGCGTAGGTCACATCGGGATAAGCGGCGGCGAGACCTGGATATTGGGCTTCGACGCTCGAGCCCGCATTCGAATGGGCACCGACGACCGCGATCTCAAGATGCGGATGCTGTGCGGCGAGACGCAAGAACTCGGCTCCCGCATATCCTGAACCCCCGAGGACCGCGACTGTGGTTTTTGACATCCGCAAAGCATACAGCATTCTGCATACTTATCCAGCCGATTGGGATGGGCTCAAGATCGAAGCCGGCCTCCGCAGGCTTTCGCCACTGCGTCGATCGCTCGAACGCGTGCGGCGTGGATGTCGGCATCCCCCAAGGTCGCGTCGGCTCCACGGACCGCGACTGCGAATGCAATGCTGCGTTCCGCGGCGTGTTCCTCCGCAATGAAGACGTCGAAGCACCGCACTTCGGCCTCGAGCGGGGCCAGACCGGCGCGGATCGCGCGCTCAACTGCTTCGGCGGCCACTCCCAACGAGACCATGAATGCGAGATCGAATCGAGCGGCAGGAAACCGCGAAAAAGGCACATAGGTCGCGGAGCGCCGCGGAGCTTCGAGGAGCGCCGCAACTTCAATCTCAAAGCCGGCTGCGGCACCGGTGACTCCCGCTGCCTCAAGTGCCCGACTCGAGATATTGCCCACGGCGCCGCACACGCGACCATCGATGAGAATGTTCGCAGCGGAACGGGAGTCGAATCCTGGGGCGTCGCTACTGTTCACCAGGTCCCACTCGCCGATTCGCAACGCACCCATGAGATCACGCAGCACCGCAACTGCGTCGGCCGCTTCAACGGGGCGATCTGGAGTGAGTGGCAATCCTCGATCGAGGCCCGTGAGCAGTATTGCGAGGTGTTCACGCTCATTCGGCAGGGGTTGAGAATCAGGCTTCGGGGAACCGAACACGTGCCCGAGTTCGAAGAACGCGGTATCGGCGGTTCCTTGAGCAACGTTGAATGCGGCAGCGTCCACGAGCCCCGGGAGCAGCGATGATCGCAGCGCTGATTCTTCAGAACGCAACGGATTGGCGACGCGTACTTCGTCCGCTGCCCAACCGCCGTTGGTCCGAGTGGTCGGGTTGATCAACGGAAGGGTGATCGCCTCGTGCAAACCGCATCCGACCATGGCATCTTGAATGAGCCTGCGCGCTCGCTGCGAATCGCTTAATCCACGGGTCGCGTTCTTTGAAGACGGCACGGTGCGCGGAAGCGAATCGAGTCCAACGCGGCGGGCAACTTCTTCGATCAGATCAATCTCACGCTCAATATCGGGCCGCCAGGTCGGTACGTTCACCTTGAAAGCGCCTGGACCCTCGCCAGGTTTCGAATCGGAGGACTCACACTCGAATCCGAGCGGTTCGAGCGCTGCTGGGATCGCATCGGAAGCAAGAGATAGACCAAGGATTGAGTTCACGCGGCTCGTGCGTACGGCCACCGTTCGTACCTCGGCTGGGCGCGCGATCACCGCGATGTGTCCCGGCATCGGAACAGCCTCGGCCACATCGACAAGAAGTTGTGCTGCACGGTCGGCGCCGAGCTGCAGCGAATGCGGGTCAATGCCGCGCTCGAATCGTGCCGATGCTTCTGAACGCAGGTTCAGGCGTTTTGCCGTGGCCGCAATCGCCGTCGGAGCGAAATATGCGGACTCCAGAACAATGCGTCGCGTCTGTGGGCCAACCTCGGCGGCTGCACCGCCCATGACTCCAGCGATCGCGTGAGGGGTGCCATCGGAATCTGCAATGACGAGGTCCGTTGAAAGGAGCGTGCGGTCGACGCCGTCAAGGGTCGTGATTTGCTCGCCATCGCGAGCAGCGCGAGCGACCAACCCTCCCCCGCCCAACCGGTCCAAATCGAAAGCATGGAGTGGGCGCCCCCACTCGAGCAATACATAGTTCGTCACATCAACGACGTTGTTGATGGGTCGCATCCCTCCACGAAGCAAGCGTTGCTGCATCCACTCCGGCGAAGACCCAAGCGTGACCTCAACGACACGCCCGACAAATGCCGCGCACAGTTCAGGATTCTCGATCGTGATGTTGAAATCGGTCCCGTCGGGTTCGAGCTCCGGCGACGAACGCACATCCGGAAGTCGCAGAGGTTTTCCGAAGGCCGCCGCGAGTTCACGCGCGATCCCAACGATTGACATCGCATCAGGCCGGTTCGGTGTAATTGCGAGATCGAAGACGACATCATCGAGGCCGAGAATGGGCCGTACATCTGCGCCGAGGGCGGTATCGACGGGCAGTTCAAGAATCCCGGAGTGATCATCTCCGAGAC
>JBARPG010000150.1:0-1961 GCA_049642885.1 Acidimicrobiia bacterium | reverse complement strand
TCGCGAAGCTGCTCGACGATGCGGGAATCACGGACAATCGTGATCTGATCACCGAATTGGTAACGACCTCCCTGAATTTTGGGCGCGGTCCCGCCGAACGCCTCGACCTGAAGATCGCGGCCGGTGCGCTCGGAGAACTCAATATGGCCTACGACGCGTTCGTCCCCTTCCGTGATGTACGCAAACTCGCGATCTTTGGGTCTGCGAGGACCGACACTGATTCGCCGCTGTATGAGCTGACCAATCGGCTTGCACATGCCATCGTGCAGTCCGGATGGATGGTGATCACCGGAGCCGGGCCCGGGATCATGAAAGCAGGGATCGACGGAGCCGGAGCAAACCACAGCTTCGGTGTCGGCATCCGCCTGCCATTCGAACCCGCAGCACCAGAGTCCCTGGCGGGTGATCCGAAGATGGTCATTTTCCGTTACTTCTTCGCACGCAAACTCACGTTCGTCCGTGAATCCTCGGGATTTGCCGCACTCCCGGGTGGACTTGGAACGCTCGACGAAGTTTTCGAGCTGTTGACCCTGCTCCAGACCGGCAAGACGGTGCCGGCCCCGCTCGTGTTGGTCGATACGCCTGACGGTGACTTCTGGAGCTCCTGGAGATCGCTCATTCGTGAACGTCTCGCACGTGATGGGTACGTCTCAGAAAACGACGAGGATCTCTTTCGCATTGTCACATCAGAAGATGAAGTGGTACGCGAAATGACCACCTTCTACCGGAACTATCACTCGGTGCGATTCGTGCAAGGGCAGCTCGTCATACGCATGCGCCAAGCCCCTTCAGACGGCGAAATCGCCGTGCTCGAACGGGCATTCTCGGATTCAATCGCCACGGGGAGCATGAAGAAGATCACAGCCACTCAGGCCGAGATCGACACAGATGACGTTGTTGATCTTGATCGCATCACCATGCACTTCAATCGAAAGCATTGGGTGCGCATCCGTCATCTCATCGATCGCTTGAATGCAATCGAATCTGATCGGATCTAGTTCTCGTCGTTTGCCGGCTGATATTCATCTGCCCGTCTCAGTTGCTCCCGCGCTTTTTCGAGACTGCGTTTGGCGGAACCGAACTGCTTTGCTCGTTTCACGCGAGCGACGTCATCGGGATTACTGGCGGCTTCGCGCAAAGCTTCGTATCCCCAATCGTCGACGGTCTCGATCAGTGAGCTGATCTGTTCGACGGCATCTGAGATGTTCATGTTGAAGGGTCCTTTCGGCTTCGTGTACCTGAGTATCCTGGTCTACCGATGGAAACACGCGAATGGTTTGCAGTCCCCGATCCCGACGAGACAGGTAGAACCTGGTCCTTTGATGTGACATTTCTTACATCACGGTGGACCTGCATCTACGGCAACGGATGCCAAGGGGTGCACGAGTCTCCCAGCCCTGAACTCATGCAGGGCTGTTGTAGCCATGGTGCCTATGCGGCCGACAAACTCGATCGCAAACGCGTCGAGTCTGTCGTGCCTTCGGTGAGCGCAGAAGACTGGCAATTCGCTGAGCTCGGACAAGACGGCGTATTCGTCAAGATCGAAAAGGGCGAGTGGCGTACGAAACTCGTCGATGATGCCTGCATCTTTCTCAACCGTCCTGGCTTCGACGGCAAGGTTGGTTGCGCCTTGCATCATCATGCTGACCGTCATGGCATTCACTTCCGTGAGGTGAAACCCGAGGTGTGCTGGCAGTTGCCCATTCGCCGCTACGACACGGTTCGTGATGACAAGACGATCCTTTCGGAGATTGGAGAATTTTCGCGAGCAGCGTGGGATGAGGGCGGCTCAGAATTCGCCTGGTGGTGCACCGAGGCCCCCGAGGCATTCGTCGGTGAATCTCGTGTCTACGAGTCAATGAAAGAGGAGCTGATCGGGATGGTCGGTGAGGCCGTGTACAAGACGCTCGCGACCTACCTCGATGGCCGACGTGAGGCAGGCGCGCTCATTACACATCCGG
>JBARPG010000149.1:0-5858 GCA_049642885.1 Acidimicrobiia bacterium | reverse complement strand
GGGCGACACTCAATTCGACGAAGAATCAGGTGATGGCGACACAATCGCGATCGAGCGCGAACGCGATCTCATCCTTTCGGCGTCAGCTCGACACCTGGTCGATGAAATCGATGGCGCCCTCGAACGAATGGCACAAGGTACCTATGGTGGATGCGTCCCAACGGGACGCGCAATACCGTACGCCCGTCTTGAAGCGGTGCCGTGGGCCGACCTGTGCGTGGATTGCAAGTTGCGCAGTGAACGACGCCGTTAGCATCGACAGCCCCACAGAGGAGTCTTCGGTTCGCCACCCTTGGGCGTTCGTGATTTCGCTCGTCGTCATCGCGATTGACCAGGGAACGAAGCAGTGGGCGCATGCGAATCTCATCGGTCGGCCGAGGTCGGTGATCGGTGACACGCTCCAATTGCAAATCGGGTACAACGAAGGTTCCGCGTTTTCTCTCTTCGGCGGTGGCGGCTTCACCATGGTTCTTGCCGTCGTTGCAGCGATTGTTTCGGTGGTGCTCGTCAGAATGCTCCGGACATCGAGTGACCGTTGGACGACTGTCGGGCTCGCCCTGGTGTTGGGCGGAGCGATCGGAAACCTGACGGATCGTGTTGTTCGCCCACCCGGTATTTTCCGAGGCAGGGTGATCGATTTCATTTCGGTTCGCCACATCCCATTTATCGACCGGTGGCCGATCTTTAACGTGGCCGATATGGCGATCGTAACCGGCGTCTCGCTGTTGCTTATTCGCTCGTTCAAAACCGAAGCGCACACGAACCCATCCAGTGAGTGAATCACCGTCGGGCGAAGCCCCGATCGAAATCGAGGTTCCGAGCGTTCTTGTAGGCGAACGCCTTGATCGCACCGTCGCGCTCCTCTTCAACCTCTCCCGATCTGCGGTGGCTTCCCTCATCTCTGAAGGACGAGTCACGGTGAGCGGCGCAGTCTTGAAAGGCTCGACGAAGCTAGAGGAAGGCACCATTCGAGTCGCGTTGCCGCCCGTCGACTCGCTGCTTCCGCTTCCAGACCCGACGGTGAAATTCGAGGTCGTATACGCCGATGATGCCCTCTACGTAATCAATAAACCTGCTGGCCTCGTGGTGCACCCGGCCCCAGGAGCGATGAATGGCACATTGGTGAACGGCCTATTGCATCTCGATCCCGCGATTGCCGCGGTGGGAGACGCGCAGCGTCCTGGGATTGTGCACCGACTCGATCGGGATACGAGCGGCCTCCTGATCGTGGCGCGTACGAATGAGGCATATGCATACTTCGTTGACGCGCTGTCGCGTCACGACGTCGGAAGAGTGTATTTGGCGCTCGTCCACGGCGATTTGGCCGATGATCAGGGAGTTATCGACGCTCCAATCGGGCGCGATCAACGTGTACGCACGCGCATGGGAGTGCGGCGTGATGGCAAGCCTGCTCGAACTGCCTTCCAGGTCCTGCAACGTGTGCACACCCCGGCCGCGATGACCTTGGTGCGGTGCGAGCTCGAAACGGGCCGCACCCATCAAATCCGTGTGCATCTCGCTGCGGTGAAGCATCCCGTGATCGGTGACTCCACCTATGCCGCTCGGCGCGCGACCTACGGAATTCCGAGGACATTTCTTCACGCGGCAGCGCTGTCATTCCAGCATCCGACAGATTCGTGCCCGATGGAATTCCATGCCGCCCTGCCAAATGACCTCATGCATTGGGTGAAGAACACCTGCGCGGAAATTGATGTGGGGCTGCTCAGTCTCTGAAACGCAGCGCGCTCGTGTCCGCCGACCTCGACAGGGCCGCTTCGCTAGTTGCGATTCGGATGGCCGCTACGTGTGCGCGTGGCGAGATCCGCGAGCGACATGCCATCGAGGAAGGCTCTCATGGCCTCCGAAACGTCGGACCACACCTCCTGGACGACGCAGTGCCCCTCGCAATGGTCGTGTGCTTCCATCGGTAATTCGATCGGCCCGTCGACGGCAGAGAGAATGTCGGCAATTGAAATCTCTTCCGGCGGGCGCGCAAGCACGTAGCCGCCGCCAACACCACGCTTCGAACGAACGATGCCGGCACCTTTGACCGCAAGCAAGATCTGTTCGAGATACGGCTGAGGCAAGCTGGTGCGTTCTGCGATCTCTTTCACGGACGTCGGGCGCTCAATGCCATGCAGCGTCAGGGAGAGCAGCGCCCGTGTCGCATAGTCGCCTCGTGTTGAAACTTTCACTGGCACCATTCTGGCGCGCTACGGTCGCTTGCAATGACCCCCAGCTTCCCGACCGCCCCGAATTGGGACGGAAATCATCTCGGAGCGCTCGTGCCCGCGCTGCTCCGCGAACCTTCGGACCGTCCCACATGGCTTCCATCAAGTGTTCAATCAGCGAAGCGGGTCGTACTCCTTGTACTCGACGGGCTCGGTGCTGACGCCGTTCATGCGTACAACCTGCCGACGATCTCATCGATGGAGGGCGGCGAAATGCCGACCGTGTGTCCGGCTACGACAGCCGCAGCGCTGACCTCGTTGGTGTGTGGATGCTTGCCAGGACGACATGGTGTCACCGGATTTCGCGTGCGGGTCCGCGGGGACGTCCTGAACGTGCTGCGTTGGAGAACGCAGAATGGGACCACGGTGATTCCGCACCAGTTCCAACCGCTCAGCGCATTTGGTGGTGCACTCGTTCCGGTTATCGCTCCAGCCGAATACGAACGCAGCGGTTTCACCCAAGCTCACCTGCGAGGGCTTCCGTACCGTGCGGCGCTCTCGCGAACCACGTCCATCGAGTTGGCGGTCCGGGAGGTTTCCGCGGGTACTCAACTTGTGTACGTCTACGACGCAGTCGTCGATCAAGTTGCACATCGATATGGACTGCGAGATGGCATGTACGAGGCCGAAGCGAGGAGCGCCGATCGCTATGTCGCCACGATGCTCGAACGTCTCCCGGGCGATGTTGCTCTTATCGTCACGGCTGACCATGGCCAAGTGCATATTGACGGTTGGATCGAGCTTCCCGAAGAGGTCCAGGCCGAAGTCGCCGTCGCTGCTGGTGACGCCCGGTTCCGGTCGCTGTACTCATATCCAGGGCGCGCGTCTGTACTCCACGAGCGTGCGCGAGCAGCATTGGAATCTCAAGCGTGGGTCATGACGCGCGAAGAGCTCGAGGCCTCGGGCTGGCTCGGACCCGTCAGTCGTACGGCGGCTGAACGGCTCGGCGACGTGATCGTGATTCCGCACGGTCCGGTCGGCATTTACGACCCCACATTGCCGGGAGAGCGTGGGTTGCGGTCCGCTCATGGCGGCTTTGCGCCTGAAGAAATGCTCGTACCGCTCCGTGCGGCATGGGGTCGAGGAGGCACCGCGTGAGCCTTCGCTCACCGCGAGCTACCATCCCGGTGAGGAATTGCATCGATGTGATTCGCGAGCTGGGGGAGTGGGGCTAGGCGTGGCCAAGTCGTTCACGCATCTGCATTTGCACACCGAGTATTCGATGCTCGATGGTGCTTCGCGCATCGAAGCGGTCGTGAAAGCGGCGCAGGCCGATGGTCAGCCCGCTGTGGGCATCACCGATCACGGGAACATGTACGGAGCGTTGCCATTTTACAAAGCGGCGCGTGCCGTCGGCGTGAAGCCGATCATCGGATGCGAGGGGTATTTCGAGAACGGGTCGAGGTTCGATCGGCCGCGTCGCTCCGAAATGGAGACCTATCACCTCACGATGTTGGCCGAGACCACACTCGGCTATCACAACCTCATCAAGATTGTTTCCAGCGCGTACCTCGACGGCTATTACTACAAGCCGAGGACCGACTGGGATTTGCTTGAGCGTTACCACGAAGGTGTCGTCGCCAGCACGGGATGCCTCGGAGGGCTGGTTGCGCAACTGATCATGAAGGGTGAGCTCGTCGCCGCAGAGCAGGCCGCGTCACGCTTCGCCGACATTTTTGGCAGAGAGAATTTCTTCGTCGAATTGCAGGATCATGGCCTGCCTGAAGATGCGCAAGTGATCAAACCGTTGCTCGAGATTGCGCGCCGCTTGAAACTGCCGTTGCTGGCGACGAACGATTCGCACTACACACATCAACACGATGCAGAAGCGCACGACGCGCTGCTCTGCGTGCAAACCGGCGCGCTCATGAGCGATCCAAAACGATTCAAGTTCAACGCGAATGAGTTCTATTTGAAGACCTCCACTGAGATGCGGGATCTCTTCAAGGAGTTCCCAGAAGCCTGCGATAGCACGCTCTGGATCGCAGAACGTGCGAACGTTGACATCGAGTTCGACAACGCCGTCCTCCCGACTTTCCCAGTCCCCGAGGGCCACGATCAAGATTCGTATTTGCGTGAACTCACCATGGAAGGAGCGAAAGCTCGCTACGGAGAAACTCCAGCTCCGCACGTATTCGAACGCATTGAATACGAACTCGGGGTCATTCGCGATATGGGGTTCTCGGCGTATTTCCTGGTTGTCTGGGACTTGGTTCAGTATGCGCGCAGCGCCGATATACGCGTCGGCCCGGGCCGTGGCTCCGCTGCGGGGAGCTGTGTCGCGTATTGCTTGCGCATCGTCGATATCGATCCCATCAAGTACGACCTGCTGTTCGAACGCTTCTTGAATCCGGGCCGCAAACAGATGCCCGATATCGATATGGACTTTGACTCCCGTTACCGCGGCGACATGATCCGCTACGCCGCCCAGAAGTACGGCTCAGATCGCGTTGCTCAGATCGTGACCTTTTCGACGATCAAGGCGAGGGCCGCGGTGCGAGACGCCGCTCGGGTGCTGGGCTACCCCTACGGTCTCGGCGACAAGATCGCGAAGTTGATGCCGCCGCTTGTCATGGGACGCGATACGCCGCTCTGGGCGTGTTACGAGAAGACACCGAAGTACGGCGACGGATTCAAGATGGCCTCCGAGTTGCGCTCACTGACCGACATCGATCCCGACGCGAAACGCGTCGTCGATGTTGCGATGGGGCTTGAAGGGCTGCGGCGACAGGACGGCATCCATGCCGCAGCCGTGGTGATCACTCGCGATCCGCTCACGGACTACCTCCCGATTCAGCGCAAACCCGAGCCCGGCGGGCAGATCGCGGATGCTCCGGTGGTCACCCAATATGAAATGCATGGGGTCGAAGAACTCGGTCTGTTGAAGATGGACTTCCTGGGTCTGCGAAACCTCGACGTGATTCAGATTGCTCTCGAACTCATCGAACTCTCCCATGGGGTTCGCGTAGATATCGACAACGTTCCGCTGGATTGCGAAAAGACCTACGCAATGTTGCAGAAGGGCGATTCGATCGGCGTGTTCCAACTCGAAGGCGGACCGATGCGCGCGCTTATGCGCTCCCTCGCTCCGAACTGCTTCGAAGACGTCGCCGCGCTCGTTGCGCTCTATCGGCCTGGCCCCATGGCGCAGAACTGGCACAACGAATACGCCGACCGCAAGAACGGCCGCAAGCCCGTTACGTTCGATCATCCGGACCTTGAGGAGATCCTGGGGCCGACCTACGGGCTGATGATTTATCAAGAACAGCTCATGCGCGTGAGTCAGAAGCTCGCCGGGTACACCCTCGAAGAGGCGGACAACCTCCGCAAGGCGACGGGCAAGAAGATCCGTGAATTGATCGCGAAAGAGCGGGCCAAGTTTGTGTCGGGCTGCATCGCAAACGGACACGACGCGGCGTTTGCCGAGCGGTACTTCACCACGATCGAACCGTTCGCTGACTACTCCTTCAATAAGAGCCACTCGGTCGGATACGGATTTGTCTCGTACCAAACCGCCTGGTTGAAGGCGAACTACCCGGTGGAATACTTCGCCGCGCTTTTGACCAGCGTGAAATCCAACAAGGACCAAACCGCCCTGTATTTGAATGAGTGTCGACTCATGGGGAC
>JBARPG010000148.1:0-3308 GCA_049642885.1 Acidimicrobiia bacterium | reverse complement strand
GAACATGGCACATCTCCAAACCGCATATCTCGCGCCAGAACCGAGCGCTGACACATGGCGCGATCACAGTGCATGTCGTGGAGCGAGCCCCGACGTGTTTCATCCCCCGGAAGGGGATGAAGGGCTGCGCGCCAAGATGGTCTGTGACGCCTGCGTAGTGAAGACCGCGTGTTTGGAATTCGCCATTGAGACCCGCGAAAAGGACGGCGTGTGGGGCGGCCTCACCGCCACAGAACGACGACGTCTCGTGCGCCGCCGTCGCCGACAGGCTGCAGCAAAACGAGACTCGGCCGCATAACCCATTCGGCCCCCGCTCCCGAGCACGACGGCGACCCCAGTATCGTGGAGCGATGTCCACGCGCGAAGTGCAGGCCGATTGGCCGACCGTTCTGAGCACAATCGTGGCGGGCACGCCCTTGACGGGAGACCAAACTCGATGGGCGTTCGCATCCATTCTTGATGGTGACGCGACCCCTGCCCAGATTGCGGCTTTCGGTATCGGGCTGCGCACACGTGGGGAAACTTCGAACGAGATTGCCGCCCTTGTAACTGAGATGCTCGCGCACGCGCAGCGCCCCTGGAACGCCGAACTCGAGGGACGTCCGCTCGTCGACACCTGCGGGACCGGCGGCGATCGCTCTGGAACCGTGAACATTTCCACCATGTCCGCGGTTGTCGCTGCGGCAGCGGGAGCCTGCGTCGCCAAACACGGAAACCGGGCCGCATCATCGGCAAGCGGATCTGCCGATGTGCTTGAAGCCTTGGGTATGCCCTTGGCGTTGACCCCGCAGCAGTGCGCGGACGTGCTCGCCGAAGTGGGCATCACTTTCTTCTTCGCTCCTGCGGTACATCCAGCGCTCGCCATCGTTGCTCCCATTCGGAAAGAACTGGGAGCGCCCACCACCTTCAACCTGTTGGGCCCCTTGGCAAACCCCCTACCGCTCGTCGGTCAGAGCATTGGTATTCCCACACCGGCATACGGGCAGCGATACGCCGAAGCTCTCGTTCAATTGCAGCGGCGCAGAGCGTTGGTGTTTTCCAGCGCTGATGGCCTCGATGAACTTTCGCCAGCGGCGTCGAGTCATGTGTGGGAAGTGCATCCTGACGGACGGATCGAACAGTACGAGCTCGATCCCGCCACGCTCGGCATCTCAGGAATTGCCCTCGACGATCTCCGTGGTGGGTCCGCGACCGAGAACGCCTCGCTGATGCGAGCAACCTTTGCGGGTGATCGCCCGGCCATTGCCGAGACCACAGCGCTCAACGCTGCAGCCGCGCTCCGCGTCAGCCGATCTGAGGCACCGAGCTGGGCAGATGCACTCGAAGAATGCCGTGCCGCATTGGCGTCTGGTGCAGCGGCGGAGCTGCTCGACACCTGGCTGGTCGCCGCCAACAAACGTGTCGGGAGCGGTGAATAGTGGGGAAGGCCTTGCAATGTCCCTCATGTCGATGCTCACACCCGCTCGACGCAATTCCGGCGACGGAAACTTTCCGTTGCTCGCGATGCGGCCAAATGTTGAAGGTCCCCGCGGAGGTCTTGGAACGAGCAGCTCACCGGCAAGGTGTGACCATTGCAGACGACGTGTCGATCCCATTTGACGACGCCTCCTACGGCGCGCCGCTACCGCACGTCGCCCCTGAGCCGGTTCATCTCAAAGGTTCGCTCTTGCCTGAACGCGTACCTACGAGCGCCCCGTGGTGGCTGCGACTCCTCGTGTGGTGCGTGATGCTGCCCGTTTCGGGCTACGCGGCGTTGCGAATTAGTTCTTTGTTCGGTCTCTTCGGCTTGAAACAACGACGGTCCGGCATCGTAAACATGTTGACGACGGCGCTCGACAAGGGCGTGAGCGGCATGGGTTCACTGCTGCAGTTTGCTGCCTTCTGGGCTTTTGTCACCGCAGTTCTTGTCACCCTGGTTCTTGGTGGATACGTGCGGTGGCGCGGCAATCGCCTCGCAACTCGAAACTCCGCGATGGATGCTGAGCATGCCGAGCACCGTGAGCATGGCGAGCCGAAACTCGCAACCGCAGTGGCGCGCTCACGCCGGCCACTCGGCAATGCCGCGGTAGCGGACCCGCCCAGTCCTGCGCCGGTCCCCGTACCGCGGTCAGGACATGACCCAACTGACGACTGGGAACTTCCCGCGAGGAGGTCGTAGTGACAGAGGCAGCATCGACGTCCGCTGTGTGGCGATGCACGAAGTGCGGCAATCTCACACGCTTCGACGTGGTGGTTTCGACCCGAACCCGCGCGTTCTATCACTTCTCGGTGGGAGGCGAACTGAGCGTCGAAGACCCCGAATTGCTTGAAGAGCGATTCGACTCGGTGCGTTGCCGTTGGTGCAGCGCCGAAGGCGACGCGATCGAGCGCTAGCGGCACGGGCCGATCGGCGGCTCGAAGGCCTGTCACACCCTCTGGTCAGAGTGTGCACATGAGCATTCATATTGCGTGTGAAGAGTGTCCCGTTCGAGATTCAGCGGCCTGCGAAGATTGCATTGTGCCGATCGTGTGCGGCCGAGAACCAGGTGATGCGGTAATCGTTCCTGTCGACGCCGTTCGGGTCTTACGCCGCCTCGATGCCCACGGGATGGAACCCCGTGTCATCGGTTTTCGGTAGCAAGAAATGCCCGGGCGAGTTCCATCGCGTCACCCACCATGCCGATATCGGCGTGAGCAAAGATCTCCGCGTTGGGGTCGATGTTCGCTGCGAGAACATATGCGGCGGCCCGGAACCCCGAGGAATGGTTAAATCTGCCGGACGTCCCAAGAGCGAGGTACACCGGTGGTGCAACGAACGTCCCGGTCACCCCGATCTGCACCGAGCGCGGCAACCATCCTGCATCGGTGACTTTCCTGCTCGCCACCAACGCCGCGTTTGCTGAGCGTGCGAGTGCCGTCAGTTCGGCGAGGTGCTCGTGTCCAAGGCCGCGACCGATTCCGACAATCAACTCCGCCGAGTCGAAGGGCTGGCTGCGGGCGAGCAGAACCACCGGAGAGGTCAGCGCTTCGATGCGCGCAGTCGTAAGACCGCTGCGTGCCGGGCGAGTGGCGATCACCTGCCGATCTTCGATCGAATAGCTCGTGACATCGGTAATGACGCCAAGGCCGAGCTTCGTCGCGAGACGAGCCGCAACTTCGCGTCCCCATGAGGTGTTCGGCGCGAGGATCGCGATCGGGGACTCTCGCTGCACCTGAGACGTGAGCGCCTCGGCTGCGTGTTCCGGAGGGATCGCCGCATCAGTCGCCACGATCACGCCGCCGCTCGGTGCGACCATGTCGGGCCCGGTCGGGCGGGGGAGAATGCTCCA
>JBARPG010000147.1:0-4282 GCA_049642885.1 Acidimicrobiia bacterium | reverse complement strand
AAACGAAGCCGCTTCTGCAGCGCCGGCGCCGGGCGACGGGCAACTCCAGATAGGGCCATCGCCTGCACCGCTCGACGAGTCGGAAGCGACGCGCGTCGTCGCAGCTTGCCAACAGGTTGATGGTGTCACGGGCGCGCTCTTGATCGGGATCTTGATACCCGGTCAACCAGGCCCTGTGCGAGCTGTCGTGCTCGAGGTGCAAGACGAACCCGACCAGGCCGCGCAAGAAGCGATGTTTGTTTCGGTGCAAAAACTGCTCGCTGCACAGGAAGGTGAACCGATCGCTCTCGGGTTCACCGTCGGTTTCGGTCCAGTTCTCGAAGCGGCCCGCCAGATCGGCGATCGCCTGTTCTAATGCGATCTCGTTGCTTCGCACAGCCTCACGCTCCCGCGGCCCTACGCTGAGCATCGTGATGGAAATCTTCCGATACCAAGCGGGCTCAACTGAGCCCGATGTGATCAGCGTCGAGCAACTCCCAGCCGCCCTCAAGGACGAATCAGGGTTCGTGTGGATTCACGCCGTCGCCTTGACCGGAAGCGAGATCGCCGCGTTGTCACCGGTGCTCGCGCTTCCGATCGATGTCATCGAGCATCTCGAAGAACAAGAACACCGAGTCAAGCTCGTGCACTACGGCGAGGTGTTCCACGTGTCGGTTCGGGACATGCACCTCCACGGCGATGAACTCGATGTGAGCGACATCGATGTTGCGCTCGGCACTCGTTGGATCTTGACCCATCAAGATGAGCTACGGCCAGGGCGCATTTCCATCGACGACGTAAAGATCCGCATGCAATCGGAACGCAACACATCTCAAGTCCATGGGATTGCTCTGGTGTTCTGGGCCCTACTTGATTCGATTGTCGACCGGTACTTCCTCGTCACCGAGGCAGTCGACGAACGAATCGACCTCATCGAAGAAGTTGTGTTCTCCGATGCCCACGAGACCGCAATTCCCAAAGAGTCCTACAAACTCCGGCGATCCCTCGTTCGCTTTCGACGCTCGAGCGTTCCGCTGCGCGAGGTGATCGGCGCCGTACTTCGTCACGAAGTCGCCGTATTCGATGCCGACGCGGTTCCACTGTTTCAAGATGTGCAGGACCACGTGATGCGCATCGGCGACCTCGTGGAAAGTCAGCGCGAAGTCCTGACAGGCCTCCTCGAAGCGCACCTCGCGATTGTCTCGAACAATATGAACCAGGTCATGAAGGCCACGTCTTCCTGGGGCGCGATCCTGCTGGTTTCGACCTTGATCGCTGGGATCTACGGGATGAACTTCCGCCATATGCCCGAGTTGGCATGGGGTTTGGGATATCCCTTGGCCCTAGCAATCATGGCGCTCTTGACATTTCTCCTGTACCGGATGTTCAAAAAGCGCGATTGGTTGTAGTCCGACTCAAGGTTTCCGTACATCCGCCGATGTAAGCGACATGAGCACGATCATGTCTTCACGCCGCCTTGCTGTGATCGCTGCCATCACCGCAGTGATCACCACACCCCTCTTCATCACCGGGCCTGCCACCGCAGCGACTCCGGCAGTTGGCGTTGTGCTTGCGGTGCAACAGGACGGCACCCCTGATTTCGAGGATGGTGCACCGAATCCCGATCAGCCGGGTGGAGCCGGGCTCGACGCTGGACCGGACAACGGAATCGTGCGCACCTACGACACGGTCGTGTACCGCATCGACTGGAACATCAATGAGGCCGATGCCACCAACGTGCGGGTCTGGGCGAAGCTCCCCCACGGCATGACCTGGGCCGCGCTGCCTTCGGGTTGTCGCGTGATTGACGTCACGCCCACGAGCGCCATCGCCGGAGATGAACTGATGTGCAATCTCGGCGACCGGCATCAAGGCGAAAACGGCACCGTTTCCCCCGTTGCGAAACTCGGTGGACTCCTCAATAACACGGCACTCACCCTCGACGCAACGATCACGAATGATCAGGGGAGCATTGCTATATCAAACGCTGTCACTGTCCGGTCTTCGGCGGCACCGAAAATCAATGTGAAGAAGCAACTGACCGTGTTCGGCGGACCTGGAGATGTCCCGCAGGTTTCAGGCGTTGAGAATCCGATCACGCACGAAATTGGCCGCGTGTTCTATTGGCCCATCACCATTGAAGTACCCGGGAACGGAAAAGGGGCCGAGCCACTCGACCCAAACCAGCCGCTCCACCTCCGTGACGATCTTTCAGCCTTCACCGCGATCGGCACGAGCGTGACCTACGTCGATTCCTCCTGGACCTTGCCGCTCCCGAAACAGTCCAACACGACCTGTGGTGCAAATGACATGGCAATGATGGGCGCACCGTTCGGGCGAATTGGAATCGCGCCGACCGCGAACGCTTCCAATTCGACGGTTGACTCGGGCACCTGGACGTGTTCATACGATGCGATGAACAAGACAATTGATATTGACATCACGGGTGCGGACCTCGCGCCGGCCAGTACGCCAACCGGGAGTTCTGCACTGCCATTTGGCATTGGGCCAGCCGTGCTCGTTTCTGGAGTTATCGCAACCTGGGTTTCTGATGCTGACCTCCAAGGAAAACTGCAAACCGATATTGGGGGCCTATGGGGCACCACGAGCACCCCGGTGAACAGCATTGCGTGGCGTTCAACCCCGAACGGCATCTCCGGTGCGCCAGCAACCGGTGAAGACTCATCCGATGACCAACACCAAACGAACTACACATACTCACAACCCGGTGGACCGAGTGCGAAGTACATGGGTGACCTCGCCCACGTCCAAGCCGACGGTGGATATGGGCTCTTCCACTACTTCAACCCTGAAGTCGTCTATCCAACCGTCCCCGAGTACTACCCCTACGTGCCAACCTCGCCATTTGCGGATAACAGTGGGGTGGGTACCGTCACCGAATCGCAACAATTCGGGATCAAGCTGGACTACTCCAATTTCGGATCTGACGACCGCAACCAGGCAGCGTGCATCCAACTCAGCCCCGGACAGACGCTTCGGACAATTGACCACTACCTGTCGATTGACTACCACGCCGTCGGGGACTACCCGGCCTATGCGAACAACATCCGACCGGTGGTCACGACGGTTGGGAGCGACGGACCGTTCGCTGGCAAGCCAGTCGCCGCAACCGCCATCGACCTCTATCACCAGTTTGGCGGATTTGCGCCAGAACCCCAGCTTGCCGCCGACCAGGTCGTTGAGTACTCGACCAGTCCCCACAGCCATGAGGGCCAATGCGGTTCCACATACACGTGGTCAACAACTCCACCGACTGACCTCTCAACAGTGACCCAAGTCCGCGTGCATTCTCCATATGGGCTCAAACCCCAACAAGGCTTCCTCCTGTACATTGCACTCGAGGCGCTGCCCCAACCGATCGGATCGAAGATTTGGTTCAGCATGAGCTCGCAGCTATGGGCCAGTGGTGACCCTTTCACTGAAGACACCACCTGGAACACCGTTTCCAACGGGTATGACCCTGCCGTGTTCTGCGATGTTCCCAACGGGCACTCCCCCTCAGTTGGCAACAATGACTGCCTCACGACTACCGGGCCATACCTCGGGATCACTAAGGCCGTGACATCCGCGAGAAACGCTGGCCTTTCGGACGGAGATCAGGTTGAGTACACAATCAAGGCCTCCGTTGTCGGCGCATCAACCGCAGGCACCGTCGCGAACTTCGTCGTGAACGATTCGCTACCCGCCAACCTTGAGTTCACCGGCACGTCCGACCCGATGCCAACGAATGGTGCGGTTGCTGGTGACTCGACGCTGGAATGGGATTTTGGAACCGTTCCGGTTGGCACCATAAAGACCATCACCGTGCAGACACGGCTGAAAGCCGGGTACGCACCGTTTGAAACGCTTTCGAATACGGCGACGGTTGATGCTGATTATGACACTGGTTCTGGTATTGCTCCGTTGGATCAGAAGTCGTCTGCCGCTCAGATTCAGGCGTCAGGAACGTTTGCTTCGATGGAGATTCAGAAAGCCACGAGCACTCCGTTGATTGATAAGAACCAGCCGATGACGTTCACCTTGTCGTACGCGAACTCGGGTGTGGAAGACGATGTGTCCCCCACCTTCATCGACGTGCTCCCATGGAACGGCGACGGACGTTCCACCCCCACCAACTACACGGGATCTGTCTCGCTTGCGAGTGTGGTCGCAACGGGTGGCGAAGAAATCCGTTACACGAACACCGCCCAAACCTCGATCAATCCCGACCCGGACGACACCAGCAACGCCGTGCCAGGAGGCTCAACCAAATGGTGTCTCGCGAGCGAGTTCGGCACTGCAG
>JBARPG010000146.1:0-8415 GCA_049642885.1 Acidimicrobiia bacterium | reverse complement strand
GTTGCCGGCACTCTGCCGCTTCTCCTGATCCTTGATTCCTCAGGTTCAATGAATGAGAGCGATGGCTCAGGAGCAACCAACATCGCGACCGCAAAGGCCTCCCCGCAAGCCCTCGACACGCCACCCGACACGTCAGATTCTGTAGCGAATTAGCCGTCGTCGCGAATGATTGCGTCGAGGAGTGCGAGTCGTTTTTCGAGTTGATCGCTGTCTTCGGCGAGCACCGTCACATGCCCGACTTTCCGAGCATGGCGCGGGGCCTTCCCGTAGTCGTGCAACGTCGCCCCCGGAATCGCGTTGATCGCGTCGGCCTGCGGCACGCGCCCGATGCAATTGCGCATGGCGACTGGCCCGGGCACGAGAATCGGCATGAGCGGAAGGCCCATGACCGCTCGCACATGCTGTTCAAACTGCGAAGTGCTTGCACCTTCTATTGTCCAATGCCCTGAGTTGTGCACCCGAGGCGCGAATTCGTTTGCGACAAAGCCGTCTGAGGTCGCGAAACATTCGAGGGTCAATATCCCAACATGACCGAGGTGCTCCGCAAGACGCACGGCGGCCTCGCGCGCTGCATCGGCGATCTCGGGCGACAGCTCACATGGAACGCGGCTCAGCCGCAAAATGCCGCGCTCATGATCGTTCCGAATTGGCGGGAATGCCTCGACGGTTCCGCCCGCGTCGCGCACAACGATGATCGAGAACTCGAACTCGAAGTGCACCATCCGCTCGTAGATCGACGGCACCCCAAGGGCTCCCCATGCGCCGGCCACGCCAAGGGCGTCAGAACCGGCCGCAATGCGAACTTGACCTTTCCCGTCATACCCACCCGAACGCGTTTTCAAAATCCCCGGTCCGCCGACTGCAGCGATCGCCTCAATCAGGGAGGACACGCCATCAACAGGTCGGAACGGCGCAGTGGCGATGCCGAGCGTTTCAAAGCACCGCTTCTCCAAGAGCCGATCCTGGCCCGTGCTGAGCGAGCGACCCCCGGGGCGCACCGGAGTCGGCAGCGCTTCGACGAGGGCGGCGGAAACGCCTTCCCATTCGTATGTGGCCACATCGCAATCGTCGAGCGCCTCGGCAATGCGCTCGACGTCATCCCAACCCGCAGCAGTCACCGGGCCAACGGCAGACGCACACGCATCCGCGGAAGGATCGACGAAGCACACCTCGACGCCGAGTGATCGGGCAGCCTCACCGAGCATCAAACCGAGTTGACCGCCGCCGAGCACTCCGAGGCGGCGAGCGCTACTTGCCATTGGTAGGGGAATCGTCGCCCGAGCGTTCGCCCCGATTCGCAGTGCGATCAGTGTGAAACAGGCTCGGTGCAGGTGGCAAACGTCGTTCGATTTCTGACACCATCGAACGAATATCGCCCAGCGCGTCCGCAAGATCTTCGCTTGTTACGACATCCGATAATGCGATGCGAACCGAAGCCAATTCCCGGGCGAGGTATTCCGCATCGGCTTGGGTGCGCGCACTCGTCGCCCGATCGTTGTCGGTTTCGTTGCGATCACGATCGGCCTGTCGGCTCTGTGCCAACAAGATGAGCGGCGCCGCGTATGCGGCCTGTGTCGAGAACATCAGGTTCAAGAGAATGAACGGGTAGTTGTCGTACCGAAGTTTTGGAAAAGCGATATTGAAACTGATCCATACGACCACGACAACCGTCTGCCACAACAAGAATCGCCCCGTGCCCAGGAGGCGCGCAATCGATTCCGAGAAGCGGCCGAACGCGTCCGGGTCATAGTGAATCCCGACTCGGCGACTGGAGCGCGGACGAAAGAGGTCATCGGCGCGGCTCATGACACGGGCCCTCTCCAGTGGTGTGGCATCGCGGAGTCCAGTACGTCGTCCACCGTCACTACTCCCAAGAGCCGTTCGGTGTCGTCCACGATCGGCAATGCCATGAGCTCATAGGCCAAACACAGGCGGGCAACCTCTGCCTCGGGAACATGCGGCGCGAGCTTGGGAAATGATTCGTCAACGCACGCCCCAATCCCCATACCCGGCGGCTCGCGCAAGAGGCGCTGGAAGCCGACAACACCGAGGTAACGACCCGTTGGAGTTTGCGTCGGCATATCGGTCACGAACACCTGCGCCGCCAAGGTCGCATGCGTTTCCGATTCTCGAATGCGGGCCAGCGCCTCGGCCACCGTCATATCGGGCGCCATGATCACGGCTTCGGGAGTCATCAACGCACCTGCGGTGTGCTCGTCGTACAGCAACAGTCGTCGAATCGCCCCGGCTGGTTCGTCGGGCATGAGTTCGAGGAGTTCGATGCGCAAACCGCCGGGAAGCTCACCTAGGAGGTCGGCAGCGTCGTCGAGTTCCATCTCAGACAACACATCGGCGAACCGCTGGTGGTCGAGGTCCTCGACCAAGGCGAGCTGTTCTTCGTCGGTCAGCTCTTCGAGGAGGTCGGCGAGGCGTGCATCATCCATCGCATCGGCCAGCGCACGGCGGCGCTCAAGCGGGAGTTTGCGGAGCGCTGTCGCCATCTCCACCGGGTGGAGGTCGCGCATGGCGGACACCTCTTGTCCGATAGCCCCAACCTCAAAATGCTCGGCGACATCGCGCCAGGCGACCAGGCGTGCGTTCCGGCGTCGCCGTGGACCAAATCCACGCAACGACACCGTAGAAACCTCCCACCGCCAAGTCTGGTTGCGCGACTCGACAATCCCGAGATCGTTGACCTGCTCGGCCCCAAAACGACGCCCGAGAAGATCGCCATCGGCGAGGAGTTCGCCCGTGCGGGGCTCAAAATGTCGAAGGTCGATCGTTCCCGAGCGCAGCCGAACGCCATCGCCGTTGACCTCAGCGACGCGGCCTGCATTCACGAAAATGCGGCGGCGTTGAACCGTCGCAACAAAACCAATGACCCGCGGGGGAGCGTCGCGATAGGGCGCGCCAAGGACAACATCAGCAATCCGCCCGACCGGCGACTCATCCGCAGCAAGAAGCGGGAGACGCGTCAGGCGGGTGACATAGATCGCACCCATGGCCTCCATCCCCGTGACGCTACCGGTCGGAGCGCCCAAAATTGGGGTTATTTCGCGGTGTCAGGCGAGTATTGGGAGATTTCTTCGACGCCAAACACGCTTGCGACCAGCGAACGAAATGCGCCCGAGCGGCGTTCCTGAAAGGTTGCGACCGCGCGGTTGAAACGAGTCACGTCAGCATCTTTGACCGCAGCTGCGTCGATTGCTGCCAAGGCTTCGGTGATCGGCGCTGCGGCTTGGAGCTTTGGCGACGCGGCGACGACGGCTCGGCTCCGCCCAATAATCGTCTCGACTGCGTTCGCCATAGTGATCTGGCGGCGTACGTCCGATCGCCCCGCGGCATCAAGCCAATCAGCGACGGCGCCATTCCCCGCAGCGAGGATCGAACGATCAGGCGCGACTGCCTGGATTGCCTTGAGGAGTTCACCGAGGTGCGTATAGCGGGCTGGTAGCTGGGTCGTGATCGACTTCGCTTCGGTCGTGGCAGCGGATTCTGCATCGAGCGCCGAGGAACGCACCCACATGCCGACGGCCAACGCAGCAAGAATTCCAAGCGCGATCGCGATCGGGATGATTCGAGTTAAGCGTTTGCGCACCCCACGACGGTAGCGGCTGGCGGCGCTGGAATCGCGAAACCTCTGGAACCTGTCACACGGGCTCGCTACCGTGGCTGCCATGACTCGCACCCGAGTCGTGGTTGTGGCCACCGTGGCCGCCATGCTCGGTGCATGGTTGCTGCAACCCGACGACCAGCACACCATGACCGTGATTCACGTCACTGATGGCGACACCATCACCGTGCGTGCCCACTCGCACGGCGCGACCCCAGAGGTGGTGCGCATTCTCGGCGTCGATACTCCCGAGACGCACCATCCCCGCAAAGGCATTCAGTGCTTTGGGCCTGAAGCAGCGGAGGCAACTCGGGCAGCGCTCCTCGGCAAAGAGGTCACGATCGTTCGTGGTCTTCAACCCACCGATGTCTACGGGCGTACGTTGGCCCGCGTCTCGTTGGATGGTCGGTCGTTTGCGGAGTGGCTCGTCTCACAGGGTTATGCGCGCGTGCTCGTGTTCTCGCCGAACGACTCTGATGCGCGGAGTTTGGTTGGGCTCGAACAGCACGCTCGCGAATCACTTCGTGGGCTTTGGGGCGCGTGTCCGGGTGCGGGCCATGACGGTCAGTGAGCTCGAACTCCCTCCGTTGGTGGAGCGCTCACCGGTCGCCCTGCTTGACCGCGTCGATGAGTTGTTCGGTCCACCGCTCCGCCCGTGCATCGCCGAGGAGCGCCCGCACATGATCGCGATCGAGGTATTCGAGCGCGGCGAGTTTCTTGAGTTCGGTATCGCTCGCAATGCCCTGCTTCGGCAGCATCGTCGCTCGCGCCTGCGTCTCGCGCCACGCGACGAGACGTTCGTAGCGCGCGTCTTCTGGTTGTTTCCGCAGTCGCCCATGTTCGGTTACGAGCACGGGCATCGCCGTGAGTGGAGCATCGCCAAGCTGGATTGCTCCGAGCAGCGGGTGCAGCTCGGCCGGCTTCCCACCTCGGGTTCGTGCGGCCGTCAGCATGAGATGGCTGCGCGCCCGGGTGGTCGCCACATACAGCAGCCGCTGTTCTTCTTCGGTGCGAAATGGAAGCCCGATCGAATCCATTCCGCAGATGATCACCGTGTCGTACGCGGCACCTTTGGTGCCATGAAAGGTTGAGAGCAACACCGGATTCGTATGGATTCGATGTCGATCCCATGTGGCGACCTCGCTTGCAAGTCGCTGAACGCTCCACGTTCGCGCTTCGCCATCAAAGCTCCCAAGGAGTTCAACGAGTTGAGCGGCAGCGACATCACCCTCGCTCATGGCATCGATCAGGCGATCATGCCAGGACAGTTCCGGCGCGTCGCGCACATGTTCACGCAGCACTCGAAACAGGTTGCGCATTCCCGCGTCTGACATGAGCGAACCCGTGCCGCGGCGGTCGGCGTCAATTCCGCGTGCGGCCAACGCGGTTTCGATGGGATTGAGTAAGCGGTGCGTGCGGGCGAGAATTGCGATGCTCGTACCGGTTCGCGTCAACGCCGACAGCACGAGATCGGCGATGCGCTCGGCCTCTTTGTGCTCATCCTCGAAAATGAACACTTGAGGATGTTCCCCGCCCGGCACATCAGCGGTTTCAGTGCGTGTGCCGCGCAGGGTCGCGCTCGCAGTCAGCACTGACTCGGAGCTTCGGTAGTTCGTGGTCAGGGTGTGGGTCACGACCCCGGGAAACTCCGTTGCGAACACCTCAAACAGGTGAGGGTCCGCACCAGCAAATCCGTAAATCGACTGCAACGGGTCGCCAACAATCGTGCATTCGATGATGCGCTGCGATTGTCTTGCGGTGGCGCTCATCTGCGGCGGGGTGATCAGTGCCTTAATCAGTCGCCATTGCTCGGGCGTGGTGTCTTGAAACTCATCGACGAATACACCCGCGAGCTCTCGCTGCATGCCCACGCGCAAACCGCGGTTGGCCTCAAGCCGATCAGCTGCTTTGCTGATGAGATCTTCGAAATCCATGAAGCGTTGGGCTCGTAAGGCCTTTTGGTACGCGTCAAACAGCGGTTTGATGGACCGTGGGGGTTCAGTGCGTGTGGCTTTCGCGGTCGCGATCGCCGTCATCGCCGAACGTGTTGGGCGGGGCGCACCTGACGTGACGATCACACTTGCCGCATCACTGACCAGACGAGGAATGAACTCGCGGGAGCGTTCGCCCGCAGTTGTAACAATGCGCAACGCAAGCGCGTGCAAGGTCGTGCTTTCGAACGGGTGGCCATCGAGATCCGCGAGGCGCTGTTGGAGCTCCCGAGCAGCAGTGCGCGTAAACGACACGCCGACGATCTTGCCCGGTGCCCGATCGGGATCGAGCAGGCGATGTTCGATCCGTTTCGCTAGTACCGTCGTCTTCCCCGACCCTGCTGGAGCGATGATGCGCACATAGGTGGCGCGTTCGGTGACCGCATCGCGTTGTTCACGGTCGAGATGTTCGAGTGCAAGGAGAGCCACGGCCTGAGCATGCCATCTTCCGTGACGCCCCGGCGATGTCGATAGGGTTTGTGGCATGTCTCGATGCGTCGTATTCACCGTCGGAGCCGACCGACCCGGCATTGTCGCTGCAGTGACCGATGTCCTCGCCCGCAACGGAGCCAATCTTGAAGACTGCGCGATGTCGCAACTCAGCGGGCAATTCGCGATGGTGCTCGTGGTTTCGGCTCCCGCAGAGCGTGCTGCTGATCTCGCTGCGCACGTTCGTTCGGCAACGGCTGAGTTCCAACTCGACGTTCATGTGCGCCCGATCGCCGACGGTGTGTCACCCTCGGAGACCACGCATCTTGCGTCGGTGTACGGGGCAGACCGTCCTGGAATTGTGCGCGATGTCTCTGGGTGGCTCGCGGGTCACGGCATCAACATTCGTGACCTTGAAACACACGTGCTCGGTTCAGAACCGCCGACCTACGCCATGTTGATCGAAGTGTCGCTGCCGCACGACGTGTCGAGCGCGGTACTGGCGTCCGCGTTTGCGGATGCCGGGAATGGTTGGGGAGTGACCGCTCATCTCCGTGCCGTTGACAGTGACGTTCTCTAAACCTCGGGGTTGATTGTGGCCGTTCGTGACGTCGTTCATGTCCCATCGAGTGTGCTTGGGTCGCGTTGTGACGAAGTCGCGGCGGTCGATGACTCGGTTCGTGCGCTCGTCACGGATTTGATTGAAACGATGGCGGCGTCACCAGCGTGCGTGGGGCTGGCCGCAAACCAGATCGGGGACAATCGCCGCGTATTCGTGGTCGACGTGACGGGTCATCCGAAAACTCGCGTGTGCCACGGGCGCTTCGTCATCATCAATCCAGTCGTGATTGCCTCCGATGGTGTGGCGATGGCACGTGAGGGCTGCATGAGCGTTCCCGACCTGACGGGCAATGTGCGCCGCGCCGCGTCACTCACCGTCGAAGGCTGGGATGGTGACGGCGCTCCATTGCGCATCGAGACGGATGCCTTCGAGGCGCGAGCAATTCAGCATGAGCTTGATCACCTCGACGGCAAGGTCTTCATCGACCGGGTCGACAGCTTTGCTGCAGATGTTTTCCGCCGTCAGACCTACGTCAAGCCTCCGGAGCGCGGAGAGGCGACGCGTGGACGCGGTACGCGCATAACCTGATCGCATGGCATACCCAAAACACCTCATCAATGACGGCGAAGATATTGCTGTCGATCTGCGTCCACACTGGTGGTTCTTCCAAAAACAACTCCTGACCGGTCTTCCGCTGGTGGTTGCGGCGATTGGGACTGCGATTGGTCTCGACGGCAACGCCCGCACGCGAGTCGGATATGGCGTTGGCGCCGCGGGAATTGTGTGGGCAATCTGGCTGCTCAAGAAGTTGGCGCAGTGGCTCACGACCTACTTCGTTGTGACAACAGACCGGGTGATCTACCGCACAGGGGTCCTTTCAAAACGCGGTGTTGAAATTCCCCTTGAGCGCGTCAACAACATCAATTTTGGCCAAAACTTCTGGGAGCGCCTTATTGGTGCGGGTGACTTGGAAGTTGAATCGGCGGGTCGCGATGGCCAGACAGTGTTCTCGAATGTTCGTCATCCCGATGGGGTGCAACAAGAGCTGTATCGCCAAATGGAATCCTCGGCAAAGCGACGCGCCCAATGGTCTGCTCCGCCTGCGCCCGAGGCACCGGCGACAAATGAGCCAACTGCTGCCCAACGAATCGAAGCTTTGACGAAACTCAAAGCGGACGGTCACATCACCGAGGAAGAGTTCCAGGCCAAGCGCTCGAAATTGCTCGAAGAGCTGTAGCGATTCGCTGCTTTTAGCGGTCTTGCGGCGTGCTGCGCGCGACGCCGTCAACCGCGTGCACTGTCCACCACGCAAGTTCGCGCCCGAGATGTCGTGTCGCGGATCGCACCGCGAGAGCAGCGATTGTCGATGAGGTCTGCGAGGGAACCGCGGCCACAACGCATCCACCTTCGCCTGCTCCGGTGAGCCGCGCTCCGAAGGCGCCCGCATCTCGAAATGCTGTGGTGAGTGCCTCGAGCGCGGGAGTGGAAACCCCGAAGTCATCGCGAAGACTCGCATGGCTCTCGTCCATCAGGATTCCGAATCGTTCCAGATCGCCACGGCTGAGGGCGCGTGCGGCCGCCAACGTTCGGTGCTGTTCCGACACCACGTGACGTGCGAGCGGAAACGACTTCACTCGCTCGGGAGCGACCCCGCGAAGCGTCTCGACCCCGAGTCGTTTCTTGAATCGGTTGAGTGCATTGCGGTTCCGCGTGTAGTTGCTGGTCGCGAGGTGTCGGTCGTCGCCTGAAAATACGACCACAATCGCGAGGTCATCGGGCACGCGGATATATCGGGTGCGCCCAGATCGGCAATCGATGAG
>JBARPG010000145.1:0-5005 GCA_049642885.1 Acidimicrobiia bacterium | reverse complement strand
GGTTTGTGCAATGCGAAGCGAAACCTGCTGCAGCAGGCAGACTGGCGGCCGTGACCCGTTGGACGCTCCTCACCTTCAATACCCATTGTGGTGTTGGACCGAACCGCCGCGACAAGAAGCCGTATGGGCTGCGACACGTGCTCGTTGACCTCGCCAACTCGCTCGACCTCGACGTGATCGTGCTTCAAGAAGTGTTCGTACCAGACGGCGAAGCCAGCGAAGCCGCGCTCGCCGCGGGTGACCTCGGGATGCACCTCGCGTTTCATTCCTTCGGACGGGGAGTTGTGGAGCCATGGCCACATATCAAGACTCCCGGGGCTGGGCACATCGGCTTAGCGGTGCTCACGAAATCTCCGGCGGTCGTGAACCCGCCGATTGAACTGCCGTCAGCACCTTTCGACCCTGTTCGGCACCGCGCAGCGATCAACGTGACGGTCTCGAAGGGCGCCGACGAATTGGATGTGATTGCGCTCCACACGACATCTCGGCTCCCCATTGGTCCACCGCGTCAGCTGCGCGCGCTCGCGCGCCAGTTGCCACCGGCAGAACGTCCAACGGTGATCGCAGGCGATCACAATTTCTGGGGTCCAGCTGTACTTGCGTGTTTGCCGGGTTGGAAGCGGACGGTGCGCGGGCGCACGTGGCCTGCCAGTCACCCGCATTCGCAAATCGACCACATTTTGATTCCTCGGAGTGGTGCGCTCCGGGCCGTTGCGGGGAATGTTCTCGAACCCGTCGGCTCGGACCATCTCCCGATCATGGCCATCATGGAAACTCCGTGACCAACAACTCATTTTCAATTGCGAGCTTCAACGTGCACTGGGGTGGTGTGACAACTGCAGGAGCTCCGTATGACCTCCTCGACGCGGTGCGCGCGCTTGATGCAGATGTCGTCGTGCTGCAGGAGGCATGGTGGCCCCTCGGTGATGAAGACGCACTGCACCATGGGCTCCGCGACGACGGCTACACGCTCGTCGACCACCGCCTTGACCACGGTCTACGACGCGGTCGGCATCGTTTCGACACCGAACACACCGGCGATTGGGGCATCCTTATTGCGAGCCGACTTCCCGTGACCGTATTGCCTTCGCTCAGCGTCGGCACCGTCCCGGGCGATCCGATTCTCGAACGCGAGGTTGCACACCTCGAGCTGGATTGCATCGGAACGACGGTTGATCTGATCGCACCTCACCTTTCTGCAGTTCCGATGGTCGGTCCGATCACTCAGCTTCGACGATTACGCCCCCAACTGCCGATGGCACGACCCACCATCATCGCTGGTGATTTGAATATCTCCCCGCACATTGCGCGGGCCGTGCTCGGATGGCATTGGAGACCTGCCGTCACGGGGTTCACATGGCCCGCCGGTCGTCGATGGTGTCAGATCGACCACATCTTCACCTCGGGATCAGCGCGCGCCTCTGATGGGCACGTGCATGCCCGCAACGGTTCGGACCACCACCCAATCCGCGCCGTCATCACTATCGACTAGCGCAGTGCCCCGCTTCGCCCGCGGTGTCTAGGGAAGGACCGCAGGTTTTACATCGGTACCGTCATTTCGAATTGCTCGAAGTGTTGTTCCGACCACGGCAATTCCACGCCAGCGATCGAACGTGGCGTAGCCGATGTTCGCGAACTTGGGAACTGCGCCGATCGCGATGACATCGCCGTATCCGCTGAGCACGTAGTAGCCCGTGCTCGTCAGAACAACATCTCGAGCGATGTCGAAGGCCCACGCGGTCGGGCTCGGGGACGGCAGCGGCGGAAGTGCTGTGGCCGATCCAGCTCGATGCACCGAACCGAGACCGTCGAGCACGACGTAACCCAAGCCGTCAGGCATTACCGCAACGCTGCGAGCAATGTCCCAATCTTTCCAATATGGAGATCCCAGGGTGGAGAGCGGTCCCGTCGCAGCGGTTCCGGCCTTGTGAACGCCGCCGAACCCATCGAGCATGAGGGTGCCTTTGCCATCCGGAGTAATCGCGATGCTGCGGGCTATATCCCAGCCTGGCCAGTAGCCGTCAGAACCAACCACGGGCAGTGCGAGCGCCGAACCAAACCGGTGCACGCCTCCATATGCGTCGAGCACGACGTAGCCAAGGCCGTCGGGCATCACGGCCATATCCCGAGCGATGTCTTTGGTGAAAATGTCGTTTCCGTAGGCAACGGCCCCACCCTTTGCAGTAACGGTGCCGTCGCCGTTCAGGATGTAGTAGCCGCCATTCGGGTTGATTGCGATTGACCGACCTGGTTGGCGTTGTGCGACCGGACAGCCCCGTGCGTAGCGACCACTAAAGTTCAAATCGTCTGGGGGGCAGTCGCCCGGAAGCCCGCTGAAGGTCAGTATTCGGTTGTAAAGATTCGCGATCTTCGTCGCGTAGGTGGCGTCGGCAGCCCAGTTGACCTTACCCTCCGAATCGGCACCACCAAGCTGATTCCAGGTCGGGGCTTTGCCCTTGCGAGAAAAATTGTCGTAATTGCTGACTGCCTTCGCGGGGTCTGCTCCGTACCAAACGGGTACTGGGGGGTACGCCAGATTTGCCGCCCGCGAGGTGGGGTCGGCGAAGTTGCGAAGGTGCTGGATTTGTGCGCGCACTCCCGTGCGAGCGTCAGGTGCACGCATGACGCGGCTGCCATCGCCGTACGCACCCATGCCTGCGAAGTTGTTATCGCTCGGAACGATGAAACCGTTCGGTGGCGGCGGGTCGTATTGGAAGTACCCCGTCTCGAGAATGCTCTGCACGAAGGCCATATCGCCCCGCACATGCTCGGCGTTCCCCTCTTCAATGAAGTAGGTCGCGAGATCAGCGATCGAAACACCAGGCGACAGCTTCGCGGTCTTCCCGGTTGCATTGAACCAAGCCGTGAGCTGGGCAGCCGTCACTCGTGAGGGCCCGAGCACGGGCAGACCCTTCGGGTCATTTGCCGAGGAAGTCAGCGCTGGCTGGCACCCGAGCGCCGCAATCGAGAGTCCGGCAATCGCAGTGGCAGAAAGAAGACGGGTCCGAAGCATGAGAACCTTCCGTGGAATAGGGCCACCACGGTAGTAGTCCCGACTATGCCGATGGCGTCACACCTACCCGTGCCACTCCGAAAGCCCGGGGGCGGTCGCCGCGAGGGACCGGCCGATCGTCACAAGCTGGCTCGTCGCGCCGCCAAGGCCGAACTCCATTTGCTTGGCCCACAGGAAGTAGCGGTGGATCGGGAAGTCGATGTCGATGCTGACCCCGCCATGCACATGCAACGCGGCATGTCCAACTCGCGAACCACTTTCGGCAACCCAGAACTTTGCGGTCGCGACCTCGTTTGGCACGTTTTGGCCCTGCGCGAGATGTGTCGCCGCCTGCAACATCGTGAGTTCAATCCCACGCGCGTCGACAAATGCGTCAGCGAGACGCTGTGCAACTGCCTGGAACGAACCGATCGGGCGGTTGAATTGCATGCGGTTTGTCGCGTATTCCGCGGTCTGGCGGACCGCTTCGTGCGCGACTCCACTTCCGATCGCGCACATGCCGACAATCAGGTGCTGTCGAATGCGATCCCACGCAGCCTCGCCGGCCGCTCCGCTCGAGAGGACGCTGCCCGAAGCGACCGCAAGCGAGGCCGCGTCCACACGCGCTTGCGGCTCCCAGTTGAGAGCCAACTCATCGGTCAGCGTGATCGCAGGGTCGTTGGTATCGGCGAGGAAAACGAGAACTCCGTCGTCGGTCTGCGCAGCCGCAAGCACCGTCGATGCTTGGCAGGCATATGACACGCCTGTCCACGTTCCATCGACCACCCAACCGTCGCCCGAGCGCGTGGCTCGCGCCAGAGGCTTCGCGTCAGTCGCCCCAAACTCGACGGCGGCAATCGCGAGGATCTCGTGTCCGCTTGCGATGTCATTTGCCAGCGCCGAATGCGCATCGTTCGCATCGCAGATTTCGAGTGCGACACCTGCGATCGCGGACTGCAAGAGAGGGATTTGCGCTACGGCGCGCCCCATTTCCACAAGCACAATCGCCGCGTCCAAGAAACTCAGACCCAACCCACCGCGTGCTTCGGGGAACGTCATCCCAGCAAGCCCCGCTTCAGACACCGAGGACCATGTGGTCGTCAGAAAACTCCCGTGTTGTTCCGCGGCCTTGCGACCTTCAAGGGTCAGTTCTTTCTCAAAAATCTGCTTCGCCAAACCGATCAGGTCGGTCTGGGTTTCGCTGAGTGAAAAATCCATGATTCCTACCGTTCACTCGGCGGAAGGCCGAGTCCAAAGAGTGCGATCAAGTCCCGTTGCAGTTCGTTCACTCCACCACCGAAGGTGAGGATGTGCATACCTCGCACCAAGCGCTCCAGCCGACCGTTCAATACCGCGTCAACCGACCCTTCACGCTGCGTGCCGGCGGCGCCGAGCACTTCAATCATCAGACGAAAGGCTTCGAGGTAATACTCAGTACCAAAGACCTTGATGGTCGACGCGTCTGCCGGGTTGAGCGGGATGTCATTGGTGGCTTCCCACGCAACTTTCCAGTTCGCAAGCTTGAGGAACTCGAGCTTGGCGTGCACCCGAGCAAGGTTGAGTTGCACCCATTCCTGATCGATCACTCGGCGCCCATCCGCGAGTTTCGTTTCACAGGCCCAGGTGTGAATGTCTTCGAGTTGCCGCTCGATGATGCCCGCCGAGCACAACGTGACGCGTTCATGATTGAGCTGGTTGACGATGAGATCCCACCCGCGGTTTTCGGTACCGACGAGGTTCGTCACGGGAACGCGTACATCCTCAAACAAGGTGATGTTCGTGTTGAGCCCACCCATGTTGTCGATGGCGTGCGCCGAGAATCCTGGTGTCGAGGTCGGCACGATAATGATGGAAATGCCACGGTGCTTCGGCGCATCGGGATTGGTGCGGCACGCGAGCCAGACGTAGTCGGCGTCCTTTGCGAGCGAGGTGAAAATCTTCTGTCCGTTGATCACCCATTCGTCGCCATCGCGCTCGGCACGACATCGCAGCGCGGCCAGGTCAGTGCCCGCT
>JBARPG010000144.1:0-8649 GCA_049642885.1 Acidimicrobiia bacterium | reverse complement strand
CGTCAGTCGTAGGAGGATTGGTATTGCGCGGTTCGTGCCATTGCGAATCGTCAATGGAATGTCCACCTTCGCGGATGCCAAGGTGAGCCGCGTGCGACTTGGCAAGCTGACGCCCGCGAAGGCCTCGCCGAGCAACTCCTGTGTGACCGCACCCCACGCTTTCGAATCGAACGGCCGCGCGCGGTTTGCCGCATTATTGATCAGCGGCCCTGAAGCAACGGTGGTTGCAGCAGCAATCCGTGCGCGAAGCATGATCGGATCGGACGGATCAACGGTGCTCGCGAGGGTGCGCAAATCTGCCTGAGTCTGGCGATACTCACCGGTAGGAATAGGCACGGGCCCAGGATCGCGCTCGATTAGCGAAAGCGGTGCGCTTGCGGTTGCCTGCGAATTCAGTTCAGCGAGCGACCCTCGGCTCACGCCCGGAATGCGCTGATTTGCTGCGTCCCACGCTTGGAGAAAACGTTCGCTGACGCGACTGCGTCCACCGTCGATTACGACAAACTTGATGGGCCGATCCGCCCGGCGGCTCGCGAATGCGACCGCCGCAGCCAGCTGGTGAGCACGCAAGACCTCGTCCCCTTTTCGCATCGGGGCCTGCCACAAGAGGGAGAGGTCATCGTCGTACGTGACGACATGAATGCTTCCGCTGATCGTTCGCACAACACCGGATCCGCCATTCCCGTTATTAAGGCTTCCACTCGGTACGAGGGCAATCGCGACCGATTCTTGCCGTGCCGCCGCTAGGGCAGCGAGGGTTGGGGCGTCGCTGATCGAGATCGTCGGCGCGACGCTGCCCGGAAGTCGGGATTGAACTTGTTCTGCGCCAAGCACGCGGTTGTCTGCAATTGCATCGCTCAGTCCAGCCTTGACGAGAGCACTGTTGTCGAGCGGCACATATGTTCCTGGAACGATGTCCCCGTTCGCAGCAGTGGTTTTGAGATCTTGAAAGCCTGATTGCGCAGCATCACCCTCGGCTCGTGCCCAACGTTCGACGGTATTGCCCCCGACGGTGAAGAAATATCCCTCTGAGTTTGCGTCCGCAGCATGGGAAACCAGTGTTCTGAATGGAACCGCGGCCCAGTCGACACGGTCTGTCGTCTGCGGCGTGGCGAGTGGAGCAACCTCAACACGCCCCATCACGAGAATCTGCGCAGTCGGAGGGGTCTCTGGATTCACGCAGATGAACGAAACGGGTCCTGGGATCTCAGTTCCGTCCGAGTCGAACTCCGAAAAAGCTACGGGATAGATGCCGCTAAGGCGCAGCGGTGACTGCCCAGCGATCCACTCGACGCGGTACGTGCCGCTGGAGTCAGGCGTGAGCGAGGACTTCTGAGTTATCCGAGTCTTGAAGCTCGCGAAGATGGCCAAATTGAATTGTTCGCGTGTCGAAATACGGTCGTGGACACGCACGCGGATCTTGTTGCTCGCCTGTAGTGAAATCGCAAACGCTTCTCCGGAGTCAACGCAGGTGTCTTGGGAGACGACCGTGATACTCGACCGGGGAGCCGCTGCCTTGGGCACTGCCCCGAATGCGCTCGCGGTGGGGATCACGATTGACACGGCAAGAAATCCGATGGTGCACACACGGAAACTGGCCTGAGAAGTCCGCCGCAGAGGTGAAAGTCGAGCTGACATTGCAGCTGCAGGCTATCGGGGCCCGGAAACGGGGATGCATTTTCCCTCAACCTCTGCGGAATGGGTGCCGAGAACACCCCAGAGGAGATACCGATGCTGCGACTTGAAGACCTACTCCAACATATGACCGACGCCGGCGCGTCAGATCTGCACGTCAAGGCGGGGTCGCCCCCACACTGCAGAGTTGACGGAGTGCTGGTCCCGATCGGCGACCTTGTTCTCAGTCCCGATGACGTGGAACGCATGGCGCTGGGTTTCATGCCGAAGTCTCGGGCTGACGAGTTCCTTCGCACCAATGAGGCCGATTTCAGTCATGGTGCCGCTGGTATCGGTCGCTTCCGCGCCAACGTCTTTCGCCAACGCGGCACCGTCGCGATGGTGTTGCGTCGAGTTGTTGAAGTGATTCCGATGTTGAACGGCCTCGGTATGCCACCGGCCGTCGCATCGCTCGCGGACGAACCCGCGGGATTGGTGATCGTCGCCGGGCCGACCGGTTCAGGGAAGTCGTCGACGATGGCGGCAATGGTTGATCATGTGAATCGTCGTTACGCAAAGCACATCGTCACCATCGAAGATCCGATCGAATTCATTCACCGTGATCTTCAAGGCGTTGTGAACCAGCGCGAGATTGGTTCCGACACGGCTTCGTTCTATGAAGCGATGCGGCGGGCGATGCGCCAGGATCCCGACGTCATCGTTATTGGTGAGATTCGTGATTCCGAGACCATGAGTGCAGCACTCGACGCCGCCGAAACGGGCCACTTGGTGTTGGCGAGTCTCCACACTTCCTCTGCAACCGAAACCATTACTCGGGTGATCGACCTTTTCCCCGCGGAGCGGTCGCACCAAGTACGTGCAGCACTTGCCGCAACACTGCGCGGTGTCGTGTGCCAGCGGCTGGTGCCGAAGGTCGCCGGTGGCCGCGTCGCTGCCGTCGAGGTGATGGTCTCGAATCAACGGATCTTCGAGCGAATCATGGATCCGACGCTGACAGCGGACATTGACGAAGTCATTCGCAATGGCAGCTTCGATGGGATGGTGAGTTTCGACGATTCTTTCGCCGCCCTCTATCGCTCGGGACACATTCGAGCAGATGACGCAATCTCGCATGCGGCCCGCCCGCACGATCTTCGGATCGCCCTCGCCGCGATCGATTCGGAGCTCGAACGCGAGCGAATGGAGCAAGGGGTGGGGCTCGCTGAGCCCGCCGAACACGAGTCGGTCCAGGGGTTCTGAGCGAGTTCCGACTCACGCGGATTCGAACGAGCGGCTCGGGCATGCGACGATTGCGCAGTGATTCCCTCGCGACTTGAAGCCTTGCTCGCACCGACCTCTGTTGTTCGACGCCTGGCAACCGCATTTCGCGCTGAAGGTCATTCGCTCTACCTGGTGGGTGGAACGGTGCGCGACGCGTTTCTTCCTGACACGGGCGCCGGTGACTTGGATTTCACGACGGATGCTCGACCCGATCGCATCGAGGCGATTCTTTCGCCACTGGCATCGGCGATGTGGACACAAGGCGCGAGTTTCGGAACCATCGGCGCGCGTGTGGACGGAAGTGACGTCGAGGTCACAACGTTTCGGTCGGACGTATATCGGGAAGAGAGTCGGAAACCCACCGTCGAATTCTCTGACACGATTGAAGAGGATCTCGTTCGTCGTGACTTCACGGTGAACGCGATGGCATTGGCAGTCCATGGTGAAGCACCCGAACTCATCGACCCGTTCGGAGGAATGGACGACCTAGTGGCACGCCGTCTGCGTACGCCTCAAGATCCCCACCGCTCCTTCGAAGATGATCCCTTGCGGATGCTGCGCGCCGCGCGATTCATCAGCCAGTTGGGGTTCATGCCCGATGATGATGTTGTCACCGCTATTGGGGAGATGCGCGGTCGCCTCAATATCGTCAGCGCC
The DNA here is from genome assembly GCA_049642885.1 of Acidimicrobiia bacterium. GTDB lineage: Bacteria > Actinomycetota > Acidimicrobiia > IMCC26256 > JBARPG01 > JBARPG01. The sequence continues at coordinate 5,097 of JBARPG010000144.1, read as the reverse complement.
GAACGCATTCGCGATGAGCTCTCACGACTTTTGGTCACAGCCGATCCTGCACCAGGGCTCTGGTTTCTTAGCGATTCGCGACTTGCCGATGAGTTCTTTCCGGAGTTTCGGGCGATGCGTGTGGAGCAAGACCCGGTGCATCGACACAAGGACGTGCTTGCTCACACGATCGCGGTGGTGTGCAATACGCGGCCCGAATTGCGGGTGCGGCTCGCGGCGCTGTGCCATGACATTGCAAAACCGAAGACACGAGAGATCGGCGAACACGGGGTCAGTTTTCACCATCATGAAGTTGTTGGCGCGCGCATGACCACAGCGCGACTCAAGGCGCTGAAGTACCCGAGCGAACTCATTGGTGAGGTCACCCAGCTCGTGTACTTGCATTTGCGGATTCATACGTATGCGATGGGCTGGACTGATTCAGCCGTGCGACGCTATGTGCGCGACGCGGGACCACTGCTCGCGGACCTCAATCATCTCCAACGATGCGATTGCACCACGCGCAACCCTCGCAGAGCCGCGGAGCTCCAGGGGCGGATGGATGATCTCGAGGCGCGCATTACGACGCTTGCCGCCAAAGAAGAACTGAATGCAATTCGTCCTCCACTCGACGGTCGAGCCGTCATGGAGTTCCTCGATGTCAAACCGGGAAAGATCGTCGGCGAGGCGCTTGCGTTCTTGCTTGAGGAGCGCCTTGAGCGAGGACCGATTGAGGTTGACGACGCGTACGGGTTGCTTCGCTCGTGGGCTGCCGATCGCGGGATCGCAGAACGAGTACCACCGCTACACTCCTGAAGATGTCGGCCCGGCACATTGATTTTGGATTCAGTCGTCGCCGAACGCTGAATGCGTTGCAGCGCGGCGCAATTGCGCAACACGATGTCTGCGATGCCCACCCCGAACTGATTCGCGCCGCGCGCCATGCGGGTGCTTCAGTGCGACGCACGTGTCCTATCTGTGACTCGAAGAAACTCTGTGTTGTTCGCTACGTCTACGGCGAGCGCCTTCGCCATTCAAATGGCAAGTGCATCGAGTCAGATGAACAGCTCGACAAGCTGCGGCGAACCCACGACGAGTTCGACTGTTATGTCGTCGAGGTATGTCCTGATTGCAAGTGGAATCACCTGCTTCGACGAGCGCTCGTGGGCCGGAGCCACAAGGCGGAGATGCCTTTACAGGGCAGCTAGCGTCATTCACACTGAGTACATCGCCGGGAGCGTAAGGCCCTGGACGATCGGAGGTGGAGCGATGACTGCACGTATGAATGCGCCAGCAGTTCGGGCGCGGAAACACACTGGTGACCCTCTGGTCATGGTGACCGCGTATGACGCGCCGTCTGCCCGTGTCGTCGATGACGCTGGGGTCGACATGATCCTCGTCGGGGACTCCCTCGCGATGGTGGTGCTCGGTTACGAGGACACCCTTCAAGTCACGATTGATGACATGGCGCACCACGTCGCCGCCGTCGCCCGAACGCGCCCGAACGCGCTAATCGTGGGAGATCTTCCGTGGATGAGCTACCACGTGTCCCGAGACGAGACGGTTCGCAACGCGGCGGCACTCGTTCGCGCGGGTGCCGATTGTGTGAAGCTCGAAGGTGGTCGCAAACGCGTCGGTATGGTTGAGGCAATTCTCGACGCGGAGATTCCTGTCATGGGCCACGTCGGCCTGACGCCGCAGTCGGTGCACGCGACCGGTGGCTTCCGGGTGCAAGGGAAGGATCTTGAGACTGCTCGGGCGATCGTCGATGACGCGATTGCGCTCGCTGACGCAGGAGCGTTCGCCGTGGTGCTGGAGTGTGTTCCCGACGCGGTCGCTCGACTCGTGACCGACAGCATTCCGGTTCCCACCATTGGGATTGGAGCCGGCCGTCACTGCGATGGGCAAGTGCTCGTGTACCACGACCTGTTGGGCATCGAAGATCGACGATTGCCGAAATTTGTACGCCAGTACGCGCACCTCAAAGGGGCCGCAACTGATGCCGTGAGAGCATTTTGTGTGGACGTCCGTGACGGATCGTTCCCGAGTTCGGCTGAGACCTATCACGGAGCCGACGATGTTGCGGCGGCCCTTGAGCTTTACAGCGAAGGCGCCGATCGACCTCGAGTTCGCCACCAGCCGAACGCCGCACCAACTGAGCACGCAAGCCACACGACTGCCAAGTAGCTCAGCCATCCCGTCGTGTAGTTGCGCGGGAGCAGGGATGGATTGTTGGACCGCCTTCCGTAGCCGAGTACAAACGGCAGGAACACGAGGGTGAGCGCGACGGTGAGTCCGGCACCAGCCGCGATTGGCGTACGCACCCAGCCCGGAAGACGCGTCAGGAGTTTCCCAACGGCGACCGTGACTGGCAGCCACACCATGTCGTGAAGGAGGGCGATGCCGATCGACCATTTCGCCATAGAAACCAGTTCCTCGAGGCGAAAGTCAGTGGCGAGCGAGAGGCCGTACAGCATGATGAGCACACCCACCGCAATCGCGAACGCCTTGAGCGAAAGGATTTTTCGCAACAGGGCCGAGTTCATCGAACCCGCAATTCTGTAACCCATTTTGTTTGCATCACGCCCGGCCGGTTTGGCCCGATCAAACGCACGGGTGCGCCATGATCAGCATGCAGCACCTCTCCGTTGAGTTCGAGGGCCAGCAGCGTGTCGGGATCATGTGCGTGCGATTCGTTGAGCTCGGAGGTTCGGTAGCGGCTTACCCGTTGCGCCGATATGGCCGTCGCAGTCGCGTTGGGATGAGCGCCTGCGCGATCGAGTAGTTCGCGGACCCGCACACCGCTCCAGTGCGCCGAGCTGCTCCAACCCTCGACGCACGCAATGGGGAGTTCTGCGGAGTGCTGCCCCATCGCTTGAAGATCGGCCAACGAGAGCGTGAGTGGCGTCTTCACGTTGCCCGTCACTCGGAGGCGGTATTGCTCAGGATCGAGGTGAACGCCAGCGGTGCTCGCCGTTGTTTGGACTGGCAGGCCCTGCGGCCCAAATCCCGGAATGCGCTGCCCGAGGGCCGCGAGCGGGGAGAGGAACTTGACCGTGTTCCCGAGGGTCGCGGCGGCAAAGAGCCCGCCCGCGGCGCCAACCGAACCCAGGAACCAGCGGCGACTGTGTGCCAACTGCATCGGGGTGTCTTCACGGCGGAACACGACGCCCTTTGTGATGTTGGACTTCAGCGCCACATGCACGATGAGGGCACCGATCGTGATCCACGCGGCGGTGTAGTGCGCGGCCGGGAAATAGAAATCCCACGGGTAGAAACGTGCGGTGTTGATGACTCCGCTGATCAGCAGGAACAACCCGCCCGCTACGAGCGGCAAGAGACTCAAGCGTTCGAGCGCGTGACCGATTCCGCGAACGGGTGGCCACGAAAAGAACTTCGGACCGACCACCCACAGCTTTGCAAGGAGGAGTGGTATTGAGGTGAAACCCGAAACGACGTGGATTCCTTGGCTGGCGCGATAGCCCCAGCTTGGCGTGCTCGACCATGCAAACCAACTCGGTGGATGCTGGATCAGGTGGCTCAGAAGCCCCGTGGCAAAACAGAGCGTGAACGTGACGCCGAGTGCGATACCAAGCCACGCTGCATTTCTCTCGGTGTGTTGTTCCGATGGAAAGTCGAGGAGTTCCTTGGAATCTGTGTCGCCGAGTTTCATTGCGTCGCAGAACTCCCGAGCTCGTACATCAATTTCCCGAATCGATGGTACGGGGTCTGAGCGGCCACTGCGAGCGCGTCTGTCCAGGTATCGACATCGCGCAGGACTTCGAGCTGTGCCGGGGTGAACCCGTCACGGTCGAGTTGTGTCAGCTGCAGTTCACCCGTGTTGGCAGTGCTCATCTCCACATCGAACGTCGCTGGTGGCGGAGGAGACTGAAATCCGATGATCCACCAACCCCCATCCTCGGTGAGGCCAATGACGGATGACTCATGCTCCAGGGTGTCGAGCGCTGCTTTCAATTGCGAGGACGTGACCTGGGGAGTGTCCATGCCAATTTGGATGGCCGGCGTTGTGATCTGCGACCACGCATGGGCAAGGCGTTCGGAGAAGGTCTCACCCACTTGAGGAAATGAGCGAACCGAGTCGGGGAGTGCGTACGTGCCGACGCCTCCAAGTGCGACGACGACCGCAGCTCCACTGGCGAGTGCAGCATCGATGCTGTCGAGGAGGGCAGCCTCAGCGAGGGCCGCTGCTTGTTCGGGGGTGCATGGTGGCGACAGTCGCGTTTTCGAAAATCCAGGCCGAGGGATTTTCGCCATGATGAGGATGGTCATGTTTCGGCACGGTAGTGGCGAATCCAACGGCTCATATCGAGCACAGTCCGGAAGAGGCCACGGAGGGTTCCCGTGACTTTCGACTTGCCGACGCGTTCGACATAGGTGACGGGTACTTCTGCGATTCGCCAGTTCGCGTGAGCAGCCGCAAGCACCATTTCAAGCGGCCAGCCAAAACGGCGATCTTGCAGGTTCAATGCCAGGAGCGACTCGCGCTTGGCGGCGCGCATCGGCCCGAGATCGGTAATTCGGGTCTGTGCGGCTTTGCTTACCGTCCGCGCCAGATAGCGATTCGCGAGGCGCAGGTGGAATGGCCAGGTTCCGCGATCGGCCTGTCGAGTGCCCATTACGAGATCAGCATCACCGTCGAGGATCGGAGCGACCACCAAAGGCAGTTCCGTCGGATCGAGCGATCCGTCGGCATCCATGAAGCAGACGATCTCGTCAGTCGCGGCACACAAACCTGCGAAGCATGCCGCTCCAAATCCTCGTTGCTCTGCGCGCACCACTCTGGCACCGAGACTCTGAGCGACCGAGGCCGTATCGTCTGTGGATGCGTTGTCGACAACGATCGCCCGAAACCCGGCCGGCATTCTGGGGAGCAGGATTTTGAGCGCTTCAGCTTCGTTGAGTGCGGGGAGGATGACGTCAGGCACGAGACCTCAGGGTAGAGCGGCAGCGCGGGTCGCGCTGGTGACGCAGTGACGAATCGATTGTCCCTCGGCAACTGGGCGCGGGCCCGTGTTGTGACGGGTCTTGTCCTTGTGGGCACCCTCGTCGCTCTTTCGGTGCAATTCGCGTTGGATACGAGCCACACGGGCACCGCGG
>JBARPG010000143.1:0-4233 GCA_049642885.1 Acidimicrobiia bacterium | reverse complement strand
CAAGTCGACGACGTTGCTGACGATCTCGGGACTGGTCCCGCGCCTTGGAGGGACCATCACCGCGTTGGGCGCCGAGGTGCATACCTCCCGACGATCGGGGGGCGCCAACGTGTGGCGGGCGGCTCGCGGCGGGTTGGCGCACGTCCCCGAAGACCGCGGCCTGTTTTTTGATCTGACCGCCGCCGAAAACCTTGAGCTCGGTCGCCCGAGGCGTGGGCCCTCCGCGGATATGGATCAGATCCACGAGTGGTTCCCTGCGATGGCGAGGGTGCTTGGGCGTAAGGCGGGGTTGTTGTCCGGCGGGGAACAACAGATGCTGGCGCTGGCACGCGCCCTCATTGGCCTTCCAAAACTGCTGTTGGTCGACGAGTTGAGTCTGGGCTTGGCGCCCATCGTTGTGTCACAACTTCTTCCGGTCCTCCGCTCGATTGCGACGGACACTGGCGTCGGGATCCTCATTGTTGAACAACACATCTCGCTCGTGTTGGACATCGCATCGCGTGCCTACCTTTTGAGCCAGGGCCGAGTCACGTTTGATGGGGAGGCGGCCGAGCTGCGCGCTCATGTCGACTTGATCGAAACCAGTTACCTTGGCGCGTCCGCGCCTACTCCAACCCAGGAAGGTATGCCATGACCGAAACTTCCACCCTTGTGGGACACGTCACCGATGCGGAGCACCAGCCCGATCTTGAGGGGAATATGTTCCCCGTTGATACCGAACGCGATGTGGCGGCGCTCGAGGTCACCGGCCAGATTCCGGCGGGCCTTCGAGGGTCCTTCATTCGTAACGGTCCGAACCCAGCGTTCCCGCCGATCGCCCGCTATCACATGTTCGACGGGGATGGCATGTTGCATTCGTTGCGCTTCGGTGACGATCAGGTCTCATACCGAAACAGGTGGGTCCGCACGCGCGGGCTGATGGCCGAGGTCGGCTTGGGCAGGGCGGTGTATCCCGGTCTCGGAGATGTATTGGCCTTTCCCGATCCCGCACTGGTCGGCAATGCCGGACCGGTGAAGAACCCGGCGAACACGCACATCGTGCGTCACGCGGGAAAGTATCTGGCGCTATGGGAAGGCGGTCTGCCGACTGAGGTGACGGCGGGCCTCGAAACCATCGGCGAGCACGATTTCGATGGGAAACTCAGGGGAGGAATGACCGCGCATCCGCGTCTTGACCCGCGCACGGGCGAGATGTTCTTCTTCGCCTATTCGGTGTTCGAGCCGGTCATTCGGTACTACGTCGTCGACGCACGTGGTTGTCTCGTTCACAAGGTCAAGCTCGAAGTGGCGGCGCCGGTGATGATGCACGACTTCATCATCACTGACCGGTACGCGGTGTTCCTCGACTCGCCGGTCGTGTTCGATGTCGCGAACATTGGGAAGGGGCCAATGGTCCAGTGGCGTCCCGAGCTCGGAACTCGAATTGGTGTCATCCCGCGGATGGGCAATGCAGAGGACATCCGCTGGTTCGAGATCGATCCGGGGCACGTGCAGCATTTCTGGAATGGATGGGAAGACGGGGACCGCATCGAGTTTTCCGGTACGCGATTCGAGCATCCCAACTTCGGCATTGACGGAACGGCTCAGCCCGATGAGCGGACGGTCGATGACACGCCGCCATACCCCTCCCGCTTTTGGGTGGACCTCGCATCGAATACTGCGGGATGGGAACAGACCGATGATCTCGGCGGCGACTTCTGCCGCATCAATGACAACGTCAATGGCGTGCGGTCGCGTTGGAACTACATGTCGTCGGCGGTTGCGACCGATCGTCGGCTCGGCGACTTCGACACCGTTGTGAAGTACGACGCGGTGAGTGGAGCGCGTGAGATGTGGGAGTCCGGGCCATCCGGCCACATCGGCGAGTGCGTGTTTGCACCGAACCCTGAGGGACATGACGAGGGCGATGGCTGGCTGCTCAATGCGGTCTACGACTCGGCGACCGATCGCACTGATGTGTGTGTGCTCGACGCGGGGGATATTGCCGCTGGCCCGATTGCTCGGGTGCACGTTCCGCATCGGATGCCGTTCGGCTTCCATGCGAACTGGTTTCCCGCCGAGCCTTGAGGAGTCGCTCGTTAGTCCGCCGCGATCCAGCTGCCGTGGAAACCGAACGGGACTCGCCGCGGGATAATCACCCGCGCGGTCTCGTGCATGGTCTCGGCATCGAGCACGACGAGACTGCTCGCGGATTGGGAATGGTCAGTCACGAAGTTGAGCAACCAGCCGCCATCCTCGCCGTCGCGTCCGGGGTCAGGAGCGAAGACCGCCTCGCCTGAAATGGTGCCCGGTTCGTAGCGATGGGTCACTGAGGTTCCGGCGGTCAGGTCGTGTTTGGTCACGCCGCTGAACCCGAGGACTTCTTGGCCCCAGTCCTCGGAGTGGCCGACGTAGCCGTATCGAGCGTCAAGGCCCGCTCGTCGGTCGTTCATGCGGGGGAAGTCGCAGGGTTGATCGCTCAGCGGTTCATCCTGCACGGTGCCGGCCGCGGGGTTGATGCGCCAGCGGTGGAGGAGCGGAGCGATCGGACCATCGAGGGTGTCTTCGCCGAAGGCGACGTTGAGTCGATCGGCTCGACAACCCTCCACGATGATTGAGTTGTCGTTGGCGTCGTTGGCGTGTGCTGCCGGGGCCGCGTCGTGGGCGTTGAGGAAATGAAATACCCAGAAGGGCTCGACTTCAATCCAGCGCACTCCAGCGCGAGGTTGGCGCCGGTCGAGCACACCAATGCGGGCGCCGTGCTCAGGTTCCCATCGAAAGCCGGGGCCTCCGGCGAGCATCGCGTCGAGGTCGAAGAGGGCGGGCAGGTCGAAGAAGATGACCCGTGTCGCGGTCACGGCGAAGTCGTGCATCATCACGGGTGCGGGAAGGTCGATGTCGACGCTGGTCACGAGTTTGCCTGTGGCGTCGGCGATATGGAATCGCAGGTACGGAGGGAATGGGCTGTAACCGAAAAAGAGCATCTCGCCGGTGTCGGGATCGATCTTGGGGTGAGCAGTCATCGGCCCGGCGAGCGCACCGTCGAAGTCAAACTCGCCGACGGTTTCAAGTGCGCTGGTGACCTCGGTGGGTCGACCGCCCTCCATCAACGCGAGGAGTCGACCGGCGTGGGAGACGATGTGGGTGTTGGCGGTGTTCTTCATGAATCCAGCCTCGGCGACGACATCGGGCTCGGGCACGCGGAACTCGGAGAGGCCACCGAAGAGGGCATGCCCAGCCCGACGTTCGGCGGCTAACCCCTTGGAGACGACGTAGCGATTGCGATAGGCGGCACGGCCATCCTCGAATGTCATGGCATGCAACATCCCGTCTCCGTCGAACACGTGGTAGCGACCAACTGGAGCGAACTGGGGGTTGGGTCCGTTGCGCACGTAGCTGCCGACGAGCGCTTCTGGGAGTTCACCGACGACCTCGAGATCGGCGACGTCCAATTCGTCGGCGACTGGTTCGAACTGTCCGAGGAGGTACGGGTTAGTGGTCGCGATATTCGACGTCATGTCGGCGAAGGTATCACGATCCCAGGACGCGAATTGGGGCCTTGTTTCTGGCCTATTCCACCTCGCTTCGGCGGATCCGTAGGCCCCGCACCTTGTCGCGGCCTGTCCGATTTCGTGGTGTCGAACAGCTTCAGACTCCGATGATTTCGATCCTCGTTCTAAAAGAATTGGTCGATGAGAATCGCATTACCGTCGGGATCGGTGAGTCGAATGTAGCCGGGCCCCGAGGCTCCTGCTTCTGGCGAGAGGTTTTCGGCGATTTCGATACCGGCCTCCTGCAATGTGCGTTCGATAGCGCGTACATCGGTGAACTCCGCGAGTCGCTCAAGGCGACTCGTCAAGCCTGGATTGAACGTGAGGATGTTCGATTCGAACATACCGTGAAACAGCCCGAGGTCTGTGTCGCCATTCTTGAGAATCAGCCAGCCTTGATCGGCGTCCCCGCCAGTCACCACGAATCCGAGCACCTCATAGAACTTCCGTGACGCGTCAAGATCGGCGACGTTCAAGGAGATGGAAAACACTCCAAGTTCCAAGGAACCTGGAAGGTGATCGTCAGAACGGGAGACAACGGGTAAATGATCGAACACGGGCAGTCCTTTCGTGCGGTGGCGGCACTATGACTCGATAGCGTCACCGACGCAACTGAAGTCGGATCGTTCGCGGTATTGAGCGCCGACTGACCGCCGCGTGTTCCGCCAGTAGTGTCTCGGTCGCCGTCGCGATGCCACAAACG
>JBARPG010000142.1:0-3813 GCA_049642885.1 Acidimicrobiia bacterium | reverse complement strand
CGGACTGATCGCAGGGGTCATCTCTGCGGCAGTGTCCTTCGGGTTTCTTAAGGGCCTCGTCTTCGTCACTGATACCCGATCCCACCACGATTGGCTCGTGTGGTTGTTGCCGGTCGGTGGACTTTTCATTGGCCTGTTCATGCACTATCTCGGTGGCCACTCGCATCGCGGGACGCAGCTCGTTTTCGATGAGATCGTTGATCCTGGCGAACGAATGCCGCGTCGTCTCGCTCCAGTCATTCTGCTGGCGTCTTGGGCAACTCACCTTTTCGGAGGTTCGGCTGGACGTGAAGGCGTCGCTGTTCAAGCATCTGCAGGCACCGCCAATGTTTGGGCGCGCGCCGTCGGTCTGCGGTCCTCGCATCGGCAGATTGTGCTCATCGCCGCCGTATCAGGAGCGTTCAGCGCCGTGTTTGGCGTGCCTGTTGGCGGTTGGCTTTTTGGCCTCGAAGTAGCTGCGCATCGCGGTACGCGCCTGCGGGCCGTGTTGCCGAGCCTGGTCGCTGCGGTGACCTCGAATTGGTGCGTGCAGGGGTGGAGTATCGGACGCGAATCGCGTCACCTCGTTCATGTGTCGGTCGTGCCTTCGCTGGTGTGGAATGTCCTCGCCTTCGGGATTGCGTGCGGAGTCGTCGCTCGACTTTTTGTCATCGTGTTGCGCAGTTGGGCGCGGGCCTTGGCACGGGTCATTTCATGGCCACCAGTGCGGCCATGCATTGGTGGCTGCACAGTGCTGCTGCTGATGCAACTATCGGGGCGTCAGTACCTCGGGCTTTCCTTGCCGCTCGGTGATCGCGCGCTCGCCGGAGTCGGCGTGCTTGCGGGAGCGTTCGCGCTCAAACTCGTGTTCACAGCTGTCACGCTCGGGTCAGGGTTTCCGGGCGGAGAAGTGACCCCCCTCGCCATAAGTGGGGCGCTGCTCGGTGCGACTTACGCGCAGCTGACTGGCGGGGATGCACGCCTTATGGCCGCGGTTGGGTTTCTGGCGCTCTACGCGGCAGCGATGGGTGCTCCATGGTCGTGTTCCGTCATGGCCGCAGAAATGTTTGGCGCGTCAATTTTGCCGATCGTGTTGGGCGTGATGCTGATCGCCACTTCGCTCACGCGAAAGCATCGCCTCCATCACCCGGGTGAATTCCAAGCTGATCAGGAGCGCGCCGCACGGGAATAACGAATGATCCCGTAGATCGCGCGGACACCGTCTTTCCAACCGATCTTTTTGCCTTCCGCGTAGGTACGCCCGCTGTAAGAAATGCCGACCTCGTAAATACGAAGGTTTCGTGCTGCCAACTTCGCGGTGATTTCAGGTTCGAAGCCGAAACGGTCCTCTTCGATCGTGATGCTTTGGATGACCTCGCGCCGGAACACCTTGTAACACGTCTCCATATCCGTGAGATTCAAGTTTGTAAACATGTTCGACACAAGCGTTAGAAATCGATTTCCGACCGAATGCCAGAAGTACAAGACCCGATGAGCTGAACTGCCCATGAACCGCGATCCGTACACCACATCGGCGCGACCGTCGAGGAGCGGAGCAAGCAAGACGGGGTACTCGTTCGGGTCGTACTCCAAATCGGCGTCTTGCACCATGACGTATTCAAGAGTGGCTTCTTGGAATCCGCGGCGCAGCGCTGCACCCTTTCCGCAATTCTGCGGTTGTTCACAAATTCGAATTCGAGGATCGGAGATGGTTCGCACGAGTTCGAGGGTTGCGTCCGTCGACCCATCATCGACGACGATCAACTCTCCGACCATAGGCTGTGCGAGTACACGCTGAACGATCTCGAGGATGGTCCCTGCTTCGTTGTAGCAGGGCATCACGATGGAAAGGCATGGATCGGGTTTCGACATCGGGACAGTCTCGCATGACCCGGGGGGCTGATCGCTAGTCTGTCGGGGTGCCGAGACGCCTCAGACTGCCAATCGGTGCAGGGCTGGTGTTCTTCGGACTTGCCGTGTTCCTGCAACGAGGAGTGCTTGTTTCACTTGACGGCAACGTCTATTGGAAAGTCACCCAGTCGATCGTGCACCGCCGTTCGCTGATGCCAGTCCTTCCGGTCGGCTGGGATCAACTGCACATTCACACGCCCTATTCCAGCTTTGGCATCGGCATGAGTCTTTGGCTCATCCCGTTCGTGTGGTTGCAAGACAAGATCGATCCCAATGGGCAAGGCATTGTCACCCTGGCAAATCCCGTGATGATCACCGGTTGCGTTGCCATTCTGGTCGTAATTCTTCAGCGCTTGAAGGTTCGCAATTGGATTGCCGTCACCGCTGCCCTCTCGTTCGGAGTGCTCACAACAGCGCTGTTTCACTCGACCGAGGGGTTCGCCGAACCGGGAGTGACCTTCTGTTTGCTCCTGACGGTTCTAGGGCTTCTCATTTGGCGAGACGGAACAACGCGGGCCGCGTGGCTTGTTGGTATTGGCCTCGCCGGCTCGGTCTTGTTTCGAACCGATTCGGTTGTCACAATCCTCCCGCTCCTCGCAATCGTTCCGTTCGTCATTTCGAGAAAGACTTTGACGTCGACACTGCGGGCATGGTTACCCGCGCTGCTTGTGCCGATGTTCATCGTCGGCGCCTGGACTGGGTGGTACAACAATCTTCGCTATGGCTCGCCTCTCAAAGCGGGGTATCCAGGGCAAGGTTTTACAAATCCGATTCTGTGGGGTCTCGACCAACTGGTGGTATCTCCCGGAAAAGGCTTGTTCTGGTACGCACCGATCGTCATCCTTGGCGCCGTTGGCCTGAAAGCTTCCTGGAGACGTGAACGTTTCTTGACGTTGTTCGTCGCGGCGCTCTTTGTGGGACGCATCATCTTTTACGCGCGTTGGAATAGTCCCGAAGGCGGTGTTGGCTGGGGTCCTCGTTTCATGCTGCCGATCTACGCTCTCGGGCTCATTCCCGCGGCGCTGTGGCTCGAGGAGAAGCTTGATCGTCCACCGTCGCGGCGCAACCTCGCTCTCGCGTTCGCTGGATTGCTCGTCGCATTGGGTCTGGTGGTGAACCTCGTTTCGGTCTGGGTTCCCTACGAGCAGTACGTGAACGACATCCGTTTCGCGAAGCCTGGCGAGACGCAAGCACAGGTCGATGTACGCCTCAACCAATACGTTCATGACATTCCCGCCTCACATATCGTCGCGAATTGGAGACGCCTCGACCACGCACGGCCCTTTCCGTTGAAACACTTTGATGGCGGACCGAGTCCAATCGCCGTGCTTGCAATTGGGATCATGCTCGGAGGGGGTTGGTTGCTGGGAGCATCCCGCACCCGGAACCCTCGGCGGACCTAGCCTTTTCCCCGGGCACTAAACAGGGAGGCTGTCCATGACAACAAAATCACGAATATTCCTCGCCGAGATCATTGGAACAATGATTCTCGTCGTTGGAGGTCCAGGCACCGCGATCTTCTGGTCGGGGGAGGGTGTTTTCGACGCGAAAGTTCTCGCTGTCTCGCTCGCTTTCGGTCTGAGCTTGATGGTCGCGGCGTATTGCATCGGAAGCATTTCCGGATGCCATATCAATCCGGCGGTCACGATCGGTCTGGTGGTTGCAGGGAAGACGAAGGCACAAGATGCCGTGACCTACATTCTCGGACAAATCGTTGGTGCGCTCTTGGGCGTAGGGATCATCGCTGCGATTCTGAATGGCCTGGACGGTGCGCTCGACAAGGCCCGTGCGGGTGGTTTCGCTGCGAACGGGTACGGGAACGATGCGATCGGCGCACATTCACCCGGTGGATTCAGTCTGAGCGCAGTTGCAATCGCTGAAATTGTCGCTACTGCGATTTTCGTGCTCGTGGTGATCTCAACG
>JBARPG010000141.1:0-9089 GCA_049642885.1 Acidimicrobiia bacterium | reverse complement strand
TCCTTGTGCTCTTTGCGCAGCATTCGTTCAATGAGCTGGCCAACGATGCCCCCGACGATCGCCGTAATCACAAGCACAATCCAAAGCGGAAACTGGCGTTCCTTGGTGATGAAGGTGAGCTTGGTGTCCTGGGTGTTTTGGAGGATGAAGACCAGCACGACGAGGGCCGCCACCCCGGTCGACACGGCCTTGACTGGGATCTTCTTGCGCGGAGCCGGTGTCGTTGGATCACTCATGATTCCCCCTCTGTTCGTTACCGATCAGAGTACCGGGAATGCCTCAGTCGAGTTTGGAATCGAGGCGTGACTCTGCCTCTTCTTCGCTGATTCGCAGCGCAAAACTCAACTCGGACACCAGAATGCCGCGAGCACGTTCCAACATGGACTTCTCTGCGGTGGAGAGGCCCTTTGCCTTTTCGCGCAGTGCGAGGTTTCGCACCACTTCGGCGACCTGATATACGTCTCCGGACTTCATCTTTTCTTGGTGGTTCTTGAATCGGCGCGACCAGTTTGCCGGTTCACGTACATCCCGCTTTGAAAGCAAACGGAAGAGATCTTCGACGTCTTCATTCGAGATTGGCGGACGCATGCCAACCAACTCCGCGTTCTTCGCGGGCACCGAAAGCGTCAAGTCGCCATGCATCATTTGCAGGATGAAATAGTCGGTCTTCTCGCCGAACGCGACCTTCGATTCTTTCTTCTTGATGATTGCGACACCGTGATGGGGATATACGACGCGATCGCCGACTTTGAACGCCACTCAAGCTCCAAAAGGGAAATGGGGGACCCACATTGTCCCACATCTGTCGAACATCCCCGGCCTTCGGGATCGGTGGGCGCCCGCTCTCGTTCTGTAGCGTGGCGTCGTGGTTGATTTTGCCGATGACGAGACCACCGAGATCGAACGCAAGGTGAGAGCCCTTCGCATCACGGGTGCTGTTGAATTCTTCGGCTACCTCGTGGCAGGCACCTTTTGGATCCTGGACATCATCGACGCCCCCGGGTGGAACTGGTGGATCCTCAAGCGGGTCACATTCACTGTGCATGGTGTGATCGTCTTGGCATTCATGGCGATGGTCGTATTGCTCGCGCCAGAGGTCGGTTGGCGATGGAAATTCGTCACGGCGTGCGTATTGGGCGGGCCGCTCGGTCCGATTTTCGTCGAATGGAAAATCCGGCGCGATGGTTTCCCGAGGTATCCCGTCAACCGGCCGCAGCCGCCAAACGTTTCCGCACGGTGATCGAGCCCGCTCCGTATTCGGAGGCGATCAACACCTCTGACGACGCGGAGCTGCTCCGATGGGTTGATCGATTCGACGCGGCTCGAAGTTTTGATGATCTCGTCGACCTTGCGTGGGCATGCGAGCACGCACTCGATCGCGGTCACCAGCTCGGCGGTATCACTGCGCACGCTGCATACCGCCTCGCACTCCATGCGCCGGTAGCTGAGTTTGGTGAGGTGATGGAAATTGCCGATGACCGTTTCACCCCCGGGCCTTTCGCTGAAGTACTCGCGTTCGCCCACGATGCATCTGAGATCGCGAACGAACTTCCTGACTCCGCGCTTCGATCGGTCGCCCTCGCGGAATGTGCCGTGCGCGGTGCGAGCATCGCAGATTCCGAAATGGTCATGTTTGACACACCTGGCACCTTGGCCACGTGGGAACCGGAATACGCGCTCGCGTCATATACGGACACCGAATCGGAGATCCCGACCTATCAGCCGTCACCAACGTCAGCGCAAGCGCTCGCAACCGACCGCATCACTCCCCCGCACAGCCCCGAGCGTTCGAATAACACACAACGCGCATTGCATGACGTGGTGGCACATTGGGCTGAGCACTCAACGGGCCGAGTCGAGTCGGTTACGGTCGAGGGTGATGTGCACGCGGCTCTCGCCACGCTCGGCATTCGCCGAGGGATGCTCCACGCGATCACGCCGCGAGACGCATTCGGCCTTCTTGCTTGGGCGGGCGCAAGCGGTGCCGCCCACGGTCGTCGCCGCGGAGCCGCAGCCGGTCGTTTCGCTGCCTGGTGGGCCGGGGCGGCGCTCACTGGCACGGAGTGGCCCTGCGATCCCGATGAGCTGGGGCATGCGCTGGAATCGCTTGACTGGTTCACCTTCGATGCCGGAATCCCTGCACTGGGATGGCAATTCAGAATCGCTGCGACCGACGTCCGAGGCAATCGCACCTGGGCTGTGACCGCGGAGGATATGAGCTAGGGCCTCACTACCGCGCGCTCAGATCTACGCTGAGCTTCGTGCCACTGCCAAATGTCCTTCTCGTGATGTTCGACCAATGGCGTGCGGATTGCAGCCCGTCCGGTGATGCCCCACGAGTCGACCTCCCCAACGTGCAACGTGTCGCGGATCGGGGCGTGACCTTCACCCGTCACTTCGCGAACGCCGTTCCCTGCGGACCAGCTCGCGCCGGACTCTTCACCGGCACCTATCTGCACCACCACCGCAGTGTCGCGAATGGAACACCGCTCCCCCGCCACCTCCTCACGCTCGGGGACTGTGCTCGCGATGCCGGGTACACGCCGACGTTGTTTGGCTACACCGACACAAGTGTTGACCCCCGTGGTCGCGCACTCGATGATCCTGCGCTTCGAACATATGAGTCGATTCTCCCCGGGTTCGATGTAGCAGTTGCGCTCGATGAGTACCTCATTCCGTGGGGCGAGTGGTTACGCGAACGCGGTTATGTGATCGGCGAGAACGTGCGCGAGATCTATGGCCGCGCACAGGGCAACCGCGCTGCGTACCCAGCCGAGCACACCGAAGCCGCATTTCTCACTGAAGCATTCCTGGCGTGGCTGGACGGGCGCGCTCCGGAAACGGCCCCGACGTTCTTCGCCCACCTCAGCTACATCAAGCCACATCCCCCGTACTCCGCGCCGAAGGAATACCTCGACCGCATCAATCCCGATCGCTGGACCGCCATACTCGGCGCACCCACACGCGAAGACGAGGCCACACAGCACCCGCTTGTGGCCGCGGCACAATCCGTTCCTGAAGTCACGTTCGCTGACGAAGATCATCTCAAAGAAATCCGTCACGCGTACCTCGCGAATCTGCTCGACGTGGATACCCAACTTGGCCGAGCACTCGATGCGCTCGAGGAAAAGGGGCAGCTGGCGAACACCATTGTCATCGTCACCGCCGACCACGCCGATCTCCTCGGCGATCACCACGCGATCGAAAAATGGGGACACTTCCCATCCGCCTATCACGTACCACTCATCATCGCGGGCCCAGACATCGCGAGCGGTGGACGGGTGTCCGCGTATAGCGAACACGTCGACATCCTGCCGACGATTTGCGACCTCATCGGCGCCCCGATTCCTTCGCAATGTGACGGTCATTCGCTGCGTCCGTTCTCTGATGGAACTCCCGCGACACCATGGAGAGCGGCTGCGCACTGGGAGTGGGATTTCCGAGATCCGCGGCACGGAATCGTCGAAGCAGCATTCGGTTTGGAATCTTCACAGTGCAATATGGCGGCGATCCATGACGATGCGGGTACGTACGCCCACTACGCAGGACTACCGCCGGTCTTCTACGACCGAGCACACGATCCGAACGAGTCATACAACGCCGCAACGCTGGAGGATACGCAACCGCTCGTCGCCTCCTATGCCGCACGATTGCTGTCCTGGCGTCTGAGTTCGGACGATCAAACCCTGACGAACACCTTGCTCGCCGCAGACGGGCCGTTCAATCTCCCGACCTAGAACAACGCGTCAGGCTCCAACGGACGAATGAGTTCGGGAACGTCAACCGACGCCCGATTCACCAGCGTCGACACCTCCCAACGATTCAAAACGTCCTCCGGCGCGGATTGCAAGAGCAAGCGAACCTCAGACACTTCGTGCTTCGAGTCGAGCCAGTCATCAATCATGTCGTGCTCAAGGATCGCGGGCATCCGCGAATGCACCACGCTCGCGAACGCGTTGGGCTCGGTCGTGATGATCGCCGTCGTGCGAATGACAGCTTCGGGATTTGCCGGATCGCGCCACACTTCCCACAGCCCCGCGAAGGCGAGCGGGTGACCATCGCGTCGCGTGAAGTACACAGGCTGTTTCTTCTTCGGATCGATCGCTGAACGTTTCCATTCGTAGTAGCCGTCGGCAGGAATGATGCATCGACGCTTCGCAAACGCAGCCCGGAACGACGGCTTCTCTGCAAGGGTCTCCGCCCGAGCGTTCGTGAGCTTGTCTCCGATGCTGAGGTCCTTCGCCCAGGAGGGAACAAGTCCCCAGCGGAACGCGGAAAGCACCCGACGATCTCCTTCCTGGCGAACCACCGAAATGGTTGAGCGTGGAGCGATGTTGTAGCGAGGCGGGTCCAGTACCGCGTTTCTTTCAGTGCGCTGATCGATGCCATCGATGGCGAATTCTGAAAGCAACTGCGCGACGGGCGTCGTCGCTACGAATCGGCCGCACATGGTCGGCTACTGCGGCGCGACGCGTGCGACGAATCTCAATCCGGACCACGATTCATCGAGTGCTACGACCTTGTTGTCAACCAGGCCATGTGCGAGCCCGATCTCGCGCACCTCGCGATCGTGAAGATCGGTTACGACACCTGAGCTGCGTCTTGGCCACGCGACCCAGAGACTGCCGCCGGGTGTCATCGCCCTCTGTGTGGTGGGAAAGCGTCGAAGGAGTTCCGAGCGCCGAGTCACAAAGAGCACCGCAACATCAAGCGGCTTACGCGTAGCACGGAGCACGCGCACATTAGATGGCCAGGAGGGCACGCTCGCGAGGAAACCATCAGGCGCACCAAGCACTGCGACCCGCGCGCCAGGCATGATGCCGAGCTTCTTCGCCAGTGGGCTTGCCGCGGTTCCTGTCACGCCCTGCAGTTCACTCTGAGCGCGACCCTCGGGTCAACCTGGAGCGCGCGTGCATTCCTCCCAGAATTCTGGTAGCGCGATCGCCACGACGGCAGCGCCGACCACGCACGCCAACCCGCCGGACAGCACTGAGGTGGTCACGCTCGATATCGACGCAACTGCGCCTGCCTCCATGTCACCGAGGCGCGGTCCCCCCGTGACCACAGCGATGTGGATTCCGGAGATGCGCCCTCGAAGTTCTTCCGGTATTCGGCGCTGCAGAATTGCGCCACGAAAGACTGCGCTCACGACATCGGCGGCTCCAGCGACGGCCAACAGCACCATAGCGATCCATAGCGAAGCTCCCGAAACCGCGAACAAGGCAATCGCCACACCCCAAACCATGACGGCGATAACGACGGCTCTGCCCTGTCTGCGGACCGTTCGTGTCCACCCGGACGACAACGATCCCACGAGTGCGCCAACACTGATCGCTGACAACAGATAGCCAACGGCTCGTTCGCCGACATCGAATCGCGAAGCGGCCAAGCTCGGGAACAGCGCGCGCGGCATGCCAAAGGTCATCGCCACGAGGTCAATACCAAAGGACCCGATGAGCACGCGTTGTCTTCGCACATATCGCAGTCCCGACAATCCCGAACCGCGGCCTAGGTCGCTGTTGACCGTTACCGCTGGGGGCCGCGGCCGCAGCGCCCAGACTCCAAAGAAGACCGCGATAAACGACACAACATCGATCGCATAGCCCAGCGCCAAAGAGCTTCCGGCGATAAGACCACCGAGTGCCGGTCCGGCGATCAGAGCGGAGTTCCACATCACTTGATTCAGCGAAATGGCCGACGGCAACAGTTCCTCTGACACCAAGCTCGGCGTGATCGCAACCCGTGCAGAATGTGCGACCCCACCTGCCCCGGCGGTCAACCCAGTCGCCACATACACCCACGCGAGGCTGCGCAGATCGGTGAAGGCGCCGAAGAACAGCATCACCGATGCAAGGCATTGAACCGCCGTCGCGACTTGGAGCACTCGCCGTCGATCATGCCGATCGATGAGCACGCCAAGGAGCAAGGAGGAGAACAGCAATGGAATGAGCTGGACGAGGCCCACGGCACCAACCGCCAGATTGTTCTGTCCGCTTAATCGGTATACCTGGATGTACACGAGCGTGGTGCTGATCCAGGAACCAATTTCTGAAATCAGCTCCCCGGTCCACAGCCATCGGAACTCGCGGTATTCGCGAAGCGGGCTGAGATCGATCAGGAAACGGGAACGTCGAGGTGCCGAATCAGCGTCCATTTGCTAAATCCGACCTTTCTGCTCGACTTTTACTCCGGGGACTCTCTACACTCCTCGAGAACAGAAACTGACGCATCCCCGGAGGACATCATGTCATTACGACTTGGCGACGAAGCACCTAATTTCACATCGGAATCCACAGCAGGACCGATCTCCTTCCATGAATACCTCGGAGAAAGTTGGGGCGTGTTGTTCTCACACCCCAAGGATTTCACTCCGGTATGCACCACCGAACTCGGCATGGTCTCGAAGCTGAAACCCGAATTCGACAAGCGAAATGTGAAAGTTGTCGGCCTCAGCGTTGATCCGCTCGTCGATCACAATGCATGGGCTGGCGATATCGAAGAGACCCAAGGAACTGCGCTCAACTTCCCTTTGCTCGCCGATCCAGACCACACCGTCGCAGACCTTTACGACATGATCCATCCGAACGCGAATGACACGCTCACGGTGCGTTCGGTGTTCATCGTCGGTCCGGACAAGAAAGTGAAGTTGATCATCACCTACCCCGCGTCGACGGGCCGTAACTTCGACGAGATCCTTCGTGTCATCGACTCACTCCAGCTCACCGCAAAGCACGCGGTTGCGACACCCGTGAACTGGACTGACGGAGATGACGTCATCATCGGACTCGCCGTCACCAACGACGAGGCGAAGACGAAGTATCCAGAAGGTTGGCAGGAACTCAAGCCGTACCTCCGCATCGTCAAACAACCTCGCTAACTCTCTCGTATCAACGTTCGCGGTTGCGAGGTCCGAGCATGCGACGTTGCGAAGCGATTCAAGCCGCAGGCGAAGAATCGCGAAGCAGGGAGCAGCGCAGGATGTCGTAACCGCGAACGTTGGAGAGCGTTCGCCAATGCGAACGCGAACCGCGAACCGCGAACGCTAGAGATATGCCAGCGGGTTGACGGGGTCTCCGCCGACGCGAACTTCGAAATGCAAATGACAGCCAGTTGAAGCACCCGTAGAACCGACATTCCCGATGGTGTCGCCTTGTGCCACTTCGTCACCGACGCTCACAAGAATTTTTGACTGGTGTCCATAGAGGGTCGCGATGCCTCCACCATGATCGATGACCGTGGCATTGCCGTAGCCACCGTAGGGGCCAGCTTTGATGACGGTGCCAGGACCTGCTGCCCGAATTGGCGTGCCACACCCCGCTCCGAGATCCAAGCCGGCATGCATGCGTGTCGAGTGGTAGATCGGATGGACCCGAGGACCGAAATACGAGGTGATTGGTGCATTGACGGGATATTTGAAGCGTCCATTGCGCTTCATGGGGCCCGTTGACATTGACTTCTTCAGTTCATCTTTCAGTTTCTTGGACTCGGCTTCGAGGCTCTTCAGTTGCGACTCATAGCTTGCGCGCTTCGCTTCGATGGAAGACAGAAGCGTCTTCTTCGCCGACTCTTCGGCTGCGACCAGGTCGCGCGCCGTGGTCACACGCACCTGTACTTCAGCAACTGCGTCCCGCTTCGTTTCAGCGTCGACACGAGCTGATTCTGCGGCAATGCGCTGGCTCTTCAGCTGATCACGAAGCGAGACCTGTTCATCATGGAGCTGCGTGAGTTGATCGATCTGCCCTTGCTCGTGCGCTGAAACAATTTGGTAATACTGAGTCGCAGATGCAGCGTCGACGGCATTCTTGGTCTTCCCTAACATTTCAGCAGCGCCTGAATCCCCGGGACTCGAGCCACGCCGATACAGCGACTGTACGAGACTGTCAAAGGTATCGCCCCGCTTGCTCGTCTCTCGCCGGTTGTCTTCGAGACGCCGAACCACCCCGTCGTACTCTGCAGCAAGTCGGTTGTACTCCGCTGTGGCGGCATCAAGTGCCGTCTGGGCTACCGACAGATCGGCCTCGGCTTTGGCGCTCGCCGTATTTGCGACCTTGAGCCGTGAGAGCGCATCAGCGTATGCGTTCAGCGCCTTTGCTTCTGCAGCACCCGCGTCTTCCACCGCATTTCGCACATCACGGATTTCTTTGTCGATGTCGTTGATGCCCCGGCTTGCGGCCGACGGACCGAGGGGTTGAAGTAGGAGCGGGAGCGCAAGCAGGCCGAAGATGGCGGCGCGTGCAGCGCGAGGGAATCGCATCCGGCGCAGTCTATTCCGAGTTTCGCCTCAACAACAACAAGAACCACACTGGCAACATGAGCAACACGAGCGGAACTCAGAATCTGGCGTTCGGTCGGGAACGGTGGTGGGCGTCGCTCAGACGTCGAGAAAACGCCAGAGTCCAATGGCGCTGCCGAGAATTCCCACGATAACGGCAGAAGCAAAGAGCAAGATCGCCGTTGGAATCGCGTCAGTGAGCGAAACAGCTTGGATGAAAACCGAACTGTCCTTCGCCGCGCCATTCAGTGCGGTTCGAAGGGGCCAGAGCACACTCGGGACTGCGATCAATGCTCCGATAACGCCTTGGAACATGCCTTCGAGGAGGAACGGCACTCGAATGAAGGTATTTGAGGCGCCGACCAGTTTCATGACCTCGATTTCACGGCGACGAGCGACCGTTGCGAGGCGGATCGCGATCACGACGAGCGCTACGGACGAAATGAGCAACAGAATCGAACTCACAACAAAAATTGACCTGAAGGTACGAAAGAGCCCAAACGAACGTCGGATTGACTCAGCACCAAATGCGACGTTGTCAACACCAGGCATCGCTTCATAAACGCTCTCGAGTGTTGACGCTTGTTTCGCGTTCATTGGAGTGACGATGAAAGAAGTGGGCAAAATATCTGGAGAAGTCGACTCAACCAGAGATGGCTGATCTTTGCCGAAGTTGTTCTCGAAACGCTTATACGCCTCATCCTTCGTCACGAATCTGAAGGACTTGATTCGACGGTCCGCAGCGAGCGAGTCATTGACGGCCTTTATTTGTGCGTCGTTGGCCTTGACAAGCATGAACACTTCGATCGCCTGGCTG
>JBARPG010000140.1:0-4458 GCA_049642885.1 Acidimicrobiia bacterium | reverse complement strand
TCCTCGGACCCATACCTTGGCGCCGGAGGTGCCACGTGTTGCCAGGAAATTCGAGAGTGACGGCAATGCTTGTTCGATGTCCTCGTCGTGAAGGCCAACAACTTCAACCTCGGCGTCATCGGCCTCGATGAGTGCGATGGCAGGGGAGGGCGCAGTTGAATCGGGGCTCCACACGGCACCGAGGTGCTTACTCGGAGTCTCGACCAGGCGGTCCAGACGTGTGCGGGCGCGATCGCTCGGAGCACGCGCCCCACGTTGGAGCGCCACATTCGCTTCGAGGAATGCAAGGAGTGCTGGCGCCTCCGCGCGAATCCATGGCATCCCCGCAGGCTAGACAAGTGCGATGGCATTACCTCGTGGTGCAGGTGGTCGAAGTGAAATTGTTCGAGCGCGACTCGCGCACGAGTATCCGGTCGTGGCGTGCGCGCTCACCCATCACAGCCCCTACGAATTGCTCGTGAGCACGATCCTTTCTGCACAGTGCACGGACGATCGTGTCAATACCGTCACGCCAGCGTTGTTCGCCGCGTACCCAGATGTGGAGGCGCTTACAAGTGCAGATCCAGACGAGTTGGCTCGACTCATCTATTCGACCGGCTTCTATCAAGCCAAGACACGCAATCTGATCGGGATGGCTCAGCGAGTGGTCGCTGCATATGGCAGCGAGATCCCGACCGCGATGGAGGATCTTGTGACGCTCCCAGGCGTTGGTCGCAAGACAGCGAACGTCGTGAGGTCCGTCGCGTTCGGGATACCTGGATTACCGGTCGATACGCATGTCGGCAGATTGTCGCGCCGGCTACGACTGACTGACTATGAAGATCCCGTAGCAGCGGAACTGGATTTGATGCGCATCATCCCTGCAGATGAATGGGGAGACTTCTCATTGCGGCTCATCGAACACGGCCGCGCAGTGTGCGATTCCCGACGTCCTCGATGCGATGCGTGCGTGTTGGCTGATGTGTGCCCTTCCGCCGGTCAGTCCAAGGTGAGCACGTCCGCACGTGCAAGCGCTCGCCGAGCACCAACCAAGAGACGTTCGACGGCGTAGAGCTCGGTGGCCAGGGCAGATTCCTCCGCCATCGAGGGTAACTCGATCAGTGCCACGATTCGACGTTCGAGATCGTCCAGCATTGTTCGCAAGGTTGCAATTTCTGGTCCGTGGTTTGCCACGACGTGAGCATCTCACGGCGCGGGCGGTGCGACCGTGTTGGGACAAACGAGACCAAGGTCGTATTGCTCTGGCCTCTACCATCACTGCATGCGCCAAATTGATGCACGGAGGTTGGGGGATTTCGCAGATGCGTTCGCCCGGGATTCAACTCGAAGTGTTGAAATCGAATCCGTGGTTGCCGAGATTCTCGAGGAGGTTCGCGTTGATGGCGACACCGCCCTTCGGAGATTGACGCGCCGTTTCGATGGGTTTGATCCGAATCCGATTGAGATTGACCGAGGTGCATGCGATCGGGCGTTGGTCGCGATTCCGACAGCACTACGTGTGGCACTCGAAATTGCGGCGGGACGAATTCGCGATTACCACGCTCATGAAGGCGAAGCCCGGAGTTCGCACTGGGAGTCGGGAGGCATGACCGTTACCGAACGGGCCGTGCCAGTCGAACGAGCAGGGCTCTACGCTCCTGGTGGACGAGCCTCGTATCCATCGACCGTATTGATGACAGTGATTCCGGCGAAAGTGGCGGGAGTGAATGAGACGATTCTTTGCGTCCCTGCATCCGCTGACGGCGCTATTCCTGATGTGACCTTGGCTGCTGCTGCAATCTCCGAATGCGATCGTGTTATGCGCGTCGGGGGAGCGCAAGCAATCGCTGCGTTGGCGTACGGTACCGACTCCGTCCCACGAGTTGATGTCATAGCTGGGCCAGGAAATGCCTACGTTGCCGCTGCGAAGCGGGCCGTCTGGGGCGAGGTTGGAATCGACAGTTTTGCAGGGCCCTCGGAAGTCGTGATTGTGGCGGACGCGACGGCCCCGCCAGCTTGGGTTGCTGCCGATCTTGTTGCACAGGCGGAGCACGGCCCAGGTGGCACGGCGGTGGTGGTGAGTTGGGATTCCTCGGTGCTCGACGCGGTGTCTCGCGAGGTGGAGCACCTGCAATCGGGCTCGACGCGCTCGAAAGAGATCGAGGCGACGCTCGCGTCGGGCGGGATGTGCGTGCTCGTCGAATCGTGGTCCCAAGCAGCCGAGGTTGTGAACGCAATGGCCCCAGAACACGTACAGCTCATGTGTGATGATGCCGAGGTGCGCTCGGCGGACATTCGTCACGCGGGTGCGATCTTCCTTGGCAACATGGGTTCGGCCGCGTTCGGCGACTACATCGTCGGTGTCAATCACGTGCTCCCGACGGCTCGCAGTGCTCGATTCAGTTCTGCACTTCGTGCAGATACATTCTTGAGACACCAACACGTCGTGCGTATTGATGCCTCGGCTGCGGCAGCGCTTGCCGGGCCAGGATCGACAATCGCGAAGGCTGAGGGCCTTGATGCTCACGCGTTGGCGATGCAACTGCGGGCTCAGGCATGACTCCGGCACCGAAACCGAGGGCCAACGTGGCGGCACTCTCTGGCTATCACTCGGCGCAAGTCGACGTACCGATCAAGCTCAACACGAATGAAAGCCCGGTCGCCCCGCCTCAAGCATTCCTCGATGAATGGGCGGACACGATTCGAACGACCCCGTGGAACCGGTACCCCGATCGCGAGGCACGCGCGCTGCGTTCCGCGATTTCGAACCACTACGCGATTCCGGCGGAACACGTGTGGGCCGGAAATGGATCGAATGAGGTGCTGCAGGCGATCTTCTTGGCCTACGCGGGTGCAGGTCGGAGTGTGTTGCTCTTCGAACCTACGTACACCCTGCACCGTCACATCGCTGAAGTCACTGGAGCCACGGTCCTCACGAATCAACGTTCATCCGATTTTCGTATCGATGCCAGCATTGCGGCTCGTTCGATCCGCGAACAGTCGCCCGATGTTGTGATGCTGTGCAGTCCGAATAACCCAACCGGCACGGTCGAAACCGCAGAATCAATCGATGTCATCGTCGAGGCCGCCTCGGCATCGGGTTCACTCGTTGTGATCGACGAGGCCTACGGCGAATTCTCTACACATTCCTCAATCGGCAACCCGAGCGCCAACGTGGTAGTTGTCCGAACCTTCTCGAAGGTCTGGTCGTTGGCAGGTTTACGACTCGGGTTCGCAGTGGCAGATGCGTCGGTGATCGCAGCGATGGAGGCGGTTGCACTGCCATATCACCTTTCCTCGGCAACGCAGATTGGCGGAACCTTGGCGTTGGGCTTTGCGGCTGAGATGAGGCAGCGAGTCGATGCTCTTGTTGACGGCCGCAACACCATCGAAAGCGCATTAGCTGAAATGGATGTTGAGTATTGGCCATCTGGGGCGAACTTCGTTCTGTTCCGACCCCGCGATGAAGCGCACGCGATCTGGAAGGAACTCCTGTCTGACGGTGTGCTCGTGCGAGACTGCTCGAGCTGGTCGGGACTCACCGGATGTCTTCGCGTCACCGTCGGCACGCCGGAGGAAAATCTGGCGTTCATCACAGCCCTGACGCGGGCGCTCGGAGGTCAACGGTGAAACGAACGGCAACTCTTGCTCGCCAAACGAAAGAAACAAACATCACGTTGACGTTGACGCTCGAAGGCACGGGTACCTCTTCGATCGCGACGGGAATCCCGTTTTTCGACCACATGCTGGAACAACTCAGTCGACACAGCGCAGTTGATCTTGAACTCAGTGCGAGTGGCGACCTCGAAGTTGATACGCATCACACCGTTGAGGATGTCGGAATCGCCTTGGGTCAGGCCTTTGCGCAGGCACTTGGCGACAAGCGCGGCGTCATGCGATTCGCCGACGCACTCGTCCCCCTGGATGAAGCGCTCGTCCAAGTGGCACTCGACCTTTCGGGGCGGCCATTTTTGGCCTACAACCTCAAGCCGACCGCGGAATTCATTGGGACCTTCGATCCACAACTCGCGGAAGAGTTCTGGAGGGCAATCGCAACCGCTGGCGGTTGGACGTTGCACATTCGCGAATTGGAATCCAAGAATGCGCATCACCTTATTGAGGCTTCCTTCAAAGCGGTGGCACAATGCCTGCGGCGCGCGATTCGCATCGAGAACGAAGGTGGCTCAATTCCCTCGACCAAAGGTGCTCTCTAGTCGTGCGTGTTATTCCAGCGCTTGACCTACGCGACGGCAAAACAGTTCGGCTTCGGCAGGGGAACTACGAAGACCAGATCAACTACGAGGTTGAGCCACATGCGGTGAGCGAGGCCTTTGTTGAGGCTGGTGCGGAGCTGATCCATGTCGTCGATTTGGATAGCGCACGCGACGGACGGCGGCGCCATGCCACTCTCATCGCAGAACTGGCTGCCATCCCCGGTGCCAATATCGAATTGGGCGGCGGTATTCGTTCACAGGAAGA
>JBARPG010000139.1:0-3058 GCA_049642885.1 Acidimicrobiia bacterium | reverse complement strand
ACCTGCGGACAAGCCTGCGAGGAGCACCCATAGTGCGGCGATGTTGAGTCGGTCGGCCGCAAGCAAGAGTCCGATGAGTGCGACAATTGCGCCTCGCGCCAGGCTGACGCGGAAGAAGATACGTTTGCGGGGGTGGCGATCGACCCAGACGCCGGCGGGGAGCGATGCGATGACCCGGCTGGCGACCGTGATGCCGACTGTTGATGAAATGAGAATTGGGTTGTTGGTCAGGTTTGAGGCAACAAGGACCGGAACCGCGCCGAGGATGACTCCATCGCCGATGTTTGAGATGCCGGAGGCAAGCCACATCCGATTGAAATCGGGTCCGAGACGCTCACGCACTTGGGAATCATGACAGTTCTGTACAAGAAAGGCCATGTGGGGTTAACCCGGTGCATCGAAGGTTGCGGCTGGCGCGTGCTCGCAGCGACCTAAATGCCGAACGAGGCTGCGGAGAGCGCAGATGCTGCGTCGGCTGGGCCGTCGAGGGTGACCTTCGCGTGGGCTTGACGCCCTTCGACGAACATCAGGATTTCCGCGGCGTTGCCCGAGATGGTCACCATGGGCTCGGCCGTTTTCGCGATCAGCGGCTCGGCGCCTGCGATCGCCAAGGTGACTCCGCACGGTGCCTTGCGGAGGAAGAGCTTGGCCATCCTTCGAAGTGCGGCTTCGAGTTGCTGCATCTCATCTGCTGGCAGCTCGCGAGGTTTCGCATTCGGTTGTGCTCGGAGGACGTCTTCGTGGTGCACGAAGAACTCGACAGTGTTGATGAGCTTGTCGACCGGGGCGATCTTGGTGGGGGAGAGAAGTGGCGGACCGTTGCGCACAGCGTCCACAAGGGGATGGAAGTCGCGCTTCGCATATTGCGCTCGAATCTTCTCGGCGTATTTCGCGAACGGCGACGCGACGATTCCGAGTGCGGCGTCGGGGCGTGACTCTCTGACGACGAGGTGCGCTGCCATATCTTTCGTGGTCCAGCCTTCGCAGAGGGTAGGAGCGTCGGGCCCGAGAGCATCCATGAGGACAGCGAGTGCTTGCCGTTCGATTTGTGCGTAGTTGGTGGTCATGCTGCGGACCGTACTCCGCCCACCCCGAGCGTTGGTGATATCAGCCCACCCCGAGCGTTGGTGATATCAGGTGACAAATAGCGTCAGTTTGGTACCCAACGCTTGATGATGAGCGGCGGCGTTACCCGCCGAATGGGCGATCACGTTCACCGAAGCCGGTCGCGTTCGGAAGCGTCGTGCCCCAGGTTGGAGTGGGCGCGTCGGCCTGTGCCGGGACTGGGGCGTATGCACCAACTGCAGTTGGAGTTTCGAACAGCGGGGCCTTCGACTTCAACAGGCATCCGGCAAGGATTCCGATCAGCCCAGCGACAATGACGGTGTATAACCCTGGACCGGCGCTTAGCTGAACGTATCCGACGTCTTTGCCCTGGATATCGGCGAAGTCAATGAGTCCCACGAGGCTGATCAACGCACCCAGGATGATCGCAAGCACCTTCGCTGCCATGTTCGCTCTACTGACAAATTGCCAAATCGCGATGGCGATCAATACGAGGCCGAGTACCAACGTGATGTTCCCATCTTTGCCATTCGCCGTACCGGCGACGGAAGCCGAAAGACCGCTGGAGAAATTGCTGCTCAGTGAAGCCCACTCCATCGTCGACCCGACGACTGCTGCGATGCCTGCACACAGCGCGAGGGTCGCTCCTGTGCGATTGGCCCGCGTTGGCCCCGATTCGTACTTCGGCTGTGCCGCAGCGAAATAGCTCGGCACGCTGGCCTGGGGAGCAGCTTGCGAAACGGGTATCGGGTCAACAAGCGAATCGCCACCAGTTGAAACGTTTTGGGTCCATTGATTTCCATCCCACCAACGCAGTGCGTATCGACCGAGCGGATCTGGGTGCCAAGCTGGTGGTTGCATCCAGTGAGCCTATTGGCGAGGAATCGGGCGTGTTGGCCACCGACCGTTGGGTACCAAAGTGACGCTATACGTCACCTGATATCCCCAACGCTCGGAGAGGTGTGTGCGATTTGACGGACCTTGTATTGGCGGCTTGCCTGTGGCAATGCGCGTATCCATGACCGTCCCCACTGAAGACCTCCCCGAAGCCAGAACCGTCTACAAAGAACTTGAAGACATCGGATACGACGCCGCATATTCCTTCGAAGCGAAGCACGACCCATTCATTCCTCTGGCCATCGCCGCTGAGCACACCTCGAAAATCGAACTCGGCACCGTGGTGGCAATCGCATTTGCGCGCACACCAATGACCCTGGCAAACGCGGGGTGGGACCTTCAACACGTCAGCGGCGGCCGCATGATTCTCGGTCTCGGATCACAGATCAAGCCCCATATCGAGCAGCGCTTTTCCATGCCATGGTCAAAACCTGCAGCACGCATGCGGGAAATGGTGCTCGGCATTCGAGCGATATGGGAGAGCTGGGAACACGACACTCCCTTGAACTTCGACGGCGAGTTCTATCGCCATACGCGCATGATCCCGATGTTCAGCCCAGGTCCGGCTCCCTTCGGTTTGCCGAGGATTTTCACGGGAGGCTTCGGGCCGAAGATGACTGCCGTCGCCGGCGAAGTGGCCGACGGGTTCTTCGTCCACCCGGTGAACTCGCGCCGATCTCTGCAGGAGCTGACCCTGCCCGCGCTCGCCGAGGGGGCAGCGAAGGCAGGCCGTGCCGTAGAAGATGTCGAAGTGGTCTGTGTGACCATCATCGTTACGGGCCTCACCGAGGAGGAGTTGGTCGCGAGTCGCTACACCGTGCGCCAGCAGCTTGCCTTCTACGGGACGACGCCCGCATATCAGTCGGTATTCCAACTCCACGGCTACGGAGACATGCACCAGGAACTCAAGACGCTCGCACGTGACAATCGTTGGGTCGAGATGACCGAACTCGTCGACGATGCGCTCGTCGACGAGATCGCCATTGTGGGGGAGCCGCACGAAATTGCGGCAAAGGTCCGGGCACGCCTCGCAGGCATCTCCGATTCCGTGAGCCTGGTGAATAACCGCGCGCCCGACCCCGACCACTACGCAGCG
>JBARPG010000138.1:0-4602 GCA_049642885.1 Acidimicrobiia bacterium | reverse complement strand
CCTTTGCCGCGGTCAAGGCGGCGACACCCGACGCGAACACCACAGCGTTGTCTCCCGTGATCTCGCTCGACCATGCTCGGCGGGGTCGCGTGAAGGTGTTCGCGATTGCGGCCGCGGTAGCGGTGCTCCTCCCTACTGGTGTCGTCCTCGCGTCGAAACTCGGAGACGATGCACGCAGCGTGCGCGTGCGGCCAGCGGCACCTGGCGATACGCCCGGAGGTACGGATGTGGCGCTGCCACTGTTCGCATCGGAGCATCTCGACCCTGACGGGTACCTGCTCGCCCGTCTCGAGGGGAACACCGATGCGGCGGCGCTTCACGTCTCTTCGGTTCAAGCTGCGTGGTCGCCGCAGGCAGTGGAGGTTTCAGAAGTCAGTTTCGGTGACCTGGCGCCAGATTCCTACCGCGCGACCGATACGGCGCGGCCGTACTCGCTTGGAACCTTTACCGATCCACAACGAGCGGACTTCTGGGCAGTGGTTGTCCTCGCCGATGCTCCGAACGGGATCGATGGGATGCTGGGCATGGTCCCAGACGGCACCGTGTCCGAGCTGGCGTCAGTGCAACCCACGAAGAAATATCGTGATCCCTTCGGTCGCGGAGCTGAGGGTTTTCGATTCTCCGCCAACGGGGTAGAGGTCGCGGTCGTCGGGACGGGCATCACCCCCGATGATCTCGAGAAGATCGGCGAAAACGTTACGAACGGTCCACGTTCATCGGACCCAAGCGAGTCTCCCGCCGCATTGATGGTGAAGAGTGCCATCACATTGCCTGAGGTAAATGGAGGAATGCCAGAAGGACAGGTTCTGCCCCATTCTCCTCTCGGTTGGGTGCGATCGAACGCGAGTCGCGTTCCAGAGGTGCAGAGCTTCATCGTCGACTACGCGCCTGATTCGAAAGAAGCAAGCGATAGCGAAGTTACGTCATTGAGAACGTACCAATCTCTGGCGTGGAACACGGTTGGGATGCCGAATTTCTTCGAAGCGGGTCACGTGAAAGTCCGTGATGGTGTCACGCTCGACCTCGTCTCGTCAGTGAGCACGGAAAGCTCGTCGATTCCGAAGGGGAACTACCTGAGCGAGAGCGAAATCAGTTCGATGTTGCAGAACTTCGTCGGAGTCAACCACGACGGGTTCGCGACACTGGTGAACCGCATAACCGATGGCCTCCTGACCAGCAACATTCAAAAGGGTTCCGCCGAGGACTGTCAGCGACCGCACGAAGCCTTCGGTTGGACCGAGTCTGGATCGGGGGCAGAGCGGCGCTGTCGAGGTGGCAAACCTGAGACTGAAGCACGGTCGACGAGCAGGAGCACGAGCATGGTTGATGCTTCCCCTACCTCGTCGCCATCGCCTACATCGGTGGTAACACCGAGTGACGTGCGCTGCCGGACTGAAGTAACCGATTCGTCGACAGGACAGCCTGAATCGCCGACGACGACGGTGCCGCCAGCCCCAACCACGAGTGGCCCACCGCTCGGCTGTGGGTAGGCGAGTCGCTCCAGAGCCACCGCCATGGCACTGCACCTGCGGTGGCTCTGTGACACAGTTGCAGAATGCCAAACGCCGCGACCCCGGTCGACCAGCGCCCTTTCGATGCCGACAATCACTATTACGAAGCGCTTGACGCGTTCACCCGGCACCTCGATCCCGGGTGGGGTCCGCGGTGCGTGCAGTGGGCTGAGATTGAAGGGCGGAGACACCACATTGTCGGGGGCAAGATCAGCCGAGCCGTCGTGAACCCGACCTTCGACCCAGTCGCGAAACCGGGAGTGTTGAAGGACTACTTCCGGGGCAATCCCAACAACGACAATCCGATCGATCTCCTGAAAGCTCGGGATCGGATCGACCCGGCGTATCGGGATCGGAATGTGCGGCTCGCTCGGCTCGATGACCACGGACTCCAAGCGATGTGGCTGTTCCCAACACTCGGCATGGTCTATGAAGCGCTGCTCGCACAGGACCCTGCTGCCGTCGCGGTGACCTTTCGTGCGTTCAATCGTTGGCTCGAAGAAGACTGGGGATTTGCGTACGAGAATCGCATCTTCGGCTCGCCGTATATCACCCTGGCCGACATCGACTTTGCGACAACCGAATTGGAGTGGGCGCTCGACAAGGGAGCCCGGACCGTCGTGATGCGCCCGGCAGCGCCAACGACGGTCGACGGCCAGCTTCCGCCAACGCACCGCAGCTTCGATCCGTTCTGGGCGCGGGTCAACGAAGCGGGAATCACCGTGGTCGTGCACGCGGGCGATGCGGGCTACACCGCGAACGGGTACGCGACCGATGGGTTCAGTTCGAACTTCAAGTCCTCAGTTCCTCAGCCGATCAAGATGCTCCAGCTCGAACGACCGATCGAAGACTTTCTCGCGGCAACGATTTGCGATCAGCTGTTCGTGCGATTTCCGAATGTGCGAATCGCCTCCGTCGAAAATGGTGCGGGATTCCTTCCGGGTCTGTTGAAGCGACTCGATGCGGTGCACCACAAGATGGCTGGCTGGTTCCCTGAGCATCCGCTCGACACGTTCAAGCGCCACATTTGGATCAACCCGTTTTGGGAAGACGACGTCCACGAGGTGCTCGAGATCATGGGAGAAGACCGAGTCATTTTCGGGTCAGATTGGCCGCATATCGAGGGCATGCCATTACCGCTCGACTACCTCGACGAACTCGCGGGTCTCCCGCAGACGACAATTGACGCTGTGGTGCGCGACAACGTGCTGCCGCTGAATACGCTGTCACCGCAATGACTTCTTCACGTGCGACGCGTTGTTTCGTTCTTCCGTTTGCCGTGGTTGGCTTCGCGTTTCTTTTGAGCGGTTGTGGTTCCGTGAGCGTCTACAGCGATTCGGTCATCGCCCCGAACGGCACCATGCCAGTGCACACCTATGGACAAGAGGTCGTCGCTGAGATCTCGAGCTATTTCAAAGTGACCGATTTCCGATCGGAGCCCGGTAAGACTCAGACGACCCATGTGCTGAATGGCATGTTGCGCTCGGTGCCGGCTGGCGGTTTTCCGGGAAGTCCAGCAGGCGCCGTTGACGTTGTCGTCGTCGCGCTTGGAACGAATGATCCGACCGATTTCGTCTACGGGAACCCGACAGGGCACAACGTGCAAGGCGCGGTAGATCAGGCGGACTTCGTGTTGCGCCGCGCAGCGGAATCGCGAGTGAGGTGTGTGGTTTGGGTGCTGCCCGCAGAGGTAAATCGCTACCTGTTCGATGCCGCGCAGCAGGCTGCTGCGAAGGACTACGTCCACATCTTTAACGGCTACTTGCTTGGTCTGCCGAGGGTTTTGGATTTTGATGGCCATCTCGTGGCGTTTCGTGCGGTCGACTGGGGCAGCATTGCTGCGAATGACGAGCATTTGAGCGGCGATGGAGCGCACCCGAACGCGTTTGGAGCCGTCGTGCTGGGGCGCATGATTCGCGATGCTGCGGCTGAGTGCTCGCGGCCCGACGCACTCCCTGGCATTTAGATCTGCGGAACCGTTTCCTGTCGCTTCACCCATGTGGCGTGGTCTGCTCGTTCCAGCATGGCTCGATCACCGGCCGTATCTCCGTACGCCCACAGGGTGACCTCGGTTGTTCCGAACCGTTCGGTGAGCCATGCGTCGAGCCGTCGCGCCTTTTCAGTACCGCGGACATTGGCACCAACGAGTCGTCCGGTGAGTTTCCCACCGGCAGATTCCAAAGTGGTGCAGAGCACGCCGTCGATCCCGAGGCGTGTACCGATTGGATCAAGGTATGTCGACAGAGATGCCGAGACGATCACGGTTGAGTGGCCATGTTCCTGATGCCAACGAAGTCGTGCCAGGGAATCGGCACGCATTTTCGAAG
This sequence comes from Acidimicrobiia bacterium, assembly GCA_049642885.1. Taxonomy (GTDB): domain Bacteria; phylum Actinomycetota; class Acidimicrobiia; order IMCC26256; family JBARPG01; genus JBARPG01. Next base: position 764 of record JBARPG010000138.1, on the reverse strand, counting down.
CAAGTACGTGCAGAGCAAAACTCTGACCGAGCGCCGCGTATGAGCCCTCATCGATACCCTCGAACACGCGGTGGAGGACCGCTGCCTTTGCTGCGTCGCGATGTGCCGAGGACCGTGGAAGCTGCACGACCTTCACCAGCGAGCGCGCAACCGCGAGCGAACTGCGCCGCAGGCCACCAGCTTGGAGCACGAAAGGTTCGAGCTGCGATCGCACCGTGAGGGTGCCATCGAAATCGAATGCCGCGACGACTGGGCGCGCATCAGCGGCGAGCCCGCCTGGTGGAACAGCGTCGAGATCAGTCATGGCTTAAATCGGTAGGCGACGGAAGATCACACGCGGAACGTGACGCAGCACTGACATCACATACCGGAGCGCGCCGGGCACCCACACCATCTCGGAACCGCGAGCCAATCCCTTCGCGATTGCCTCGGCGACCGCTTCGGGCGTGGTCGACAACGGTGCCGCCTCCATGCCCTCGGTCATCTTCGTCACGACAAAACCAGGTCGCACGATCATCACGCGCACCCCACTGCCCACGAGCGAGTCCGCGAGCCCTTGGAAGTATCCGTCGAGGCCCGCCTTTGACGACCCGTAGGTGAAGTTCGCCGCCCGCACACGCTCACCAGCGACCGATGAGAGCACGACAATCGTTCCGTGCCCCTGCGCTTTCAGCCGGTCGATGACCGGGAAGCTGACCGAGATCGCTCCGAGAGAATTCGTTCGCGCAATCTCGACCGCGTGCTCACGCTCAGTTGCAGCGCGC
>JBARPG010000137.1:0-6349 GCA_049642885.1 Acidimicrobiia bacterium | reverse complement strand
CGATTTGGGATCGCGTCGCACCAACACTCAATTCAGAGGAGTCTCATTGAGCAACTACCGCTTTACATCTGAATCCGTGACGGAAGGTCACCCCGACAAGATGTCGGACCAGATCTCGGATGCAGTGCTTGACGCAATTCTCGAAGAAGACCCGACGAGCCGCGTGGCGTGCGAGACGATGTGCACGACTGGCCTCGTCATCGTGGCGGGTGAAATCTCGACGAACGGATACATCGATATTCCGCGGGTTGTTCGCGACACCGTTCGTGGCATTGGTTACGACCGTGAGTCATTCGGCTTTGATGGCAATACCTGTGGCGTCATTACTTCAATCGACGAGCAGAGCCCTGACATTGCGATGGGTGTCGATAAGGCACTCGAGCTCCGCGAAGGCGGAAGCGATCGCTTTGATGAAGTTGGCGCAGGCGACCAGGGAATGATGTTCGGCTACGCATGCGATGACACCGCGGATCTCATGCCCATGCCGATTTGGCTCGCGCACCGCGTGGCTAAGCGCCTGGCAGAGGTTCGCAAGTCGGGAACGCTCCCGTACCTGCGCCCCGACGGGAAGACGCAGGTCACCATTGACTACGAAAATGGTGTACCGAAGCGCTTGGTGACCGTGTTGATCTCGACGCAGCATGCACCGGGAATCGACCTGCAAGGAATGCTGAAGCAAGACCTGATCGAGCACGTGATCCGCCCGCTCATTCCTGAGCAGTTCGCAGCCGACGATTTCGAGGTGTTGTGCAACCCGACGGGGAATTTTGAACTCGGAGGACCACACGCGGACTGCGGACTCACCGGTCGCAAGATCATCGTCGACACCTACGGAGGCATGGCCCGCCATGGCGGCGGCGCGTTCTCTGGCAAGGACCCAACAAAGGTGGACCGTTCGGCAGCGTATGCCGTGCGTCACGCAGCGAAGAATGTTGTGGCCGCGGGCCTTGCGAAGCGCTGTGAAGTGCAAGTCGCGTACGCGATTGGTGTTGCGCATCCCGTGTCGGTCATGGTCGAAACCTTCGGAACCGCGACCGTGGATGAGTCGAAGCTGTCCGAACTCGTTCGCGAGTTCTTTGATCTTCGCCCCGCCGCGATCATCGAACGCCTTGACTTGCGTCGACCGATTTACCGTCCGACCGCTGCATACGGTCACTTCGGGCGATCGGATGCAGGGTTCTCGTGGGAATCAACTGAGGCCGCACAGGAACTCGCGGCAGCGGCCAGCTCGCTCTGAGCAACACAACGCACACCGACGACGCGCCGCACGCGCAGCGCGTCGTTCAGGTATTGCCTGACATCGGCGTCTCAAAGGTGCTCGACTATTTGGCACCCTCAGAGCTTGAGATTGGAGCGATCGTTGCCGTTCCGCTCGGGCCCCGTCGCGTGCGTGGCTGGCTCATCGGCACCGAACCTCCGCAGGTCGCGACGGGGAGTCTGAAACCGATTCTGCGCGCGGGCCCAGGGCATCTCACTCCGGAGATCATCGAGCTGACTCGATGGACTGCGGAGCACTATTGCGGTTCCTGGCGCTCTGTATTGATTGCTGCATCGGCATGCGCGCCTCGGCGTGGCAAGCCTGACATCTGGCATGAGGCCACGGAAACACGAACGGCCTGCTCCCAGGTTGAACTTGTCGTGCAGGCACCAGCGCACCCTCGACTCGAACTCATTCTGCAACGCATCGCTGCACGCGGCTCGACGATCGTGCTCGTGCCGGACCACAGAGACATGGAGCGACTGCTTCCACAGCTAGCTCGGGCGCAGCAACGCCCGGTGATCGCCTGGGATCCGCAGGCGGGGGCGGAACATCGCGCGCACGCGTGGAGGACAGCTCGACGCGGCGGTGTCATTGTTGTCGGAGCACGCTCTGCGGTGTGGGCACCCGTTCCCGATCTCGCCTCCGGACTTGTCCTCGATGAACATGATGAATCGTTTCAGTCTGAATCCCAGCCAACGTGGCATGCGCGTGAGGTTCTGGCACGGCGGCTCGCACGGCGCGGTCGACCGCTGACATTGATCTCACCAACGCCAAGCTTCGGCGCCCTCGAGCTCGCGGGCGAGCACATCCTGGGTGAACCAGCCGAGGAGGCACGCCGCGGATGGGCGAACCTCGAGACAATCGACCCTCGAGAGACGCCTCCACGCGAGAGACCGTTCTCCTCGACCCTCGTCGATCGCGTACGAGAGACGCTCGACGAGAGTGGCGTACTCATCGTTCGGAACGAAACTGGCGGAATCGTGTTGAGTTCCTGTCATGCGTGCGGTGAGCTTGCGCGATGCGGCGAGTGCGGTGCAGCGGCGCGAGCGAAAGCGAACACGCTCGAATGTCCGCGGGGACATCAGGTCCGCTCGGAATGCGCAGCCTGCGGTGGGATCACATTCCGCGCCGTGCGACGCGGCGCATCGGGAATGACCGAGGTTGTTCGCGGGCTCTTCCCGCGTGTGGAGGTGCACGAAGTCACGAACGCCTCAGAGTCCATAACCGCGATCGGTTCGGGGAACATCGCCATTGGCACAGAGGCCGTACTTCGAAGAGTGAGTGGGTACATCGGACTTGTCATATTTCTCGATTTCGACCGTGACATGCTCGCTCCAAGAATCCGCGCGGGAGAGCAGGCGCTCGCGCTCCTCGCTCGCGCGTCGCGGCTCGTGAGAGGTGACCGCGGAACGGTCATTGTTGAGACGCGGGTTCCCGATCACGTCGTTCTGGCGGCCGCGAAGCACGGAAATCCAATGTCGCTCATGGAGAGCGAACGGCCAGCACGGATCATGCTCGGACTCCCGCCCTTCGGTGCCCTGGCCGAGCTGAAATGTGCCGGGACCGAGCTGGTCTTGGCCATCGACGAGATCCGCACGGTGCTCGGTGACCACAATGCAGACCTACAAGGACCAGATGCTGTCGGACGATTTCTCGTTCGGGCCGATACGACAGAGGTGCTTCAGTTAGCACTGACCGTGCTGCATGCTCGCGTTCCATCGGTGCGTATCTACGTCGATCCGCCCCGGGTCTAGCCTGAAGCCGATGTCTACCTATCCAATTCGCACGTTCGGAGACCCGGTGCTCCGCCAAACAAGCCAGCAGATCGAGGCGATCGACGGAGCGCTCGCTGCGCTCGTGGATTCAATGATTGAAACGATGTATGCGGCCCCGGGCGTGGGGCTCGCAGCTCCGCAGATCGGGATTGCCAAGCGCCTCTTTGTGTTTGATGCTGGCGAAGGTCCACAGACCGCGATCAATCCGAAGATTGTTGAATCTTCAGGAACGTGGGTGTACGACGAGGGCTGTCTTTCGGTGCCGGGCTTGAGTTTCGAAATTGAACGACCCGACCGTGTCACGTTCGTGGCGCTCGATCTCGACGGCAACGAGATCGCGTTCGAGGCGGAAGAGTTTCTGAGCCGCGTGCTGCAACACGAAATGGATCACCTCAATGGAGTGCTGCTCCTCGACCATCTGACCGAAGAACAACGCAAGGAAGCGTTCCGAGAACTCCGCGAACAACAGCTGAATCCCAGTCGCGTCATCCCGAGCCACCGACTCTAAGGATGTCGATGCGCGTCGCATTCTTTGGAACTCCGATCGAAGCAGTCCCATTCCTCGATGTCCTGAACGCGAGCGGCAACTCGGTGGTGTGCGTCGTAACTCAGCCGCCGCGGCGACGTGCTCGCCGGAGCTCAGATGATGTTTCGCCGGTGCACGAACGCGCAAGCGAGCTCGGAGTGCCGGTGGTCACGCCCGCAGATCGAGCATCGTTGATTGCCTCGGTTGCGCCGTTGGAAATCGATCTTGCGCTTGTCGTTGCGTACGGGCGCATTATTCCTCCAGACCTTTTGGCACGCGCCCGATATGTGAATGTGCATTTTTCGAAACTTCCTCGGTGGCGAGGCGCAGCGCCGGTCGAACGGGCGTTGCTGTCCGGTGATGAACTGACTGCGGTCGCGCTGATGGAAATGGAGGAAGGACTCGACACCGGCGGGATTCTCGCCGAGTGCGAGGTCGAAATCATGTCAAATATGACGACGGGGTCGCTGAAGGCTCAGCTTGTGCAGGAAGGATGTCGACTCTTGGAGCAACATCTCTCCGAATTGTCGACGCTTCGAGCGCGAGCGCAAGTCGGCGAATCGACCTACGCGGCGAAGTTGGAAATCGAGGAGTTTCGTGTGACCCGTGATCGCACGATGACCGAAATCGATCGGATGGTACGGGCAGGAACTCCGCGCCCTGGAGCATTCTTCGAGGTGGGTGGGCAGCGCATCAAGCTGTGGTCCGTCGAACGATCGGCGAGCCGCGACTGCCAGACCGGATTCATTGAGATGGTGGATCACCAGGTGATGTTGGGCGCGAGCGATGGCGCGCTGGAAATACGTGAGCTGCAAGCTGGTGGCAAGGCACGAATGGATGCTGCAAGCTGGTGGCGCGGTTTGAACACTTCGCGAATCGAGCTGTCACAGTGACCACACGACGTGTCGCCCTCAACGCGCTGGTTCGGATCGACCGCGGCGCGTTCGCTCACCGCGTGCTGCCACCGCTCTTGGCCAAATCGAGTTTGAAGGTCAATGAGCGGGCGCAAGTCACCGATTGGGTGTACGGCACGACGCGGATGCGCCGCCGCTTGGATCACGCAATCGCCGCGTATTCAAAGCGCCCAATCGTCGCACTCGACCCTGATATTCGTTCGGCGCTTCGCCTCGGCGCCTACCAACTCATGAGCGGACACAAGCCGTATTCGGCGGTCAACGAGACCTGCCGGTATGTGCGAGAAGACGCACGTGGATACGTGAACGCGATCCTTCGCTCCCTGTCCACAGCATGGCCGACCTTCGAAGCGGGTGCTTCCGACGAAGACTGGGGATTCGAACTCAGCTATCCCGATTGGATCGTCAGTCGTTTTCGCTCCGAGTTCGGGGATGCAGCGGCGTGGCGCGTGCTTGCTGCCGGGAACGAACCCGCCATGGTGACACTCCGGTGTCGGCCTGGCGCGCTCGACCTCGTCAAACGCGAACTCAAAGGGACCGACCGCGATCGACCGAAGTGGGCGAAGGATTCGATTGTGGTGAACGGCCTCGGATGGCCGAAAGTGGCGAAGGTCATCGAACGTGGCGATGCAACGGTTCAAGACCAGGCATCGCAGCTCGTGGTGCGGGAGCTCGCGCCGCGTCCGGGGGAACGGATTCTCGAAATTGGTGCGGCTCCCGGCGGCAAGTCGACCGCGATTGCCGAATGGGTTGGTAAGACGGGGCTCGTCGTTGCCCTCGATATCCACGCTGGCCGAGTGCGAGCGATTCGTCGAGCCGCACGACGATTGCAGCAACGGAATGTGATCCCGATTACCGCCGACGGCACCAAGTTGCCGTTGATGCCCGGGGCCTTCGACCGAGTACTTGTGGATGCTCCCTGTACCGGACTCGGCGTGCTGCGTCGTCGGCCCGATGCACGCTGGAGAATCAAGGCGGATCACATTGCGGAACTTGCGGAATTGCAGCGGCGACTCCTTTTTGCCGGTGCAGCAATGGTCCGGCCTGGCGGCGTGCTCGTCTACTCGGTCTGCACCCTGACTCGCGAGGAAACGATTGGGATTGAGGCAGATTTCGCCATGATGCATCCCGAGTTTCAGGTCGAACCGATCGAAGGCGAACCGTGGAAACCCCGGGGCTCGGGGGGGATGATCCTGCCGATCCGAAACGATCTCGACGGAATGTTCGTACTGCGCTGGCGACGCCCCGAAATCCCAGATTGATCTTCGAGCCGCACGGGCCAAGTCGGCCGCTAGCGTAGGCAGATGCGTCCCATCTCGATTGCCCCGTCAATCCTTTCCGCAGATTTTGCGCACCTCGGAGATGAGGTTGCGAAGGTGGAGCACTCTGCGGACCTTCTCCACGTCGATGTCATGGACGGACACTTTGTTCCCGTCGTGACGATCGGCGGCCCCGTCGTTCGGTCCCTTCGGAAGGCCACCGACCTGTTCCTTGATTGCCATCTGATGTGTTCCCGACCTGAGGTGTTGTTCGACGAGTTTGCCGATGCGGGTGCCGATCGCATCATCGTTCACGTCGAGCTTGGTGATCCTCGACCGAAGTTCGATTCTTTGCGCGCGCTGGGTGTTGGGGTCGGACTCGTACTGAATCCTGACACTGCGATCGAAACGGTGTTGCCTTATCTCGACCAGGTCGATTTGTTGCTCATCATGAGCGTGAATCCCGGATGGGGCGGCCAGCCTTTCATCCCTGAGGTCCTCTCGAAGGTGACGACCGCCAGGGACTTCATTGACGCGAACGACCTGCCGTGCGCGATCGAGATCGATGGCGGCATCAAGGTCGATAACGCGGGAGCGGCGGCGGCAGCAGGTGC
>JBARPG010000136.1:0-2014 GCA_049642885.1 Acidimicrobiia bacterium | reverse complement strand
GAGCAGGAACACTCCTACAGCAACGACTCCGCCGAGCCGCGCGGAAATCCCTCCGAGGATGGCACCGATCGCGAGGACGACGTAGGCCACCGCGGCAATTCTTCGGCGGCGCATCGATGGAAACACATATGGTCCGACGTATGCGGTGACATCGAGGTCATCAGGCAGTGCGTCAACGATGGGTTCGCTCTCACTCCCCGGCTTTTCCTGTCCTGATGTCATGGCGGGGAGCCTATGAGGGCCTCGTCAGGCCGGGCGAGTCGGTCGGCCACACTGCGGATAACCGCTCCCAACTGGAACGAAGGGTTTCCGGCATCACGCGTGTATCTGCCAGCGCCGTCATGAAATTTGTGTCTGAAGTCCAGCGCGGGACGATATGAATGTGCAGGTGGTCCGGGACGCCCGCTCCTGCACCGCGCCCGAGGTTTGCGCCAACGTTGAAACCGTCCGGGTGGAATGCTCGCTCTGCGGCGTCCACGCACTGCCGCACGAGGCTCCAAACGTCCGCCTGTTCCGCCCCATCAAGATCGAGCAGTGAACTGACATGACGTATGGGAGCGACGAGCATGTGCCCCGTGGTGTACGGATACGCGTTCATGATGACGAACGCGGTTGCGGTCCGCTCGAGAATCAGCGCGTCAGTGTCGCGCAGTTTCGGAGCTTCGTCCAAGAAGCACGCGGGCTCGGCGTGCGCGGCCGACGCATGCTCAACATGCGGGGAGCGCCATCCTGCCCAGAGCCGTTCGAGACTCATCGTCCTCTCGATGCGTTTTCCGTGACGACTTGATCAACGAACCCATCGAGAGCCACACCCCGATCAGGATCCGCACTTCCGCGGGCGTTGACCCCGACGGTTCGGTGCTCAACATCATCGTCGCCAACAACCAGGACGTACGGAACCTTCTGCGTCTTGGCATCACGAATGCGCGCACCCAAGGTGGCACGATCCGCTCCAACGGTCTCGCAGCGAATCCCCCGCTGCTTCAACACCGCCGCGATCTCATGCGCGTAGGAATCGTGTCGATCTGCCACTGACAAGATGCTGACCTGCACCGGAGCGAGCCACAGGGGAAAGGCTCCTGCGTAATGCTCGACCAGGACCCCGAAGAAGCGCTCGACTGAGCCGAAGAGGGCGCGGTGAATCATGATCGGTCGGTGCCGGTCATTGTCTGATCCGACGTATTCGAGGCCGAAGCGCTGCGGCAATTGGAAGTCGACCTGAATGGTCGACATCTGCCAAGTACGACCGATCGCATCGCGTGCTTGTACGGAGATCTTCGGCCCGTAAAAAGCTCCACCACCTTCATCCATCACGACCTCAAGCTCCATATCGCTCGCCGCGGTCGCAAGCGCGGTGGTTGCCTCGTCCCACTCCTCGTCGGTGCCGACAGCTTTGCCCTCAGGCTTGGTGGACAGTTCCAGATAGAAATCATCGAGCCCGTAATCGCGCAAGAGGTCCAGGACGAAGGTCAACAGGCTCCTAAGTTCCTCGCCCATCTGTTCTTTGGTCGTGAAGATGTGTGCATCGTCCTGCGTCATTCCGCGCACGCGCGTGAGCCCGTGAATCACACCCGACTTCTCATAGCGATACACCGTGCCGAACTCGAAGAGCCGCAACGGCAACTCACGATAGGAGCGCGTTCTGCTGCGAAAAATCAGGATATGGAACGGGCAGTTCATCGGCTTCAAGTAGTACTTGGCGCCTGAACCTTCTCGATCGGGATCCAACTCCATCGGCGGAAACATGCCCTCCGCGAACCACTGAAGATGCCCTGAGGTTTCAAAAAGGTTCGATTTCGTGACGTGCGGGGAATACACGAACTCGTACCCCGCGGCTTCGTGCCGCTCGCGCGAATAGTCCTCCATGAGTCGGCGGATCGTGCCGCCTTTGGGGTGGAAGACAGCGAGTCCCGAACCAATCTCATCGGGAAAGGAGAACAGGTCGAGCTCGACCCCCAATTTGCGGTGGTCACGGCGTTCGGCTTCGGCGATTCGTTCGAGGTGTGCTTCGAGT
>JBARPG010000135.1:0-2346 GCA_049642885.1 Acidimicrobiia bacterium | reverse complement strand
TGATGACACAGTGCGTCCAACATGCGCGGCGAATACTCCGCCATCCGGGCCGTGAGCACGTCACGCTCCCAGCTCGCAGCACCCACCTCGACCCCCTGCATCTGCTCGATCACCGTCGCAAGGCCGCGCTCGCCACGGAGTTGCGTTCCCGGGGCAACGTGCTGCCACCGTGCGAGGAAGCGCATGAAATCCTCGGGAGTTCCTGCCGGTACTTGGGCACGCCGCGTTGAGCGGGAGCGACGATGCATCCTCGACAACAGCAGCCGTGACGCCCATTCGATGAAGCCGTCGCGGCGAGCGTCGTCCGTGTAGCTGCCTTGCAGCACCGCTCCCATCGCCTCAAGTTTGGCGAGACCGACTCGGGCTGCAACCTCGGTCACACCCAGTCGGCCTGCGATGTCTTGTGATGTGAGTGGGGTTTCGTACTCGAGGTGAGCGCGAATCGACTCGGCAAGGAGGTCATCTCGATCACGGCCCGTTCCGCTCTGAGGTGCTCCACTGAGCAGCGTCGCAGCGTCTTGTGTTCGCTCGCTCGCAATCCAGCGTTCACCGTCGCCGACGCCGATCGTCGTTGCCCGCCGACGCTCGACGAGTTGAGCGAACAACAAACCGAATTCTGGATCGGGGACCATCACGATGAGGGCACTGAGCGCGTCGTGCAACTCATCTGGTGAACGAGGGGCAAGTCGTGCCTCTTCGCGAACCTCGTCGATCGCCGCTTGTGACAACGCCCCAATGGAGCTGAGATCAAGGGGGATTCCCGGACTGCGACGCACCGCGTTCGTCCGTCGATCTACCGCCTCGCCGTCGTCGAGGAATGCGTACGGGCGAGCCGAAAGGATCTCATCGGCCAGGATGGAGGGCTCGGTGAGGTCACAGAAGATGGTGGCGACTTCGCCAGTGCCAATTGCTTTCCATAGTTCGATCAAACCCTGCGCATCGAGCATTTCCGTCAAGGCATCATGAACGGTCTGGCTCACGATCGGATGATCGGGAATCTCGATCGGTCCTGTGATGTTCTCCTGGCACGCAGCCGCACCTGGGAAGAGTGCCGCCATGAAGTCGTCTGACTCCATGCGTTGAATCGGCGGCGGATTGCGCTTGCCGCCGCGCACACGTAACACAAGGAGCGACCGATTCAGATTCCAGCGCCAGCGTGATTGGAACAGGGGCTGGTCGAGAACCGCCTGTTCGAGCGTGTCTCGGATGTTGTGCGGTGACAGCATTTTCGGTACATCGCTCAGCGGGAAACTGTGGTGGGGTCCAAGTGATATGACGATCGCGTCGTCATTCGCAGACGCTTGGAGTTCGAAGTTGAATGAGCGACAGAACTTCTTTCGAAGTCCGTAGCCCATGGCTCGGTTGATGCGCCCGCCGAACGGGGAATGCACCACGAGTTGCATTCCGCCGGTGTCATCGAAGAACCGCTCGAATACGAGGCGCTCTTGGGTTGGCAAACATCCGAGACTCGCTCTCGCCGCAGCAAGGTAACTCACGATGATGTGTGCAATTTCGGAGGTGACACCAGCGCTGTTCGTGATCCAGGCTTCTGCGGCTGCGATCCCCGTCGCGGTCGGCTCGCGGGGATCGTCCCCGAGGTGGCGTTCCACGCCTGAGCGCAACTCTGAAACTGCAGCCGAGAGTTCCTTCGTGCGTGCAGGGGCTTCTCCGAGCCAGAACGGGATCGTCGGGTGCCGATCACCTGCATCGGTCACCCGCACTTCTCCACTCCCGATGCGGCGAATCTGCCATGCATGGGTGCCCAATAAGAAGACATCTCCTGCCATCGATTCGGTCGCCCAGTCCTCATTGACGGTTCCAATGACCGTCTCGTCTGGTTCGAGGATGACCCGATAATCACCGAGTTCGGGGATCGCTCCGCCCGAAGTGATCGCGGCAATCCGCGCACCGGGACGTGGTCGCACTTCGCCGTTCAGCCGATCGACGTGTAGGTAGGCGCCACGGGTTCCGCGCCCGGTCACCACACCACTCGCCGCGAGGTCGAGCACACGATCGAACTCCTCGCGAGTGAGGTGCTGATAGTGCGAGGCTTTCGTCACGAGGGTGAAGAGTTCGTCGATGCTCATCTCTCGAGCCGCCGACTCCGCAATCATTTGTTGCATGAGAATGTCGAGCGGCGCTGTGGGAGGTTCGACACGGTCGAGTTCCCCGGAACGAATCGCCGCCAACAAGGCAGTGCATTCCACCAACTCGTCACGGGTCAACGGATACAGAATCCCTTTCGGTGTTCCACTGCGCGTGTGATTCGATCTGCCAACGCGTTGCAGGAAAGTTGCGATCGAACGCGGCGAAGCAATTTGGCACACAAGCTCAACAGGTCCAATG
>JBARPG010000134.1:0-6859 GCA_049642885.1 Acidimicrobiia bacterium | reverse complement strand
CCCCCAGTCATACCGTCGCGAGCGAGCAACTGATGTTTCGAGGAGGTGCTCGAAACTCCGACGATCGAACAGTCCGGTCAGCGAGTCGTGCCAAGCGTCGTACCGCAACATCTCGAGGTGCAATGCGAGTTCACACGCGTTGAGAAACGCGGCGCTATCGAACGGTTGCGGTAACGCGGGGCTCGTGTACAACCCCGGCTCTGCTTGGAGGAGCGGGCTCGCCCCATTTTCAATTGGGGTGCGACCAGCACGAAACACCTGCCGTCCAATTGCTTGCTCTTCAATAATGATTGCCGCATCGTCGAGGTCATAGGCAGACACCAACTCGTCAAGCGCGAGGTAAATGTTCTCCATACCCGATTGCGAAGAAATGAGCGGAGCAGTCGCGGCGGTCTGCGGATCGCGCTCGCCCGTCATCAAAGGGGACGCACGCGTCCAATTCGAGGCATGCTTCGGTTCGCGCGGTGCCTCGTGTGCGTCTCTGGTGGCGTCGGTTACCAACACTCCCCCCAGCCCTCTTTCTTTCGTTTCTATTGCTCCTGCATGCCAAATAAACCATGCTCGAATCTCCGCCGCACACCGGAACTGGTCCGATATGACATTCGCACCACACTACGGAAAGTGAGAAAGCTGAGTCGAATTACGCACAAAGCGTAACAGGAGTCGGGAATCGTGTCGTCAGGCCCTGCAACCGAGTCTGTACGCTGTCGCTCACCCCAGCCGCCAGTATCTCGCAAGGTTGATATGAGAATTCAGCTCCAAGCTGCCATCGAAGCCGCCCTGTCGCTCCGGGGGTGGGAAGCACCCGGCGAGATCGTCATCGAGGCGTCAAAACAGCGTGAACATGGGGATTTTGCGTGCTCGATTGCGCTCCAACTGACGAAGGCGCTCGGCCGGTCGCCACGTGATATTGCGGCAGAACTGATCTTGGATCTGAACGCCCAGGAGGTGCCATTCTTGGCTACCTGCGAGATCGCCGGCCCCGGATTCATCAACTTCCGGTTGCAGCCAGAGTGGTTCACGAGCGTGATCCCAACGATTCTTGATGCACCGGGGACGTTTGGCCATTCCGAAACACTCGCGGGCGAGCAGATCAATCTCGAGTTTGTGTCGGCGAATCCGACCGGTCCGCTCCATGCGGGCGGGGGTCGTTGGGTGGCAGTGGGTGATGCTCTGGCCAACCTGCTCGCCACCCAAGGTGCGAGTGTTGAGCGCGAGTACTACCTCAACGATGCGGGTACGCAGCTGGCACTGTTCGCAGCGTCGCTGTTTGCGCGGCTGCACGGTGAACCACTCCCCGATGATGGATACGCGGGGGAGTACCTCATCGATATGGCAGAGGCGGCGCGCGCTGAAGGGCTCAGCGAAGTCGACCAAGCGACGCTCGGCGAGTGGGGTTATCACCGTGTCGTCGATTCCCTGCGTGACGATCTGTCCAGAATCGGTGTCGAGTTCGACACATGGTTTTCCGAACGCGTCTTGCACGAGCGCGGCGATGTGCACGCGGTGATCGAAGACTTACGTGAGCGCGGGGTGTTGGAGGAGCGTGAGGGTGCCACCTGGCTTCGCACGACGGAGTTCGGCGATACGCGCGACCGTGTCCTCATTCGATCTGATGGCACGACGACCTATCTCTGCAATGACCTCGCATACCACCGCGACAAGTTCCGGCGTGGAGCGACGCACTGCATCGACATTTGGGGCGCTGACCATCACGGTCAGATCGCTTCGGTGCAGGCCGGATTGCGCGCGCTCGGCGTCTGGGGCGAGCCAAACACCCCGCAGTCCGCGGAGCCTGAAATCATTCTGGGCCAATTCGTGAAACTCATGCGTGACGGCCAAGAGGTACGCATTTCGAAACGCGCGGGGAACGTCATCACCCTCGCTGACATCCTCGATGAAGTTGATCCGGATGTCGCCCGGCTCACCTTTCTCTTACAGAGCATCGACACAGCACAAACCTTCGACCTTGCAATCGTCACGGAACAATCGATGGAAAACCCCGTGTATTACGTGCAATACGCGCACGCTCGCATGGCGTCGATCGAGCGAAAGGCTCGGGAAGTTGGGTATTCGCCCCCGCCGCTGCCCGCGGTGGATCTCAATGCCTTGACGGGGGAGCGCGAGATGGAGCTGCTCCGAGTGCTTCACGAATATCCGGAGGTGCTGGCGATCGCTGCTGAGCGTCGCGCCCCGCATCGAGTGACGACCTGGGTGCGCGAGTGCGCCTCGCGATTCCATGGGTTCTATGCCGATTGCCGGGTCGTGGACGAGACGCAACCCGAGTTGAGCGCCGCTCGGTATTGGCTCGTCGCAGCGACGCGCTCCGCAATTGCAAATGCGCTCGGTGTCTTAGGAGTGAGCGCACCCGACCGTATGGACCACATTCATGACGGCGAATCCCCTGAGATCGAGGATGCGCCGTGACTGCTGTCGAAGCATCACCCATTGACCTGACGTTGTTGCCCGTTGGGATCGGACTCAACGCGGGCCGTATGCATTTGCACGGTATCGATCTCGGCACACTCGCCGAACAATTCGGTACCCCGCTTTTCGTCTACGACGAGGACGAGATTCGCGCACGGGCCCGCCTCTTGGTTGAAGGGTTCGCGCCGGGCACAGTCGCGTACGCAGGAAAAGCTTTCCTCGCTGGAGCAATGGCGCGCCTGATCTCCGAAACAGATTTGCACCTTGATGTTGCTTCGGGCCCTGAGCTCGAGATTGCGGTGCACGCGGGGGTTGACCCGGGGCGAATCCATATGCACGGCAACGCGAAATCGGAGGATGAGATCCGCGCGGCGCTGCAGCACCGCATCGGGCACATCGTTGCTGACTCCGATTCGGAAATCGATGTCATCGCGCGTCTTTCGCGAGAGCTTGGCGTCACCGCGCCCGTGATGTTGCGCGTCACCCCCGGAGTTTCAGGCGAAACGCATCCCTCGATTGACACGGGCACTGCGAGCTCGAAGTTCGGTCTGGACATTGCCTCCGGCGCGGCGGCTCGAGCGGTTGCTCGTTTGAGCGACGAGCCCTCGATCGACTGGAGGGGGATTCACGCGCACATTGGTTCGCAGGTGCGCTCGATCGCAGCGTTCCATGAGAGCGCGTTCACGGTGATTTCCTTTGCCGCCGAGCTTGCGGCACGCGGGCACGCTGTGCGCGAGATCAACGTCGGCGGTGGATTCGCCGTTCGCTATCACGGCGACGACGTAGCGCCGACGCTCTCGACGTTCATCCCGGCCCTGCGAGCAGAGGTTGACGCGATGATGCAGTCGGCGGGGCTGCCGCCCGAAACGGCGATCACGATTGAGCCCGGTCGAGCGCTCGTCGCCCCAGCGGCACTCACCCTCTACCGCGTGCTGTCAACGAAGACGTCCGGATCAGGAATTCGCTACGTCGCAGTCGATGGCGGGATGTCCGATAACCCACGACCCGCGCTCTATGGGGCCCGCTATGAAGCCTTCCTCCCCGAACGCGCCGCCGAAGCCCGAACCGAAACCGTGGCGATTGCAGGGAAGCATTGCGAACAGGGTGATGTGCTGATCCCCAAGGGTCACCTCCCGCCCGGAGCGCGAGAAGGAGACCTTCTTGCCACCCCCGTTACCGGCGCGTACGGGTATTCCATGTCCTCGAACTACAACGCGGCCTTGCGCGCTGCGGTCGTCTTCATTTCGAGTCGAGGCGTTCGGCTGGTTCGGCGCCGTGAGACCGTCGCGGACCTTGAAGCACTCGACGTGGTCGAAGCTCCGCATGCACTCGGATCTTGACCGATGTTTCGTCTCTGACATGCGAGACTGATCCGATGCACACCATTCGACTCGGCCTACTCGGTTGCGGAAACGTTGGGGCGGCCCTGGTCCGCCAGATCGACGCGCAACGTGACGATATTGCAGCGCGGACCGGTGTCCGCCTTGAAGTGGTGGCGATTGCGGTACGCAATCTCGCCCTTGAGCGTGACGTGCCCATCGCTGCGAACGTATTCACCCACGATGTCGACGCCGTCGTCGCGCATCCCGATGTGGACCTCGTCGTTGAAGTCATCGGTGGAATTGAACCCGCGCGCCGACTCATCCTCGCCGCGCTGGCCGCAGGCAAGCCGGTGGTCACTGCGAACAAGGAACTCCTGGCGAACTGCGGAGCAGAGCTCTTTGCCGCTGCCGAAACCTCTGGCACCGATTTGTTGTTTGAGGCGAGTGTGGCTGGGGGCATTCCGCTGATGCGTCCCCTGCGTGAATCTCTTGTTGGTGAACCCATCCGTAGGGTGCTCGGAATCGTCAACGGCACGACGAACTTCATACTCACGAAGATGACCCAATCCAACGCGTCGTTCGCAGAAGCACTGGCGGAAGCTCAGTCGCTCGGCTTCGCGGAGCGCGACCCCACGGCTGATGTTGAAGGCTTCGACGCTGCAGCCAAAGCTTCGATCATCGCAAGCATCGCGTTCGGCGCCGAGGTGGTGGCGGGTGATGTGTATCGGGAAGGCATCGCCACCTTGCAGCCGAGCGATATCGCTTCGGCCCGCGACTTGGGGCACACGATCAAACTGCTCGCAATCGCCGAAGATGTTGATGGAGAACTCGCGGTGCGGGTGCATCCGACGCTGGTCCCGCTGAGTCATCCCCTCGCCAACGTAAACGATTCCTTCAACGCGGTCTTTGTGGAAGGGGATCGCGTTGGATCGCTCATGTTCTACGGCCGCGGGGCCGGAGGTGACCCGACTGCGTCAGCAGTTCTGGGAGACGTCATCGATGCTGCGCGCAACCGCGCGGCTGGCAAACATGGCAACACGGTCGGCACGCTGAGTCGGCGCAAGGTGCAACCAATTGACGATGTGGCAAGCCAATTCCTCGTGCGCTTGACCTCCGTCGACGAACCGGGGGTCTTGGCAACGATCGCGGCGATCTTCGGCAAGCACGGCGTGTCAATCCGATCCATGCAACAACATGTGACCGATGGCACGATCGCAGAACTGGTGTTCATCACCCACGCAGCGAAAGAGGCCGACTTCCGCGCAACAATCCACGATCTTCGAGCCCTGCCCACAGTGAAGGGGATTGGTTCGGTGCTCCGAGTCTTGGGAGCCGATTCGTGACGCGAGCCGCTGGTTGGCCTGGACTCATCGAGGCCTATCGAGAATACCTCCCGGTCAGCGACGCGACACCGGTCATCACCTTGCTTGAGGGCAATACGCCGCTCGTGCCAGCGCCCCGGCTATCGGAACGCCTCGGGCTCGACGTGTACCTCAAGGTCGAAGGTCATAACCCGACGGGATCGTTCAAGGATCGCGGGATGACCATGGCGATTTCCAAGGCCGTGGAAGAAGGTACGCGTGGAGTCATTTGTGCTTCGACGGGAAACACCTCGGCCAGCGCGGCGGCCTACGGGGCGCGTGCAGGCATTCCTGTGGTGGTGTTGATTCCCGACGGGCAGATCGCCCTTGGCAAGTTGGCACAGGCATTGATTCACGGAGCACGAGTGCTTCCAATTCGAGGCAATTTCGATGAGGCCTTGACGCTCGTTCGCGAGCTCGGTGAAGACGGCAGCGTGACCGTCGTCAACAGCGTCAACCCGTACCGCATCGAAGGGCAGAAGACCGCAGCCTTTGAAATCGTCGATGTGCTGGGGCGCGCTCCCGATGTGCATTGCATCCCGGTTGGCAACGCGGGGAATATCACCGCGTATTGGAAGGGATACACCGAGTACGAGTCTCTTGGGCTGGCGAGTCAGCGCCCGAGGATGCTTGGTTGGCAAGCCGCCGGTGCCGCGCCGCTTGTGTCGGGCGAACCAGTGCTTCATCCAGAAACAATTGCGACCGCGATTCAGATCGGCAACCCCGCGAGTTGGGACGGTGCCATCGCTGCCCGCGACGAATCCGGTGGACTCATCGGCGCCGTGCCTGACAGCGAAATTCTGTCCGCGTATCGCACCCTCGCCCAGGAAGTCGGCGTGTTCGTCGAGCCCGCTTCTGCAGCTTCGGTCGCTGGCCTTTTTGTGGCCGCTGCCTCGGGAGCGATCGCCAAAGGCGAAACCGTCGTGTGCACGGTGACCGGTCACGGACTCAAAGACCCCAATCGAGCGATTGCGGAGGTCTCCTTGCATGAGCCCATCGAAGCGACCAAAGATGCAGTGCTCGCCGCCCTTGACTAACCAGCGGTGACCGGCGAGTTTGCATCAACCGACGAAGGAGTCCCATGAAACGCACCGCGCTTGTTACCGGAGCCTCCTCGGGCATTGGCGATGCTTTCGCTCGTCAGCTCGCACGGGAAGGGTGGGATCTCGTCGTGGTCGCCCGAAATGTGTCGGCGCTCGATGAACTGGCGCGAGAACTAGAGAAACACCACGGCGTGACGGTTGATGTGCTCGCCGCAGACCTCATGGTCGCTGAGGACCGAGCACGCGTTGTCAACCGCATCCTCTCCGAACAGGATGTGATCGAGATGGTCGTGAACAACGCGGGTTTTGGTACCTCGGGCCCTGTTGCGGACCAAACGACCGAAAGCCAAGTTGGCATGGTGGAGCTCAACATCGCGGCAGTTGTCGACCTTTCCTGCGCAGCAGTACAAGCGATGAAGCCGCGAGGTCGCGGCAGCATCCTTAACGTCAGTTCCATTGGCGGGTTCCAAGCGTCACCAGGGTTCGCCGTCTACGCGGCGACGAAAGCATTCGTCACGAGCTTCACGACGGCTCTCCACGAGGAACTCCGTGGCTCGGGTATCAACGTAACGACTCTGTGTCCCGGGTTTACTCGAACCGATTTCCAAAATCGGGCGGGGGGCTTTGAGGCAACGACCTTGCCCGACTTCGTATGGCAACAGCCGGCGCAGGTTGCAGAAGCGGCGCTCGCGGGCCTCGCCAAGAA
>JBARPG010000133.1:0-1731 GCA_049642885.1 Acidimicrobiia bacterium | reverse complement strand
GTATCGGAATGCTCGTCATGAGGACGCGATCGCCGAGCAAGGCCTCGACCGCGTGATTGCTGCAGCGGAGTCGGGCAACGTCGCTGGTGAGACCATTGAACTTCTTGGCCCGCCACGTCGTGTGTTGATGTTGCGCGCCGCTCCGTTATTCGAGGCCGGCGCCGTCGTCGGTGTCTGCGCGACGGTGCGAGATGTGACAGAGGCAGCGCTCCTCGAAGCGGTGCGGCAGGATTTTGTTGCCAACGTGAGCCATGAGTTGAAGACCCCAATCGGCGCACTCGTGCTTGTCTCCGAACTGTTGGCGACTGAACAAGATCCAGCGGCGGTTCGCGACCTCGCCCCCCGGGCACACGCCGAGGCAACTCGCCTTGCGGCGATTGTTGATGACCTGTTGGATCTTTCGACCATCGAGATACAAGCCGCCCAAGGACTCTCTCTTGTGGAACACGTTGAGTTGTCAGACGTGGCGCGGGAAGCCTTGGCGCGATTTGGCGAGGCTGCAACGCGGGTTGCCTTGAGCGGAGCGACCGGACCTGAGACGACGATCAACGGTGACAGGCGACAGCTCGTAAGCGCTATCGCAAATCTCGTCGACAACGCGCTGAAGTACTCAGATGGTGAATCCTCGATTGAGGCAAGGGTGTCTATCGATCATGCAAACGTGTGCCTCACCGTGTCCGATCATGGAGTTGGAATTCCTGCGCGCGACCTCGAACGCGTTTTCGAACGCTTCTACCGGGTCGACCGTGCCCGGAGTCGCGACACCGGGGGTACGGGTCTTGGGCTCGCAATCGTTCGCAATGTCGTGACGGCGAATCACGGCACGCTCGAGATCGAGTCGGTCGAGGGCGAAGGCACGTCCATCACGCTTCGATTCCCGAAGGTTGCGCGACCGTGAGCGCCCCACGCTTGCTCATCGTCGACGACGAAGCCACCTATCGAGACACGCTTGCCGCTGCCTTTCGTCGCGAGGGTTTTGAAGTCGAGGTCTCCGCGGATGGCAACCATGCGATCGAAGTGTTCGACACCTTCCACCCTGATGTCATCTTGCTCGACGTCATGTTGCCGGGACGATCAGGTGTGGACGTGTGTCGCGAGCTGCGCACGCGATCAGATGTCCCGATCATTATGGTGAGTGCCCGTGCGGCTGAGATCGATGCGGTGGTCGGGCTTGAAGTTGGCGCTGATGACTATGTCGCAAAGCCCTTCCGGCTCCGTGAGCTCATCGCTCGAGTTCGAGCCGCTTTGAGACGAGCGCCGAAACACACCATCCCCGATGATGCCCCTGCCACCTTGAGTATTGGGGATATCGAGTTGGATATCGCGCGACATGAAGTCCGAGTGCGGGGCGAACTTGTTGGACTCGCTCGTAAAGAGTTTCAGCTCCTGCAAATCCTCATGGAGAAGGCAGGACGTGTGCTGCCGCGGGACGTGCTGCTGAAAGAAGTGTGGGGTGCGGACTTCTTCGGCGATTCGAAGACCCTTGACGTGCACATCAAGCGAGTGCGATCGAAAGTGGAAGTCGACCCGAACCATCCGACGTGCATTGTGACCGTCCGCGGGGTCGGATACCGCTACGAGCCGTAGCCCGAATGGTCAACCGCGGTATCAGCCGCATATGGGTCGAGCAGCGTCAGCGTCGCGTAGCCCGCCTCGAGCAGCGCCTGGTCGCTTTCTGGTTCCGGGTGAGCGGCGTTGCCCACGAAACTCATTTCACGGTGGTCTGCGACT
>JBARPG010000132.1:0-35502 GCA_049642885.1 Acidimicrobiia bacterium | reverse complement strand
GACCCGACCTGCGCGAACGGCCCGTCCGACGCGAACCTCTGCGGGCTCGACAATCCCGTTGGGGCTCCACAAATCATCTCCGAGGCAGGAGAATTCGCGACCCTCCTTGCACGGCGATTTGGTGATCGCGTCGATGAATGGGGCACGGTCAACGAGCCAGTCAATTACTTGCTGAGCGCGTATGGCGTCGGCTCATTTCCTCCGGGGAAGGCACTGATCCTTTCCGAAGATACCTTCAAAACAGGATTCGCTACCGCGCTCGCTACGTACACGAAGATGCACGCTGCGATCTACCACGCAATCAAAACAGAGGACACGGAAGACGCCGACAAAGATGGCTCAAAAGCGGATGTCGGCCTTCCTCTCAGCGTCGGCACGTGGGTGCCCGCCAGAGATAACGCGCTCAGCACCAATCCCGATGACATCAAAGCTCGCGATCGCATGGAGTACATCTACAACCACCTCTTCGTCGACGCTCTCCGTTCAGGATCGCTGGACACCAACTTTGATGGAACGCCAGACACAGACATCCCTGGCTTGGAAGGAACGATCGATTGGCTCGGCGTCCAGTACTACTTCCGTACCGGGGTCAGTTCACAAAACGCCGTCGTCGCATCGCTCGGAATCGCGCCATGTTTGTCGACCTTCGACTTTGGGGCTTGCGTTCCTCCCGCAAATGAGGACACCACAAAATGCGTCCCAGCAATGAAATACGAGTTTTACGAGCAAGGCTTGTACGAGGTGCTCAAGGACTTCTCCACCCGATGGAAAGGACTCCCGCTCCTCGTCACCGAATCTGGAATCGCAACTGAAACAGGTCGACGTCGCGCTGAGCACGTTGTGCGTTCGCTCGAACAAATCCAGCGCGCCCGCAATGACGGGGTGGACGTTCGCGGCTACTACCACTGGAGCCTCTACGACAACTTCGAATGGGCCTTGGGATATGTCCCGCGCTTCGGTCTGTACTCGGTCGACTTCACCACGTACGAGCGAACACCCACGGAGGGAGCAACCATCTACTCCGCCGTAGCCAAGGCCAGAACAATCACGACCCAACAGCACAAGGAGTTTGGCGGCACAGGTCCGATGACCCCAGAGTCTGGAGCAACCAGCGCTGCCCGCTGCAACCTTTAGCGCGGTCGCCCGCACCCACACCCGAACACTCGCTATCCTGCGCTTTTTGCTTGCCCGGGGGGATGTCATGACTGAAGCCACGCTCGACGCCTTGCTTTCGGAAGGTCGAACCTTCGATCCACCGCCAGCGCTTGCGTCGCGCGCCGCGGCCATGAAGGAACTTCGTGCGGCAGCAAGCGAGGATCGCATCGCGTATTGGGAGACCCAGGCGCGCACCCTCGACTGGCTCGCTCCCTGGCACACCGCACTCGAATGGGAACTGCCCTATGCGAAATGGTTCGTCGGCGGAACGCTCAACGCCTCAGTCAACTGTCTCGACCGCCACGTTCTCGCTGGGCACGGCGAACAAGTCGCGTACTTCTGGGAGGGCGAACCCGGCGATGACCGTCGTATCACCTACCAGGAACTTCTTGATGAGGTGTGCCGCACCGCGAACGCGCTGAAGGCACTTGGCGTCACAAAGGGAGATCGCGTCGCGATCTACATGGGCATGGTCCCCGAGCTCCCAATTGCGATGCTCGCCTGCGCGCGAATTGGCGCGGCCCACTCAGTGGTCTTCGGGGGCTTCACCGCGCAATCGCTGCGCGATCGCATCAACGATGCGGAAGCAGTCGCGCTCATCACCGGCGATGGAGCTTGGCGTCGCGGCGGAATCGTCCCGCTCAAAGACATTGCGGATGAGGCGCTCACCGAGTGCCCGTCAGTGAAGAACGTGTTGATGTTGCGGCGCACCGCACATGAGGTTGCCGTCGTCGAAAACAGAGACCATTGGTGGCACGAACTCGTCGCGCGGCAACCAGCCACCTGCGATCCCGAGCCGATGGATGCCGAAGACCTCCTGTTCATCCTGTACACCTCGGGCACAACGGGAAAGCCGAAAGGCATCATGCACACGACCGGCGGTTACCTCACCCAGGTTGCGTCGACGTTCCAACACGTGTTCGACATCGACCCCGACAATGACATCTTCTGGTGCACCGCCGACTGCGGATGGGTCACCGGGCATAGCTACATCGTGTACGGCCCCCTCGCTCAACGCGCCACCAGCGTGATGTACGAGGGCACGCCGGACACGCCCGGAAAAGACCGCTTCTGGTCAGTGATTGAGAAGTACAAGGCGACCATTCTCTATACGGCGCCCACAGCAATCCGTACGTTCATGAAGTGGGGCGACGCGCTGCCCGCGGCGCGTGATCTGTCGAGCCTTCGGCTTCTCGGGTCCGTCGGCGAGCCCATCAACCCCGAGGCATGGGTCTGGTATTGGAAGCACATCGGCGGCGGACGATGCCCGATCGTTGACACGTGGTGGCAAACTGAAACGGGTGGGATCATGATCGCTCCGCTCGCGTCCGAAACGATCTGCAAACCGGGTAGTGCGACCTTTCCGCTCCCTGGTGTGAGCGCCGAGATCATCGACGACCACGGTCAGCCCGTCGATATTCCTGGAGGCGGATATTTGGTGCTGACCGAGCCGTGGCCAGCGATGTTGCGCGGGATTTGGCGTGACCCAGAGCGCTACCGCGAAACCTATTGGTCGACGTACGAAGGTTTGTATTTCGCGGGCGATGGTGCGAAACGCGACGATGACGGCTACTTCTGGCTCCTCGGTCGTGTCGATGACATCATGCTCGTCTCGGGTCACAACATCTCGACGACCGAAGTTGAGTCAGCGATCGTCGATCACCACGCGGTCGCCGAGGCCGCAGTGGTCGGCAAGACCGACCCCACCACCGGACAGGCGATTGCGGCTTTCGTGATTCTCCGCGGAGGAGTCGAACCCAGCCAAGAGCTCGGCGAGGTGCTTCGGGCCCACGTCAGTGAACTCATCGGGCCGATCGCGAAGCCAAAATCAATTCTGTTCACCGATGACCTTCCCAAAACGCGTTCGGGAAAGATCATGCGCCGATTGCTGCGTGATGTCGCGGAAGATCATGCTCTCGGAGATATGACCACGCTTGCTGACCCGAGCATTGTCGCGGGCATTCGATCGAAATACCAGACGGCGAGTGCCGAGGACTAATCCTCGGCACCGACAAGAGGTTTCCCGTCGAAGCGACGGACGTCCTATGTGATCTTGAGTGCCGAAGTCGAGATGGCGTCTCGGCTCGTGGCCCACGCGAAGAGCACCCACACTTCGCCGGCTTTGACATCAATCGTTTGCGCAGCGCTCTTGTTGACGCATTGCGTGTTCGCGTCGTACGAGAAGACCTCGTGAGATCCGGGGTCGACCGCGTATGCAGATCCGAGATTCCCAGATTGAAAATCCTGCAGGGAGGGGAGGCCGTTACAGTCCCCATCGATTCCGAGCGACGAGAACTGCCCGTCTTCGGTTCCGCGTGTACCAATGTCGTTCAACACGACCACGCCCTTGCCGTCCGCGGGTGTCGCGAGGTCTTGGATGTACGCAAGCTGCGACGTCAGGCCCGAGCCGCCACCGAAGGGCTTGTCCCAACCCAAGGCGTAGAGGTAGTCGGCGCCCTTCTTCAGAGTCTTGTCGTCCGAATAGACCATGTCGGTCGTGGCGGTTTTTCCGGCCGGGAGAAAGAGCAGCCGAAGCGAATCGGTGCCGTCCGCATTGGAGACGTACGGGCTTTGCTCCACGTACATTGCAGTCGGGTCCGAAACCTCACCGTATTTCATCGTGCCGATCTTCTTGCCGGACTCTGCGGTGCTGCCGAAGTACACGTCAAGGTCTACTCCGGCGCCATCTTTCGCGTAGAAGTTCGCGAACCGAACCGTTCCTTCGTATTTCGTGAATTCGCGCTCGGGCGGCTTATACGAAGGAATCGTGTACTTCGAGCTATTGCTTTTCTGATTCTTCTGAAAGTCCTCCAACTGCTTCTTCGCGTCTTCGGTGGCCTTCTTGTACGCGTTTGCAGCATCAAGGACATCCTTGCCAGCGGAGGATTTCGAATCATCCCCGCCACACGCTGACATTCCGAGTGCCACGATGAGCATCGCCGCAATACCTGATCGTCTCATTGACTCACTCCTCAAGGGTTCGCTGCCCGGGGAAAGGATATGCGATGCTCCGCGCCATGGCTGACGATCACTCCGACAACCGCGACCGCAGTCGTGATGCCCACTGGACCTGGAGCGGCGCGACCCTCGCGGCTGGTCGCGCTGCAATCATCGATGTCGATGGAGTGATTTCTGAGGCGTCCGCCCGCCAGCATTTCCTGGAGGGTCCACGCAAAGACTGGCGAGGCTTCTTCGAAGCGTGCGACCAAGATCCCGTGATCGACGAGACGCGCACGCTCTTGCATGCTCTGGAGACCGACCTTCGTGTGGTGTTGTTGACGGCCCGTCCCGCGTGGGTTCAGGAGAAGACGGTTGATTGGCTGGGGCGCCATGAGGTGCGATGGGATTTGCTCGTGATGCGCGGATATCGCGACCAGCGCTCGTCGACAATTTTCAAGAAAGAAGCGCTCCAAGCATTGATCGAGCACCCATTTGATCCGGTCTTTGCCATTGAAGACGACTTGCGGAACGCCGAGATGTTTCGTGCACATGGGGTGCCGTGCCTTTATCGCCACTCCGGCTACTACGAGTAAGCACGCGCGGACATTTTCCGACCGTCGTGCGAACATGTCTCAAATCGACAAAGGACATTCGATGTTCAAGAACTCTTTAAAGACTGCAGTGCTCATGGCCGCAATGGGCGGTCTGATCATGGGGATTTCCTCCTTCTTCGGTCGGAGCGGTCTCCTGATTGGTGCGGTTCTCGCCTTCGCGATGGTCGGTGGTTCCTATTGGTTTTCGGACAAGCTGGCAATCGCTCAGGCCCACGCAGTTCCGGTAGCGGAACGGGACGCACCTCAGTTGTTCGCAGCTGTTCGCGACCTTTGCACCGTCGCGGATATGCCGATGCCTCGTATCTACATGACCCCCGACCAGCAGCCAAACGCCTTCGCAACGGGGCGCAACGAGCGCCATGCGGTCGTTGCAGTCACTCAGGGCTTGTTGGAGGTGTTGACGCCAGAGGAGGTCAAGGGCGTGTTGGCGCATGAGCTTTCACACATTCGTCACCGTGACATCTTGATCGGCTCGGTCGCGGCGGCGATGGCGATGGCGATCACGTTGGTTGCGCGCATGGCGATGTTCGGCGCAATGTTCGGTGGAAGAAGTGACGACCGCGACAGCAACCCCATCGCCGAGATCGCAATGCTGATTCTGGCGCCAGTGGCCGCGGGGCTGATCCAGATGGCGGTGAGTCGCAGCCGCGAGTTCGAGGCCGACCGTGGCGCCAAGGAATTGATTGGCACCGGTGAACCACTGGCGACTGCGCTCGAGAAACTCGATGCCTATTCGAAGCGAATTCCGATGAACGTCAACCCCGCGCAGGCGAGTGCCTACATCGTGAATCCTCTGACGGGCCAAAACGTGAGTTTCAAGAATCTCTTCTCGACGCACCCCAGCATGGAGGCCCGTATCGCCCGCCTCCGCGAGATCAACTGACCTTCGAAGCTGAGACTCTGGCGCGGCTAGTCGCGGAAGTTTTGGAACTGCAACGGAATGCCGAAGTCATGTTCCTTCATCGCATTGATTGCAGCCTGCAAGTCATCACGCTTCTTTCCTTGCACCCGCAACTGGTCGCCTTGCACTGAGTGCGATACGCCCTTGAGATTTAAGTCCTTGATGAACTTGCCGATTTCTTTCGCCTTATCGTGGGTGATTCCCGCCATCAGCTTTGCGGTCTGACGCACAGTGCCCTTCGCCGCCTCTTCGACTTTTCCGTACTCCAAGGACTTCAACGACACGTTGCGTTTTACGAACTTCTCTTCGAGCACTTGCACGAGCGCCTTGAGTTTGACGTCAGTGTTCGAATGCATTTCGATCGTCTGTTCCTTCAACTCCACTGAAGATTCCGTGTTCTTGAAGTCGAAGCGCGTACCGATCTCACGCGCTGCCTGGTCGACCGCGTTGCGGACCTCTTGCTCTTCAAATTCTGAAACCACATCAAAAGTAGGCACGTTCAGTCCTTTCTCGTTCGAGAAATCTAGGCGCCCGGGCGTCGGGCTCGCCTGGCACGGTTGCTATCGTACGGCCCCTGGGTCGGTACCCGAGAGGCCAAAGGGGGCTGGCTGTAAACCAGCTGCGCAAGCTACGGAGGTTCGAATCCTCCCCGGCCCACCCAGTGAAAGGCGATGCACACGGGTGCTCGCCTTGGATTCCCAAGTGCGATTCAGATCAAGAGCTGCATTTCTGCAACGTCAAGCCATTGCTGATGTTTCCGCCCGATCTCACGTTCGATACCCACCAGGGCGAATCCGCACCGTTGATGCAGTGCCAGCGACGCCTCATTGTGGCCGGTGATCCGCGCAATCACGCTGTGATATCCGTACTCCGCAGCCAGTTCGCACAAGCGGGTCAACAGTGCGAGTCCAGCGCCGTTTCCATGGTGGGCCGGGTCAACATAGACACTGTCTTCGACTGTCGTGTTGTAGGCAGGGCGAGGGCGAAATCCCGAGAGCGATCCATATCCGATGACCTCGTCATCGAGGAGCGCAACAACCGCAGGATGGGCACCGCGATGCGCCTGGATCCACGCGATCTGCTCCGAGAGGCTGCGCGCTTCAAGGTCAAACGTCACGGTGGTTTCGGTCACGAAATGGTTATGAATGCGCAATGTTGCGGCCGCATCCTGATCTTCGATCAAACGAACTTTCACAGAATTGACGCTACCCGGTGAATCTGGTGGGTCCGCGTTGGTAACATCGCCCGCTTCGCCCCGTTAGCTCAGTGGTAGAGCACTTCCATGGTAAGGAAGGGGTCTTCGGTTCAATCCCGAAACGGGGCTCGCACTCAATCGGCCACTACGCCGTGCGAGGCTCGGCGGAGTAGCTCAGTTGGTTAGAGCACACGGCTCATAATCGTGTTGTCGCGGGTTCGATTCCCGCCTCCGCTACCACTCGTTGAATGATGGCGCCGCGTACGCCATCGTTCGCGGTAACAACCTCGCTCGAATTGGAGTCGAACTTGCGGTGACTCACTCCAGATGACCGACGAGGAGCTTTGCCGTGCAGCAGCAACGGGCGATCGAGCCGCATTCGACGAACTTGTTCGTCGTTCGCTTACGGCCAGCTACGCCCTCGCCACTCGACTGGTGGGACATGACGATGCAGCCGACGTCGTCCAAGACGCGTACATCCGCGCATGGCGGTCGATCAAGAAGTTTCGCGGCGATTCCGCATTTCGAACGTGGATGTATCGCATCGTCGCCAACACGGCGCTCACACATCGCTCGCGGCGCAAACGCTTTCGGGAGTCGTCGCTTGAGGCGATGGGTGACCGAGCAGACCCAGGATCGGCGCAGCCCGAGCTGCACATTGCATGGGACACCGAGCGGATTGCCGCCGCCGTGGATCGGCTTCCCGACGGATTGCGGGCCGCGCTCGTGCTCCATGACGTCTACGAGTTCGAAACCGAGGAAGTCGCGAGAACCTTGGACATCAGCAACGGCGCGGTACGAGTTCGCCTACATCGGGCGCGAGCGATCGTGCGCCAACATTTAGAGGAGGTCCAGCGCAATGAAGGGCATGAATAACGAACCTCGCGTAGGTCTCGACATCGAGCTGAAACGGATTGGAGCATTTGAGCCGACTCCGCCCCCCGGGCTCGACGATGCCGTGATTGGTGCGATCACCCATGCAGATGTCGTCCGCAAGCGAAAGCGCATCACAGCAGTTTCAGTCGCAGGTCTGGTAGTTGGGGGAGCGCTTCGTGCTCTGAAACGTTCCCGTCACAATCACAACGGGAACGTCTAGAGCGGTACGGCTACGACGCCGCCGTTCGACGCCGTCGTCCCAAGATCATGAACCCGCCAAACACCAAACCGAGCGCCAACGCTGCCAGCGCCATGGCATTGGTTCCTGTAAATGGCAGTGCGCCCTTTGGTGAACGTGACCTATGAGTGCCTGAGCCAGGCGTTGAGGTTGTGGCTGGGGGAGCGGCGGATGACGTGCTCGACGAGGTCGCGGGCGGCGCCGTGACGGGCGGTGTCGAAGATGTGCTCACCGCGTAGCCGAAGACGGTCATCATCGGTTCAGGGGTCGAGATGGTGATCGTCGTCGCACTATCGATCACTCCGTCAGGGTCTGCGGTTTGGTTGCCTTGTCCAGCCACGGTGATGGTGTACTCACCGTATGGGAGGCCGTCTACTACCAACCGACCCGACGCGTCGGTCGTCGCGTGGATCACCGTCCCGTTCGGGCCAGTGATCGTGACAGCCGCGTTCGCAATTCCAGGCTCATCAGCATTACGGACGCCATCGCCATTGAGGTCATTCCAGACAGTTGTGTCAATTGAGCCGAGCCCTCGGTACGCGAACCAGACCGAACCGGGAGCGCCGACTGCGGTCGTCGTTTGCGCGACCCCATCAGATCCACCGTCAGAGTCGGCGACAAGGTGCAATCCGGCCGGAACGCCAGAGAGCACCGCAACCGAGTACTTGCCGGCAGCCAAACCGTCGAAAACGAATGCGCCGTTTTGATTCGAAGGGGTGGGGCTGTTCGCAAGAGCAGACAGTGAACCAATCGAGGATGCGCCGAACATGACCCCACTCACCTGCGGTTCGCCGGCATCAAACGCTCCGTTGTTGTTCACGTCCACGAAGACATGACCGTCAATTCGGGTTGTGTCGGTCGGCAGAATGACTCCATTGAAGAGACCCGCGTCGACCGACGTGTCACTCATTCCAGCGTGCGCGATGAACATGCGTGTCGATTGGTCAACGTCGGAGTCGATGGTGTCATCGCTGCCCTGATCTTGGGCGACCACTGACCACGAAGTCCCTGCAAGCTCGACGGTGACACGCAGCGGAATCGCGGGGAAGGGGCCGAGGTCCCACCTGCCGTCGCCACCGGTGACAAGGTCGCCATAATCGTCATCGGCGGTGTCGAAAATCCCGTCCGTCCCGGGCAGCCGAAGGTGCACCACGACTCCAGAAATGCCGTCGTCGCCCGCTTCGCGGATTCCGTTGTGGTTGTGGTCCTCCCATACGAGACCACCCATGTTGCCAGCGGGGTAGTAGCCAGCATCGATGTGATCGATCGCCCCGCCCGGTGTCACCACCACGTCATCGGTGTAACCCCAGTTCTTGAAGCTAGAGGCTGTGGGGTCTGAGTCGATCGTCGTGTCATTTCCTACATGTTGAGTCGTGAGGTACAGCCCTGGGTTCATGCCCTGGTCAAATCGCACGCGGTACGTTCCCTGCGGGAGCGCACCAAAGGAGTAATGCCCTGCGCTGTCAGTCGTTTGCTCCCAGACACCGTCATCATTGTCGTCCCAAATGCCATTCGGACCGGCAGTTGCAAGGGCAACTCGTACTTTGTCGAGAGCAGGTTCGCCACTCTCACGAATCCCGTCAAAATCGTCTTGCCAGACCTCTCCGGAAATTGTGCCAGTGCCTTCGATGAGCCCGAAGTTCACGTTCTTGACGCTGTCGCCCAAAGACAGGGTGACGGGCGCGGCGCCAGTACTTGGCAGGGCGTCAGAATCGATGCTGTCATCGCTTCCTTGATCTTGGGCCGTCAGACCGTACGCGTGTCCAGGCGATGTCCAATTTGGAATGACCACCGGACCGGTTGAAACGCTGTAATCCCCTGGGATCAGACCGTCAATCGAGTAGTCACCGTACCAGTCGGTGTAATTGAGTTTTTCGACATCATCGGAATTGCCCAGAATCCCATCCCATCCTGGACCATGGACGGATACTGCGACGTAGCGGACTCCTGTCTCGGAAAGTTCGATTCCGTCTGAATTGCTGTCGACCCAAGCGCGTCCGCGGATTCCCGCGCCGCTGATGAAGCCAGCATCAATATTTCCGAGATCAACTCCGACTCCAAGGGAGATCGGGTCGCTGTATTGGTAACCATGGAACATCGTGAAATCGCTGTCCACTGTGTCATCGGAAGCGACGTTCGGTCGTGTGGTTGGGCCATTGGAGTAGGTCTGGATCCGGTACACGCCGGAGGGCAGCGGACCGAAGGAATAGTTCCCTGATCCATCCGTCGATGTGTAGATCGAGTTCGAGCTGTCATCCTGTGTGTCGAAGATCCCGTCAGGTCCAGCCTCGCTGAGCTGCATCGAGGCCCAAGGCGGCGCCGATTCGCCCATGTCTCGGATTCCGTCCGCGTTGGAATCGATCCAGGTTGTGCCGTGGATGGTGGATGATCCCGTGACCCCACCGAAGTCAACAACAGCTCCGGAGGATGTGACCGTCAGCGTCTGGCTCCATCCAGTGGTTTGTGAAAGGTCAGAATCAATCGTGTCATCAGATCCGGCATCGCGCGTGGTGAGGGAATACATATTCCAGTTCCAGCCAGAGCCGATGTCTCCGTACCCCGCAAACACAGGATTCGTTCGAATTCGGTACGTGCCCGCCGGCACGCCGGATATGGAGTAATGACCGCTTCCGTCGGTGGACGCGCCGGAGTAGTGCTGGTCGTCTGCAGTTCCGAAGGCACCGTCTGGCCCAGGAGCGAAGAGTCGCAGGCTCACGTTTTGAATAGGAGACTCGTTGGAGTTGATTCCGTCACCGTTTTGGTCGTACCAAACCGTTCCTGTAATGCTCGGACGGACCATCACGCCTGCGTCCATCGATTGGATGACCTCGCCAGTACTCACGGTGAACACATCGGTTACTTGTGATGACGGGTCAGGGTCGCTGTCGAGCGTGGTGTCGCTTCCCACATGCTTCGGGGACAGGTTGTCATTGGTTGCGGGTGAGAATCGCAGCACAAATGTTCCAGCCGGTACTGCTTGGAACGAGTACGAGCCGTCACTGGCGGAGGTCGTCCAGATCGAGATGTCGTCACTGGTATTGAGGGTACCGTCGGGCCCGAGAGCAATCAGACGAACTTCGGTGTTACCGATGCCAGGCTCACCATCGTTCTGGATACCGTTTCGGTTCTGATCGTTCCACACGAAATCGCCGACTGAAGCGGTGCCCGGGACGTAGCCAGCATCCATCTCCGAGTCGGAGCTGCCGGTGTGAGTGAAGGTCCCTGTGATGCCGTCGGCTGGTGCAGCGTCTGAGTCGATCGAATCATCCGTTCCTTGGTCGAGGGATGTCAGTGAGTAGAACGCGCTGCCGTCCGAAGCGATGGTTGGGAACTCGATCCAGTACTCCGATCCGGTCTGTGCGTTCGAAAAGGCGATGTCCCCGTTTCCGTCGGTTGATGCGTTCTCGCTTGTTTCGTCTCCCGTAAATGGGAGGTGGTCTGGGCCGAGCGATCGCAACGTGGCGGTCACGTTTTGAATTGGTGGTTCGCCCTTGTCTTGGATGCCATTCCCGTTGTCATCTCGCCACACATGGGATCGCACGAGCCGCTTGGGAGCGAGGCCTCCGTCAATTGCGGCGACGGAGCTACCACTGAGGGTTACGGCGTCCGAGCTGCCGCGTGCCGGGCTCACATCGGAGTCAATGCCGTCATCGCTCCCGACGTTGAATCCAGTCCAGGTATGGAAAGCGTCTGGTGCGCTTGGCCGAATGAAGTACGTCGCTGCAGGCAAGCCGGCGAACTCGTAGTCCCCAAACTGATCGGTACCCGTTGATGCATAGTAGATGTCATCGTACGTGCCGACAATCGCGTCTGGGCCCGGAGACATCAATTCAACGTTGTACTTCTGGATTCCCGGTTCGCCCGGATCTTGGATTCCGTTGCTGTCGGTGTCCTCCCAAATGTGACCCTTCAACGTGTTGTCCCCGGGAGCGAATCCGAAATCCAAATCCGTGATGTGGGCTCCAGCGTTGAGGATAAACAGCGGCGATCGCAGCGTGGCCGGGTCGATATCGGAATCGAGGGAGAGGTCTCCTCCTTGATTGAACAGCGTTGGGCCGTAGTAGCTGCCGTTCGAGGACACAACTGCTGGGAACGAAAACCAGTAGGTCTCCCCCGCGGTCATGCCGGTCAAGCTGTAGCTGCCATCCCAATTCGTCCAGGTGGTGATATTTGCGTCGTCGCTCGTTCCTTCCACGCCATCTGGTCCGAGCCCGTGGAGCATGATCGGGATATACGGCAATCCGTTCTCCCCCATGTCTTGGATGCCATTCCCGTTGGTGTCAATCCACGCACGATCTCCAATGAGTTCAATCGCCCGGATACCAGCATCGAATACGGCACTGTTCGCGGCGGTCGCCGATCGCACATCGGTCCACGAGCTTTGAGGCGATACATCAGAGTCGATTGCATCGTCGGTGCCCTGATCTTGCAAGGTCCAGGCGAATCCTGTGTCTGGCCACTGGAAAGATATGTAGTAGTTGCTGTCGAACAATTCAGAGAATGTGTAGTGCCCGTTCAGGTCCGTATTGATATTTCCGGCCCAGGAATCATCCGAGGTCCAGCGCTGTCCGTCCGGCCCAGCATCGTAGAGACTGACACTTCGGTTCTGGACTCCAAGTTCGCCAATGTCTTGGATGCCATTGGAGTTCATGTCTTCCCAAACCGTTCCAGTGACTGCAGCGTTTCCGCCGGAGTATCCGGCATCAAAGGTTTGGGTCGCGCCACCCAGGGCAACGAATGGGTCCGTGCAGTTCGTCGACTGATTCGGGTCGGAGTCGATGGCGTCATCGGTGCCCTGGTTCCCGGCGACAAGGCGCTTCAGCGAAGGCGAGAAGATGGTGCCCGAGACGCACGCCACATACGTGCCTGGAGAGAGGGAAGCAGTTCCCCGGGTCGCGTTTGAAAGGCTTATGCCAGCGGCGTACTGGTCGTCGGCAGTGCCGTACGTTCCGTCTGCGCCCACGTTGTATACGTTGGCGTAGGTGCCTTGCAGCGGCCCTTCCGCAGCATCCCGAACGTCATTGTTGTTTGCGTCGAAAAAGCTCCAGCCGCTCAGGATTGCAGGGCTCGTGGCGCCGATATCCATGTCTTGGTTGGATCCGGCGGAGATGTCGAAGTCCGACGACCATCCATTCGATACGGAAATATCCGAATCGATGCTGTCATCGGCCCCGACATCTTGGAGGGTGCGCACACGCGGCCAACCGACCGCGGCCTCGAGGTGATAGTGCCCAGGGAGAACGGTTGGGAACGAGTAGAGGCCATCCGATCCGACTTGTTTGCCGCTGTATGTGTCATCTGATGTCCACCATTGGCCGTCGAAGCCTCGGCCACGCAGCGCCACCCACTCATTCGGCAGTCCAGCTTCGCCGGGGGTCTGCAGTCCATCAGAGTTGGTGTCGTCCCAGAAAAATCCGGAAACCGAACCAAGCGACGATGACGGAACGAGGCCTATGTCTGCGTTTTCGATGACCGCGGTCGATCCGGTGAACGTGTAGGTCTGGGGGCTGAGGTTGTTGGCGGGATCGACGTCCGAATCGACGGCGTCATCCGACCCAATGTTCGCGTAGGTAATGGCATAACCCAAGGGCGCCGCAGTACCGATCTGGTATTGCGTGTCGGGTGCGAGGCGGTCGAATGAGTACCAACCGTGCTCGATTGACGTCGTGCTGGGGTCGTCACCAGTATTTCGGAGTTGAATTACTGACCCATTGCGGAGGATGAACACCGGAACCCCGTCGATTCCAGGCTCGGACGGGTCCTGGACCCCATTCGCGTTGGTGTCTTCCCACAGGAAGTTGCCGAGCTTGCGTGATGAGAATCCAAAGTCAGCATCGGACACGGTCATTGTCCCAGTGATCGAAATGTCCGTGGATCCATCGAGGCTCATATCACGATCGGCGGTCGGCACGTCGATCCCGCCGAGTGTTGCTGCATCGACGGTGACGCGGTAGTTCCCTGCATCGAGGACGTGGAATGCATACGAGCCGTCGGCGCCAGTGATCTGATTGGAGATCAGCTCATCATCGGCCGTACCCAGGGTGAGATCCGCGCCGGGGGCCCATAAACTCACGGCCACATTGGCGATGCCAACTTCGCCGGGGTCACGCACACCGTCACCGTTGGCATCGTTGTAGACCAAGTCGCCAAGGCTTGCGTTGCCGGTCGGCACGCGGATGCCCACGGCCCGCGATTCCGATGGGATGAGCTGCGAGGCCAAGTCAATGCGGCGGCCGCGAAACGCTGCCGAGTTCCAGGCCCGCGATCCGGGAGCGGTTCCGACGGGCACCGTCATCTCGAAGTCAACGGACCAAGTCACGCCCGGATTCAGGTTGCCCGAGGGCCAGTCGACTTTGATTGCGGTGGTCGAACCCAGCGGACTTGGGGGAGTGGTGCTCCAGTTCGGCGCGTTGCAGCCGGCAGGGGAGTAACCGAGTTCGGCGCGACATGGGTTTGACACAGTCGAGTACGACACCACCGCTCCGGCTGGCCCTACGGGCAGCGATGAAAGCTCTGGCACGAAGCTTCCGACGTTGCGCGGAGTCGCGTTCATGACGTTCGTGTCATCGGTAGCGGGAAGCACGTCGATCACGGTCACCTGGTCGAGCGGAACGGTCGACGTGTTCGTAATCGGAATGCTGATCGAGACAGGATCTCCCGCGTCGGATGCGGCAAGCCCTGGGCCCGCAACGAATCCGTCGTCGAATATTCCTTTGGCGATCTTGTCGACTCGTGCTGACGCGACGCCGATGATGTTGATCGTCGAGCTTCCGAAACACATGACCTCAGTGGTATTCCCATCTCCATCCAGATCCTGTGCGTCAGCCACGGGCCAATTGCACTGGAACGGTGTTGAGGGATCGGTGTTGGTCACCGAGAGACCGTTCTCGACGGTCCCCCAAACCGTGTTGGCGACGTGGAGGTTCAGCTGTATTGAGAACGCGTTGTTGGGCGCCAACACCGTTCCTGCCGGCCATGTGATGCGCACAAGGGTGCGGCCGGTACCGTTGAAGTCCGCTGTCTGGGTCACGATCGGTGCCGGATCACCGGCGAAGTCCCACGACCATCCATTGACCGTCATTCCGCTCGGCAGCAGGTCATACATGACCGGATCGTTCACTGAACCTTGAGATGTGCTCGCCTGAAGCGTGTAGGTGAGGTCGCGGGTCACCGGGTCGACGTTGCCGTTCGCCCATTTGTTGACGTACAAGTACGTTGGCGGAGTGGTCTTTCGCACTGCGAACTGAACTGAGGAGTTCGAGGTCGAGTCAATTCCTGTAATCGACTGGGCCGTCTGTGTCACCGTATTGGTGACGATGTGTCCGGGATCGACCGCGGCTCCGTTCCGATCGGGATTCTTCACGACCGCATTAAATGAACCCCATGTCTGTTCATTCGGGAAGAGCAGATCGTGACGCCATTCAATATCGGTGAGCCAGTCACTCGATGCCAGTCCGGCGCCGCCGCTCGGCCACGTCGCTGAATACGGATCTGCACTCGTGGAATTGGCGGGAGTGATGTCCACCATCTTTCGCCATGTCGGGTCGTTCAGACTTCGAACCCAGACAGAGCCGCTCCCGAATTGAGACGAGTAGGCGCTGACGCTGGTGACCTTTAGCTCCGCGGGGATGGCGTCGCTCATGGTTAAGGTCGTTGAAGTGGAGTTTCCGCCGTTGTACCCATAGACCCAGTAGTTGACCGAGTCGTTGTACCAGGCCTCGTATGGGACCGGCTCAGCCCCGTTGTAGCGCGGAGTCGAGACGTATTTTTGGGGAAAAGGATTTGTGCTCGGTGCTTGGAGGTTGTGCGAAGTTGTCGCGTCCCCGAGCGGGCCAGCGGTCGGCTCGCCGAACCGTCTGCCCGACCACGTCGCGGTATTCGTTTTCAATGCCCCGACAACATTCGACGCATCTGCCGCGGGGTACTTCACCCACACCTGAACGTTTCGGCATCCCCACCACGACGTGTCGCTGATATTCCAGGTGACAACACCCGGAGAAGTTTCGGATCCGCCTTCGCTCGCCCAGTAGAACTCCGCGCCTGCAGGGAGCGGGTCAGTGATGACTTGATCCACAAGTCCGAGGTTGCCCGTGTTGGAGCCCCAGTTCACGCAAAGCGAAATGTCGTACCGCGAGTAGTCGTCGACCGCGCCGCCAGCGTTGAGGGTCTTACTCATGGACACTGCGGTCGACGCGCTCGAAGTTAGTGTCACCGCATTACTCGAAACTTGAGCGGCGTTCGTGGCGGTGAAGGTCGATGTGCTCGTGAGTGTGGTGCCACTCGGCGTCCACCAGTCTGGGAACGCCGCCTTGACTTGAATTTGACCCGTCGATCCGCCGGGCAGCGTGCCGAGCATGGTGAACGTGAGCGTCTGTCCACCAAAATGTTGGTGCGCGGCGCCGACCGGGTAATACGACCCGCCGGTCTGGTTCCACGACGCAACATCAGTTGGCACGTACACGTTGCGGAGTTCGAGGTCGGTGGGCATGACCATCGTGACGACGCTTCCGAGGCACGGCGCGGTGCTCGCACACCGGTACTTCAGGAGGATCGAGAATTCCTCTCCCGAGGGCACTGTCGCACTGGTTGTCTCAACCGGTGGTGCTCCTGAGACGATCGTCTGTTCAAGTTGAATCTCTGGTGAATCAGCCGCGGCAGGTGCCGCATTCACCAGTAACCCTGTCAGGGCGATTGCCGCCGCCGCGAGGATTGAAATGTATCTGACGATTCGATGCATGCTGCCCAGCTCCAGATTCGTGACGCTGGTATCTCGGCAGGTTTTGAGGATCCTTGAGCGGCTCGTGGAGATTTGCAACACTGCTCACCAAGAGCGGCGGCGCCGCGGCGGGCGAACGGCGTGGCGCTCGTTCAGGCGAATCTCGTGTTGAGCCAACGAATCAAGGTGCTATTGACCTCCTCGGGCCTGTCTTGTTGGAGCCAATGGCCTGAACCATCGATCGTCGCCATTTCGAGGTCAGCGATCTGATTCGGCATATTTGCGGCAAGCGTGGGCGGAAGTACAGGGTCGAGCTCTGCACACAACATGAGACATGGCACGCCAGGATCACCCTTGGCAATTTCGGGATATCGCTCGGCGTTCCGATCCATGTTCCGATACCAATTGATCCCACCTCGGAATCCCGTTCGCTGAAAGGTCCGCACGAAGAACTCGCGTGACGCTTCGTCCCCAAGCGGCTCGCCAATCGTTGCCAGTGACGCGAGATCGCGAAATGGATTCATCTTGGTGGTCGCGCTAGCGCCAAAGTCCTCGGGCCGCGTTTCCGCGCCGCGCCGCATGAGTCGATCAAACAGCAACGCGACATGCTCGTCGAGTACCGACTCCGCGACACCGGGTTTTTGAAACCACAACATGTAATGGTCATCGTCATTCTCGGGAGCGAATACGGCACGCAACACATCGGTCGTCGGGAATGACATATATGGAGTACACAGGCCGACGAGGCCAAGCACGCGATCGGGATGGAGCGCGGGCATCGCCCACGTGACGCCGCCGCCCCAGTCATGCCCGACGAAGACAGCCGCCTCGATTTCGAGCGCGTCACACACGTCGACAAGATCGCCGCAGAGCGCTCCAAGGTCGTAGGCCTCCATCTCCGGAGGCGCTGATGAGTTCCCGTACCCACGCATGTCCGGTGCGATCGCGCGAAACCCCGCGTCAGAGACCGCACTGACCTGGGAGCGCCACGAATACGCGAGCTCTGGAAATCCGTGTACGAAGATCACAGGGGTTCCAGCGCCGGCCTCGTGCACGGCGATATCGATCGGGCCGTAACCGCGGTCAGGCAGTGCGAGGACGTGAGGAGATGGCCAGGCGTTCATGGTGCGAGCATTGCAGAGCGCACGCGGTCACGCCCGCGGCCCGCTCACTGCGCTGCCAGAACGGATTCGATCCCGCGGTAGCGTTGATGCCTCACAGGGAAGGGAGCAGCAGTGACCGAATCGGGTCGTCATGACCGTTGGCTGCGCTTTCTTCCGGTGACGGTCCTCGTTCTCGGGCTCGTCGGATCGTTCGGCGTGAATCGCTGGGAGGCTTCCTCCAAGGCGGATCGCCGCAAGCACCGCTTCGAGCACGACACGAGTCTGATCGTCAGCTCAATCAAACAAGCGTTGCGACGCTACGAGGACATGAATACTGATACCTCGAAGGTCAGCATCGACGCCTCGGGAACGCGCCGCACTCAAGAGGAGTTCGACGTCGTTCTTTCGAGTTTGCTCTTGGACTCTCGCTTCCCGGGAACATTCGGTATCGCTTGGGCCGACTCGGTCCCGACGGCTTCGCTGGCGGCATTCATGGCGGACCAATCCGTTCCGCGCTCCACCCTCGAGGACCTGGCGCCAGCGGCAGCGTCGAAGCGCACTGCGGTGGTGACCTTGGCGGGTCCACCGTCCACGATGGGGATCGCGCTCGGCGTTGACGCCAGGCTGTTCCCGCAATTCGCATCCGCACTGGATCGCACGACGGATCGCGCGACGAGTCAGGCAACGGCCAAATTCGTGACCCCGCTACGCATTGGCCCCGACCGGAAAGAAGCTCCAATCCTGGTGCTGCTGCTCCGGCCCATGTATTCGACCGGATCGCCACCAGCCACCGTCGAGGAACGACGATTGCGTGTCATTGGTTTTGCGGGGGTCGCCCTCGATACCAAGCGTTTTGTTCCTGCCGTCTTAGGTGTGAATGGCAGCCGGTACGCGGTGAGCGTCTTTGACGGGGCGCCGACCCCAAAGAACCGACTTGGTGAGAGCTCGCTTGACGCAGCACCTCACGGCCAGCGAGATGTCGTCACGATTCCTGTATTCGGGCGCACATGGTCGGTGCAAGTCGAAGATGCGAAAGTCATTGACTACAACGAGGATGATCTCAGCATTCAGTATCTCCTTGCAGGTCTGGTGCTCACAGGGACTTTGTTCGGCGTCGTGTGGCTGCTCACGCGATCGGAGCGCCGCGCCCGCCAGCTCGTTGACAGAGCCACCGCGGAACTTTCGCGTAAAGCATCGGAGGACTCGCTGACCGGTCTCGTAAACCGCTCCGAGCTCATGACGAGGCTCCAAAACTGCCGGGCCCAGGCTCACCCCGGCGCGATTGGTCCGACGCTGTTCTTCATGGATCTCGATCGGTTCAAGATCATCAACGACAGTTTCGGTCATTCGGTTGGTGACGAACTGCTCATCGAGGTTGCACGGCGGCTGACCGTTGCAACTCGTGACGCCGACACGGTGGCCCGTTTCGGCGGCGACGAGTTCGTGATTATGGTCACCGACTTCGTCGACAACGACGCGCTCGGCCGCATCACCTCGCGGCTTCAGGATGCGTTCATCGCGCCCGTTCGGGCTGGTGATCGGTACTTCGATATTTCAGCGAGCATTGGCATTGCTCGCGCGGTCGACGACTCCTGGACCCCAGCCTCGTTGATCCGCGATGCCGATGTTGCGATGTACGACGCAAAGAATCGTTCGCCTGGGACATCAAGTGTGTTCGAACAAGCACTCGGTCGACGAGCTTCTGATCGGCTCGCGATCGTCAATGGATTCAGTGACGCGTTGAAGCATGACGAATTCGAAATGGAGTATCAACCGATTGTGATCACAGGCTCGCGCGAATTGATCGGTTACGAGGCCCTGCTTCGCTGGAACCATCCCGAACGTGGGCGCATGTCTGCGGGGCAATTCATTGAAATCGCGGAAGAGAGTGGAGCGGTCGTCCCGATTGGAACGTGGGTCATGGACACGGCCTGTGCAGCCGCGGCCGCATGGGAGACGGCGCCGGGTCAGCCTGAGCAGAGCGTGTGGATCAACGTCTCGGGAAAACAAATCGCGAGGCCGGGCTTTGTGGAGGTTGTGACTGCCGCCCTGGAACGGGGCGGGCTGGCGCCGTCGCGATTGTGTCTTGAGATCAGCGAGCGTGCGCTCGTACCGGAGGTGCTCGAAAGTGCCGAGCGTCTCGAACACCTTCAGCGAATGGGGGTCAAAATCGCGATCGACGATTTTGGAAGCGGCGGTTCGTCGTTCGCACAGGTGAAATACCTCCCGGTCGATGTGCTCAAACTCGATCGAACTTTTGTAGAACGGCTTAGCACCAGCGAAGAGGATCGTGCGATCGTCCGTGCAATGATCGAGTTCGCGCACGCGTTGGGCATCACAACGGTGGCGGAAGGGGTCGAACACGAAGTTCAGGCAACTGAGCTCGCGGCCCTGGGATGCGATGCTCTCCAAGGCTGGCTCACTGGCCGACCTACGTAGCAGCCGAAGCGGGTGCCATCTCGGGCATCTCACGACCCGGGGCCGACTGATCGGAATACTGTCGGCTATCCTCGCGGGGCCCGGTACCCCGAAATGCCGGAGGGCAGTAGCTCAACTGGTAGAGCAGCCGTCTCCAAAGCGGCAGGTTGGGGGTTCGAGTCCCTCCTGCCCTGCAACGCAGGTATTCCAAGGACAGATTTTGAACCGAGAAACAAAACGAATGATGGAGCGCAGCGGAGCGGAGAAGCCCGCGAGCGCGTCGCGCCGCCCCATCGCCACGCCTACCAGCACTGAGCGCGTCGGCGCGCGCCAGTACTTCGCGGAAGTCGGGTCGGAGCTCCGCAAGGTTGCGTGGCCGAAGAAACCCGAAGTTGTGAACTCCAGCACCGTCGTACTGATCGCACTTGCCGTCATGATGACCTTGGTGTTCTTCCTTGACCTCGGAGCCTCCAAGCTCGTCGTCTTCATGTTCGGAAGCTAGATATGAGCGAGGACCAGATCGTGGACGAAGTAGATGTAATCGAGACCGAAGCCGCTCCCGCAGCGGATGCGATCACCGAAGACCACCAAGAAGCGGTGCTAGACCCCGAACTTCTCGGTGATGCCGAAGTCGTTGATATCGCAGACGAAGACGAAGACGAAGTCGTCGTGGAACCTTCGCCGTACGACCGTGATGGTGACTGGTATGTCATCCACAGCTATGCCGGATACGAAAACAAGGTGAAGCAGAATCTCGCCTCACGTGTGCGTTCCATGAATGTCGAAGAACACATCTTCGAAGTGGTTATTCCGATGGAAGACGTCATCGAGTTCAAGGGTGGGCGCAAGGTCGTCGTCCAGAAGAAGGTG
Organism: Acidimicrobiia bacterium; assembly: GCA_049642885.1. Lineage (GTDB taxonomy): Bacteria > Actinomycetota > Acidimicrobiia > IMCC26256 > JBARPG01 > JBARPG01. Next base: position 14,476 of record JBARPG010000132.1, on the reverse strand, counting down.
TTTCCGGGCTACGTCATGGTGCGTATGCACCTCGACGATGACTCGTGGTACGTGGTGCGCAATACCCCAGGCGTCACGGGTTTCGTTGGCAACGGCGCCAAGCCCACCCCGCTTTCCCGTAAGGAAGTGGAGTCAATTCTGGGCAGTGGTGGTGTGCTGGAGGAAGGTCACGTCGAGAAGAAGGCGCGACCGCGTCTTGCATACGATGTGGGCGAACAGGTCCGTGTCACCCAGGGACCATTCGCGGAATTCACTGGAATCATTTCCGAAATCGACGTGGATCGGTCCAAGCTGAAGGTTCTCGTCAATATTTTCGGCCGGGAAACTCCGGTCGAACTCGAGTTTGGCCAGGTCGCCAAGCTGTAATCAGCAGTCCAATGTGCTGCCTCGGCGGAATCCGTCGGTGCGGCCACCCTCATCGGAGATCACACAACCATGGCTAAGAAGAAGATCGCTGCAGTCGTCAAGATTCAGATCCAAGCGGGCGGCGCAACCCCAGCCCCGCCAGTCGGTACCGCGCTCGGACCGCACGGCATCAACATCATGGACTTCTGCAAGGCATACAACGCAGCCACGGAGTCGCAGCGCGGCACGGTCATCCCTGCAGAAATCACCGTGTACGAAGATCGCAGCTTCACCTTCATTACAAAGACTGCACCGACCCCGGTGTTGTTGCGTCAAGCAGCCAAGATCGAAAAGGGTTCGGCGAATCCTCGCAAAGACAAAGTTGGTGTCGTTACGGCCGATCAAGTCCGTGAAATTGCAGCACACAAAATGCCTGACTTGAACGCAATCGATGTTGAAGGCGCAGAAGCCCAGGTGCGCGGGACTGCGCGCTCGATGGGCATCGACGTCAAAGACTGATCTGTACAGCGTGCGCCGCCGGCTGGCGCACGACACCACGCCCGATCGGGCACGGTGGCAGAGGGCACGCACCGAGGACCTCGCGGTGCATGTTCGGTCGGACCTTCGAGGGAGCTCACAAAGGAGAAGCGATGACATTCAAAGGCAAGCGTTACGACGATGCGGTAAAGACCTTCGACAAGGAGGCGCTGCACGAGCCGCGCGCCGCACTTGAAGCAGTGAAGGGCATGGCCAAGGCCAAGTTCGACGAGACGGTCGAGGCCGTATTCCGCCTGGGCGTCGACCCGCGCAAGGCAGACCAGATGATCCGCGGCACGGTCGCGCTGCCGTCCGGTACCGGCAAGACCGTGCGCATCGCAGTGTTCGCAGCGGGTGAAGCCGCCAAAGAGGCCGAAGCTGCTGGTGCCGACGTTGTCGGTGCTGACGACTTGGTCGCGCGCATCGAGGGTGGGTTCATGGACTTCGACCTCGCCATTGCGACTCCCGATTTGATGGGTCAGGTTGGAAAGCTCGGCCGCGTGTTGGGTCCGCGTGGTCTTATGCCAAACCCGAAGACCGGCACCGTCACCACTGACGTGGCCCGCGCCGTCACGGAGTTCAAGGGCGGACGTGTCGAGTACCGCACAGACAAGTTCGGAAATATTGCCGTACCCATCGGCAAGGTCAGTTTCGAAATCGAATCGCTCGAAGCCAACTTCCATGCTCTCCACGAGGAGCTGCTGCGAGCAAAGCCAGCGGCCGCCAAGGGCAAGTACATCCGAAGTGCAGCGACGAGCTCGACAATGGGCCCCGGCGTCAAGATCGACGTTTCTTCGCTGTAGTTCTAAACATACGTTCACGCTCGGCCTCGACTTTCCGAGGCCGACACCCCTAAGCTCCCGTCCCTACAACTTCTCGTTGCCAGAGACCCTTGGTCTCGGCAGAGCGATCTGTCGAGGTAAATGACCGGCCACATGGCCAACGGTCAGCCAGGTGAGGCGGCTCCCTTCCGGCGTCGTGTCTGTCTGTGGTGACCTGTGCACCCCGATCGCTGAAGAGAGAGCCGCATGACTGAACCCACCCGAGCACCACGGCCCGAAAAGGTCGCCCTCGTTGAGGAGATCCGCACCCGCCTGCAAGGGTCGAAGGCCAGCGTGATCACTGAGTATCGCGGGCTGCGCGTTGACGAGCTCGCACAACTGCGTGCAACGCTGCGTGAGTCCGGTACGGACTACAAGATCTACAAGAACACCCTGGTGCGGCGTGCTGTTGCGGCCGAAGGTATCGAAGGTCTCGACGAACATCTCTTGGGGCCAGTCGCCATTGCTTTCGTCAGCGGTGACGCAGTTCCTGCAGCCAAAGCCCTAAAGGAATTTGCCAAGACTGCGCCAGCGCTGATCGTGAAGGCTGGCCGCCTCGGCGATCGCATTCTGACCACAAAAGACGTCAACGCACTCGCAGAGGTTGAGCCCCGCGAGGTGCTGCTCGCCAAGTTGGCCGGCGCATTCCAAGCCCCCCTCGTCAAAGCGGCAGGCCTTTTCGAAGCCATTCCGCGCAACTTCGCCTACGGCCTCAAGGCCCTGGCCGACAAGAAGGCTGCAGAAGCCGCCTGACCCTCTCGGGCAGGTGCGCGCACCCGGCCGTGTTCACAACAACCGATACATCAAGATCCCAACCACAGGAGAAATGAAATGGCAAGCACCCAGGAGCTGCTCGACACATTCAAGAACATGACCGTTCTTGAACTCAACGAGTTTCTGAAGGCATTCGAAGAAGAATTCGGCGTCACTGCCGCCGCTCCGGTAGCGGTCGCGGTCGCTGGTGGAGCCCCCGCAGGTGGTGGCGAAGCAGCCGAAGAGCAGGACGAATTCGACGTCATCCTCACCGCTGCTGGTGACAAGAAGATTCAGGTCATCAAGACGGTTCGGGAAATTGTTTCCGGTCTGGGTCTGAAAGAAGCCAAGGACCTCGTCGAAGGTGCACCAACACCCGTACTCGAGAAGGTTTCCAAGGAAGACGCTGAAAAGGCAAAAGCCAAGCTGGAAGAGTCCGGCGCCAGCGTCGAACTCAAGTAACACCCGTATGGTTTGGGTTTCTTGGGTGACCGAGAAACCTTGACCCCGCAGGATGTCCGTCGTATCCTGCGCGCAGCATGAGTGCCCCTGTACCGGGGGTGGCTCTGGTCTTGTTTGCGTGCATTGGACGGGACGGTCTCCCGCGTCTAGACTCCGCCAAGCCGTGTTTATTCGTTCCCGCAAGTTCCGTATCTTCGAAACCTGTCGTGGTTCGCGTCTCGGATCCCGCCTTCCTTTGATCAAGGAGTGACATTGGCTCGCTCGACGTCCCGTGAGCGCTATTCTTTCGCGTCCCTGCAGGGAGTTCTCGAACTCCCTGACTTGATTGCGATTCAGCGCGAATCCTTCCGCCATTTTCTCGAGAATGGCATCACCGAGGTGTTGTCTGACATCTCACCGGTTGAAGATTTCACCGGTCAGCTCAAACTCGAACTGACCGACCCAGTCTTTGACCCGCCGAAGCACTCGGAAGACGAGTGCCGTGAGCGCGATATGACCTATCAGCACCCGCTGTTTGTCACCGCGCGCTTTTTGAACGCGGGCACCGGGGAGATCAAGGAGCAGAACGTGTTCATGGGGGACTTCCCTGCCATGACCGATCGCGGCACCTTCATCATCAACGGCACCGAGCGCATTGTCGTGAGCCAGTTGGTTCGCTCGCCTGGTATCTACTTCAACTATGCCCCCGACAAGATCACACCTGAGAAGGATGTGTTCGACGCCAAAATCATTCCTGGGCGTGGTGCATGGTTGGAATTTGAAGTCGACAAGAAGGACATCGTCTATGTCCGTGTCGACCGCAAGCGCAAGCAGCCCGTCACGATTCTCCTCAAGGCTCTCGGCTTTGGCGAGTCAGACGAAGAGTTGCTCAACTTGTTCCTCGACCCAACGGGTCAGCCGTATGAGTCGATGCGGAACACGCTCGAGAAGGACAACACCGCAAATGCGGACGAGGCATTCCTCGACATCTACCGCAAGCTGCGCCCTGGGGAACCGCCGACAGTCGACACCGCAAAGGCGCTGTTGGAAAACTTGTTCTTCAACCCCAAGCGTTACGACATGGCCAAGGTCGGGCGCCATAAGGCGACGAAGAAGCTGCGCGACGAGTACGCGAAGGTCCCGCTCAAGAAGCACGACCTGATTGTCCCGAACGCAGATCCGACAACGGGACCGGTCGACTTCACGCTTTCGAAGGCCGACATTCTCGCAACGGTGAGCTACCTCGTGAAGCTGCACAACAACGATGCGGACTACTGGCCCGATGACATCGACCACTTCGGAAACCGTCGTGTTCGATCGGTCGGCGAGTTGATCCAGAACCAGGTTCGTGTGGGGCTTTCCCGCATGGAGCGGGTGGTTCGTGAGCGCATGACCACTCAAGACGTGGAAGCGATCACGCCACAAACGTTGATCAACATTCGTCCCGTGGTTGCTGCCATCAAGGAATTCTTTGGTTCCTCCCAGCTCAGCCAATTCATGGACCAGACGAACCCGCTCGCAGGGTTGACCCACAAGCGTCGTCTTTCGGCACTTGGACCGGGTGGTCTCTCGCGTGAGCGTGCTGGCTTTGAGGTTCGAGACGTGCACCCCAGCCACTACGGCCGCATGTGCCCGATCGAAACCCCTGAAGGCCCGAACATTGGTCTGATCGGTTATCTCGCGTCCTATGCGCGCATCAACGCGTTTGGGTTCATCGAGACGCCGTACCGCAAGGTTATTAAGGGTGTTGTCTCCGACAAGATCGACTACCTCGCTGCCGACGATGAAGACCGCTATGTGGTTGCACAGGCCAACGCCCCGATCGACAAGAACGGCAAGTTCTTGAACGACAAGGTGCTCGCCCGTGCGCGCCGTGGTGAGGTTGCATACCTCGATGCCCACGAAATCGATTACATGGATGTTTCTCCGAAGCAGATTGTTTCGGTGGCCACCGCATTGATTCCGTTCCTCGAACATGACGATGCAAACCGTGCCCTCATGGGTGCGAACATGCAGCGTCAGGCAGTGCCGCTTGTGAAGGCCACTGCTCCGTTCATCGGTACGGGTGTCGAAGCAATCGCTGCCCGCGACGCCGGTGAGCTCCTGCTCTCAGTTGAGAACGGAAACGTCATCGACGTGACCGGATCGACGGTCACGGTCGACTACGAGAAGAAGGGCAAGACGACACACGCGTTGTCGAAGTTCCGACGCTCGAATCAAGGCACCTCGATTAACCAGAAGCCCATTGTCGACATTGGAGACAAGGTCAAGGCCGGCGATGTTCTCGCCGACGGTCCTTCGACGCACAAGGGTGAATTGGCGCTCGGAAAGAACCTGCTCGTGGCATTCATGTCATGGAAGGGCTTCAACTTCGAGGACGCCATCATTCTGAGCCAGCGCCTCGTGCGCGATGACGTGCTGACCTCGATTCACATCGAGGAACACGAAATCGACGCCCGTGACACCAAGCTCGGTGCGGAAGAAATCACCCGGGACATCCCGAACCTCTCTGAGGACATCCTCAAAGACCTCGACGAGCGCGGCATCATCCGTGTGGGTGCCGAGGTTGGTCCTGGAGATGTACTCGTCGGAAAGGTCACCCCGAAAGGTGAAACGGAACTCACGCCGGAAGAGCGTTTGCTTCGTGCCATCTTTGGTGAGAAGGCACGAGAGGTTCGAGACACTTCGCTGAAGGTTCCTCACGGGGAATCGGGCAAGGTCATCGACGTCAAGGTGTTCTCCCGTGATGATGGTCACGAACTGCCGCCAGGTGTGAACCAACTGGTGCGCGTGTACGTCGCTCAGAAGCGAAAGATCTCCGAAGGAGACAAGCTTGCTGGTCGTCACGGCAACAAGGGTGTCATTTCCAAGATCCTCCCGATCGAAGATATGCCACACCTTGCTGACGGAACTCCGGTCGACATCGTCTTGAATCCACTTGGTGTTCCGAGCCGTATGAACATCGGTCAGGTGCTTGAATCGCACCTTGGCTACGCGGCACGCCACGGATGGGAAGGCCAAGGCACAAAGCCGAAGCAGCTCAGCAAGACTTCCACGATCACCGAACCTGCGGTATGGGTTTCCACGCCGGTCTTCGATGGTGCGCACTGGGATGAAAAAGAAACGTCCCCGCACGCCACGATTCAGGAGCTGTTCCAGACCATGCATCCCGATGGTGCAGACGGAACGCGCCTCGTTGGTGTCGATGGAAAAGCATGGCTGTTCGACGGCCGTACCGGTGAGCGGTACGACTCAAAGATCACCGTTGGCTACATGTACATCCTGAAGCTGAGCCACTTGGTGGACGACAAGATTCACGCTCGTTCCACTGGCCCGTACTCCATGATCACCCAACAGCCACTCGGTGGAAAGGCGCAGTTCGGTGGACAGCGCTTCGGCGAGATGGAGGTTTGGGCGCTCGAGGCATATGGCGCGGCATACGCCCTCCAAGAAATTCTCACGATCAAGTCCGACGATGTGTTGGGCCGTGTGAAGGTCTACGAGGCGATCGTGAAGGGGGAGAACATCCCCGAGCCAGGCATTCCTGAGTCCTTCAAGGTGCTCATCAAGGAAATGCAGGCGCTCTGCCTCAATGTCCGCATCATCAACTCGGCTGGCGAGGAGGTGCAGATCCGCGAACTCGATGAGGACGCTTTCCGCACCACTGAATCCCTCGGCATCGACCTCAGCCGTCCCGAACGTGGGACGGATGAAGAGGACGAACGCCGCCGTCAATCCCAGCCCACCCGCTGATTTCCGAAGGGACGAACGTGCTCGACGTTAACGATTCGAACCAGCTCACGATCCACTTGGCTACGGCCGATCAGATCCGCCATTGGTCAAACGGTGAAGTGAAGAAGCCGGAGACCATCAACTACCGAACCCTCAAGCCTGAAAAGGACGGGTTGTTCTGCGAGAAGATTTTCGGTCCTACCAAGGACTGGGAGTGCTACTGCGGAAAGTACAAGCGCGTTCGTTTTAAGGGAATCATCTGCGAACGTTGTGGCGTCGAAGTCACACGGTCGAAGGTCCGTCGTGAGCGAATGGGGCACGTCGAGCTGTCTGCTCCGGTCACGCACATCTGGTATTTCAAGGGCGTGCCGAGCCGACTCGGATACCTCCTCGACATCGCGCCGAAGAATCTCGAAAAAGTCATCTACTTCGCGGCCCACATGGTCACCTCGGTCGACGCTGACAAGCGCCACACCGACTTGCCGAGCCTCGAAGCGGAGTTCCGCGAGGAGATCAAGGAACTCGAACTTGAGCGTGAGCTCAAGATGCGTGAACGCGACGAGACCTACGAAGGTGAGCTCAAGGAGCTCGAAGGCCGAAACGCGAAGAAGAACGAGTACGAGCGCACCGAGAAGGCAAAGAACAAGGACTTCGAAGACGTTCGTGCGCGCTATGACGCCGAGATCGATCACCTCAAATTGGTGTGGGACACGTTCAAGACCCTGAAGGTGAAAGACCTCGTCGAAGACGAGCGAACCTGGCGCGACATCCTCGACCGTTTTGGTGAGTACTTCACCGGCGGCATGGGTGCCGAAGCGATCAAAGAGTTGATTTCGCGGATGGACCTCACCGCAGAAGAGGTTGTCTTGAAAGAGACGATCGAGACTGCCAAGGGTCAGCGCAAAGCACGTGCGATCAAGCGGCTGAAAGTTACAGCGGCGTTCAACCGCCGTAACGAAAACGGTGACGTGATCAACTCGCCAATGGGCATGGTGCTCGACGCGGTGCCGGTCATTCCGCCGGACCTTCGTCCAATGGTGCAGCTCGACGGTGGGCGTTTCGCGACCTCCGACCTCAACGACCTCTACCGCCGCGTGATCAACCGAAACAACCGGTTGAAGCGTCTGTTGGATCTCGGTGCACCCGAGATCATCATCAACAACGAAAAGCGCATGCTTCAAGAAGCGGTGGACGCACTCTTTGACAATGGTCGTCGTGGCCGTCCCGTGACGGGCCCCGGCAACCGTGCGTTGAAGTCCCTGTCCGACATGCTGAAGGGGAAGCAAGGACGATTCCGTCAGAACCTCCTCGGAAAGCGCGTGGACTACTCGGGTCGTTCGGTCATTGTGGTTGGCCCGCAACTCAAGTTGAACCAGTGCGGTCTTCCGAAGCAGATGGCCTTGGAACTCTTCAAGCCATTTGTGATGAAGCGTCTTGTCGACCTCGAATACGCACAGAACATCAAGTCCGCGAAGCGCATGGTTGAGCGTTCCCGGCCGCAGGTGTGGGACGTGCTCGAAGAATGCATCGGGGAACACCCGGTGTTCTTGAACCGTGCACCAACGCTCCACCGTCTTGGTATCCAGGCATTCCAGCCGGTACTGATTGAAGGCAAAGCCATTCAGATTCACCCGCTCGTATGTGCAGCATTCAATGCTGACTTCGACGGTGACCAGATGGCCGTGCATCTTCCGTTGTCCTCAGAGGCACAGGCAGAAGCACGCATCCTCATGTTGTCGGCACACAATGTGTTGTCGCCGGCGCATGGCCGACCGATTTCAGTTCCGACTCAAGACATGATCATCGGTGCGTACTACCTCACCGAGGTTGTCGAAGATGCTCCCGGCGCTGGTCGCATGTTCTCCTCGCTCAATGAAGCGATGATGTACTACGACCACGAACGATCCAAGGACGTGAAACACCGGATCGGTACCTTCCTGCACGGGCGAATTCGTATCCGCCTTGCGGGTGGGCGCTTCCCGGAAGCGGAGTTCCCGGCGCGTTTCGATGAGCACGACAAGGTTGTGCATCCCGACTCGATTGTGTTGCGTCGCTATGACGACGGCCGAGTGTTGGTCGAGGCTCCGCTTGGCCGCTTGTTGTTCAATGAAGCATTGCCGCTGGACTTCCCATTCGTTGATCGCACGATCCGAAAGCGTGATCTCACTGAGATCGCTTCACGTTTGGTCGATTCGTACTCGAAGGTGGAAGTTGCCGACAGCCTCGACAAACTCAAGGCACTCGGCTTCCACTACGCAAGCCAGTCGGGTGTGACCATCTCGGTTGCCGACGTGACCACGCCACCGGAGAAGAAGCAGATTCTCGAATCCTTTGAAGCTGATGCCGAAAAGGTTGAGAAGCAATTCGATCGTGGAATCATCACCGATGATGAGCGTCGCCAGAAGGAAATTGAAATCTGGACGGAAGCGACCGACACGGTAAGGGATGCCATGCAGGCAAACCTCGCCAAGACGGCGTTCAACCCGATCGAGATGATGGTGGGTTCGGGTGCCCGTGGAAACGTCATGCAGGTGCGACAGATCGCCGGTATGCGTGGTCTGGTGGCAAACCCGAAGGGTGAAATTATTCCTCGCCCGATCAAGTCGAACTTCCGTGAAGGCTTGAGCGTGTTGGAGTACTTCATCTCCACACACGGTGCCCGTAAAGGTTTGGCTGACACTGCCCTTCGTACCGCGGACTCTGGGTACCTCACCCGTCGTCTCGTCGACGTGAGCCAAGAACTCATCGTTCGGGAAGTTGACTGCGAAACCAAGCGCGGCATTTGGCTTGACGACATCAACAACGAAGGGGAGAACGGGCGCTTGCTCGAAACTCGTCTGCGTGGTCGTTGTCTTGCCGATGATGTGAAGCTGTCTGATGGCTCGGTCATCAAGCGCAACCACATGCTTCTCGAGGACGACTTGGAGAAGCTTGCTGCTGATCCTGCGGTCGACCGGGTGCGTATCCGATCGGTGTTGACCTGCGAATCGCTGGTCGATGCCCGTGGAAATGCGGATGGCCCCGACGCCGGACGCGCATCGAGTATTTGCGCACATTGCTACGGGATGATGCTGGCCACTGGTTTCCTTGTTGACCTCGGCGAAGCAGTCGGGATCATCGCCGCACAGTCGATCGGTGAACCTGGGACCCAGCTCACCATGCGTACCTTCCACACTGGTGGTGTCGCAGGCGAGGACATCACGCACGGTCTGCCTCGCGTCGTCGAGTTGTTCGAAGCTCGCACACCGAAGGGCAAAGCCACGCTGGCTCGCACCTCAGGTGTGGTCCGCATCGGCGAGACCGAGAAGGGCGAAAAGGCGATCATGATCATCAGCGACGATGGCACCGAAGAACCCCATGTGGTTTCCCGTCGGGCGCACGTTGCCGTAGCTGAGGGTCAGGAAGTCGTTGCAGGGCACCGTTTGATTGGTGATGCCAACACGCCACTCGACCCGAAAGAGCTCTTGGACATCAAGGGGATTCGTGAGACGCAGGTGTACCTCTCTGATGAGGTGCAGCGTGTGTATCACGAGCAGGGTGTGTCCATTCACGACAAGCACGTGGAAGTCATCGTTCGACAGATGCTCCGTCGTGTTGCCGTGAGCGATCCGGGCGATTCACCGTTCCTTCCTGGAGCGACGGTTGACCAGCGGGTCTACGCCGATACCAACCGTGCGTTGGTCGAGGCGGGGAAGCGTCCTGCAGAAGGTCGTCCCCAGCTCATGGGTATTACGAAGGCTTCGCTTGCGACCGAGTCGTGGTTGTCGGCGGCGTCATTCCAAGAGACCACGCGTGTGCTGACCGAAGCGGCGATTGAAGGTCGCCAGGACGGTCTGTACGGTCTGAAGGAAAACGTCATCATCGGAAAGTTGATTCCGGCCGGTACGGGTATGGCTCGTTACAACGAGATCGACACCGTCGCCCCGGACTATTCGCCGATGGAGTTCTGGACCTCGGATTCGCAAGAAGACGATCTGGAATTGGCCGAATACCTTCGCTCGACCTTGGACTCACAGTCGAATGTGACATCGGTTGATTTCGGGACTGCCGCAGGCGAATAACACCTGCGCAGATTCTGAATTTTGAACGAATGTGGGCGGCCTTCGGGCCGCCCAGTTCATGTGCCGCTATCGGACGATCACGGTTGATGCTGTTCGGGAAATCCGAATGGCGCCGAAATCCCCGAGGTACCCGGTTGCGCCGGGCGAGAAACCGACTACGGCGCCACCCAATGGTCTTGGAGCCTGCAGTCGTCGGTCGCGTCGCCCTTATCGACCACGCAGGTGTAGAGCACCCATTCGTCGGCCCCAAAGAGCGGTGTTTCGTCGTAGACATTGAATCTCTGGGTCTCGCCGGGGGCAACATCCCACAGCCACGTCGTGATCCAGAAGGAGTTCACGTTCTTGACAACCTTGGCCCTGATCGTCGGCCAGTCACCAGTGGACTTGGGGAACTGGGTGACGGTGACTTGCAATTTCTCCGAGGTAGTTGTGGAGAGAATTTCAGCAGAACCGTACTTGTTGGGGTTGTAACCGCCCGGGGCACAGCCGGTGAGCGTGGCTGAAAGCCCTGCTGCCACAACTGCTGCCATGATCGCCTTTTTCATTCTTGCCTCACAAATCCCATCTTGTGTTGATATTCCGTTATTAACGCGAACCGGACACGTGTCAACTGGAGGAAGTCGCGGCCGGGTGGTCGAAGGCGTCAGCACCCAAATGCTTCAAGTGGAATCAGTCCTACTTCGGCCAGATGTCTTTGAGTAGGCAGCTGCCGGTGGATCCGTCATCCTCGACGATGCAGGTATACACGCTCCATCCGATGACTCCCAGGTACGGGTACGTCATTTTATCCTGGAAATCCGCATAATCGACATCGCCGGGTCCGAGCGAGAATCCATAGGGCTCCATGAAAGTGCGTTGTGTGTGGAGATACTGTGCAACGGCTTTGACTCTAATTCTCGGCCAATTTCCGGTCGACGCGGGGTATTGCCAATACCTGATGAACACGTGCTCCGGGGACGCTTCCTTGATTTCGGCGTGTCCCCAAGGGTTCGGTGGAGGGGCAGTTGGAACGCAGGCAAAGAGCGATGTGGCGAGTCCGGCGGTCGCGATTGCGGTGATGATCGTCTTTTTCATCCTTACCTCACAAATCCCATCTTGTGTTGAAAAGCGAGCATTCGCGCGGACCGGACACCTTTCAAACGGAGCAGCTTGCGTCTGGCCACTCGAACGGGTCAGTTCCCGAACGCTTCAAGATGGAGCGGCACCTTCCGGCCACCAGTCGTGGTCTACGCAGTGATCCCAGTCTCCGTTACTCCCCTGAACGCAGGTTGACACCTTCCATGATCGCGCTGGATTGGATCCCCACGGATGGCGGATCGTTGTGATCATGGTCTCGCCGGGTTTAACCGGCCCGTAGTACGTGATCGAGGTAAACACGGAAAACCTTGCGTTGACTTTGAGCTTGATCTCTGGCCAGGGGACCCTGGGATCGGACTTCAGCGAATTGGCGTACTGGAACCAACTCACCTTGATGCTCTCCGGCGACCTTTCGATGATCTTGGCCATCCCATATTGGTTGGCCGGGCAGCCGGTGAGCGTGGTTGAAAGCCCTGCTGCCGCGATTGTCGTGATGATCGTCTTTTTCATCCTTACCTCACAAATCCCATCTTAAGACGAAAGCGAATCATTAGCGCGAAACGCATATCTGTCAAGAGTAGGCCGCACGTTTCACGGGGAATCAATATACATACAACGACTCAAAGAATAAATACTCCAAGAGTGGAGAGTGTATGTTTTTGTGTATGTCAGAACCCAATGAAACGGTCGATCCGACGCTCTCGATTGATGAACTCGCGAGGCGAGTCGAACTGCCGTCATCAACGATTCGCATGTATCAGGCGCGCAAGCTCCTACAGCCCCCGACCCGCGTCGGACGAGGAGCGGTGTATGGCGCTGAGCACCTCAATCGCCTCCAGCTGATCGCGAGTTTGCAGTCTCGCGGGTTCTCGTTGGCCGCGATCGGCGGGCTGATCGAAGCCTGGGAACACGGCCAAGACCTCGAGTCGCTCGTCGGGAGCGAAGCGACGCTCGCGCGGATCTTGCACACGCCGGAACCGTTGCGAATGCCGCTAGCCGAAGCGGTTGAGCGCGTCGGGGCACCGACCGATCTCGAGGCGATGCAGCCAGTCATCGACGCCGGGGTGCTGACACTTGAAACCGATGACACGGGCGAGGTCATCGTTGTCGTTCCGAATCCTGTATTGCTCGAAGCAGGGGAGGTGCTCCACTCGATCGGCGTGACAGCGGAAGAGCGTGTGGCGGAGTTCGTATTCACCCGCGAGCATGTGAACCAGATTGTGGACCGCTTTGTCGATCTGTTCGACAACCACCTTCCGGGAGTGGCCGCTCACCTCACCAACCCCGACGAGGCACACACCAAAGACACCGCCGAAATATTCGCGAGGCTCGTGGTGACTGCGGAGCGAATCCTCGTCAGCATGTTCCGAGAAGAAGTCCGCGCACGGGCAACCGCACGGCTTGGAGAAGCTGACCGCAGCCACCTGTGACAACCGGCTGGCAGCAAACCCGGTATGGTTTCGGAAGACACGGGGCAAACTCGCGGTCTGGCGTGGGGAGGCCAACGAACCGCGACTTTGAACCGAGAACGTCCGCCGCCTAGCGTGAAACCAGCACCAGAGGCATGGGCCCTGGCGGCAAACAAGGGGGTCCTGGTATGGGTCGCAAGGTATTCGTCGTCGGCGTTGGCATGACCAAGTTCGAAAAGCCGGGCAGCCGCGAATGGGACTACCCCGATATGGCTCGTGAGGCAGGAACCAACGCGCTCAAAGACGCGGGCATCAACTACGACGAGGTGCAGATGGCCGCGGTCGGCTACTGCTACGGCGACTCCACCACAGGCCAGCGCGGTTTGTACGAGCTCGGCCTGACCGGTATCCCGGTGATGAACGTGAACAACAACTGCTCGACCGGCTCCACAGCGTTGTACCTCGCGAACAAGTTCATTGAAGGCGGCCTGTACGACTGCACCCTCGCGCTTGGCTTCGAGAAGATGGAAAAGGGCAGCCTCGGCATCAAGTACACCGATCGCGAAACCCCCATGGGCCCGCACTTCAAGAACATGGTCAACCGTCGTGGCTATGCCGACGCGCCAGCAGCCCCGCAGATGTTCGGAAACGCCGGCCGCGAGTACATGGAGAAGTATGGGGTGACAGCTGAATCGTTCGCCCGTATCGGTGAGAAGAATCACCGCCACTCCGCGAATAATCCATACAGCCAGTTCCGCGACATCTACTCCCTCGAAGACATCCTCAACGCGCCAATGGTGCACTCACCGCTGACAAAGCTGCAGTGCTGCCCGACGTCTGACGGTGGCGGCGCAGCAATCCTCGCGAGCGAAGACTTCGTGAAGCGCCACAACCTCGAGAATCAAGCGGTCGAGATCATTGCCCAGTCGATGACCACCGACTATCCATCCAGTTTCCAAGACTCCGACATGTCACTCGTAGGGTTTGACATGACCAAGGCCGCCGCCAAAGAGGTATACGAAAAGAGCGGATACGGACCTGAAGACATCGACGTCATCGAGCTGCATGACTGTTTCTCGGCCAATGAACTCATCACCTACGAAGGCCTTGGTCTCTGCAAAGAGGGCGGCGCTGGCGAGCTCATCGACTCCGGTGCGGTCACCTACGGCGGCAGCGTGGTTGTGAACCCGTCCGGTGGTTTGATCTCGAAGGGACACCCACTTGGTGCCACGGGACTCGCACAATGTGCCGAGCTGAACTGGCAGCTTCGTGGCGAAGCAGAGGCACGCCAGGTTGATGG
>JBARPG010000131.1:0-9357 GCA_049642885.1 Acidimicrobiia bacterium | reverse complement strand
CCGAGCCCGCCGCTGCCGACGAGCACCATGCGTTCGATGATCTCCGGATGTTGATACGCGAGCTGCATTGCCACGCCGCCACCCAAGGAGGTGCCGACGACGGTCGCGGCATCCTTCCCAAGAATCCCGAGGAGGTCACGCAGACCCGACGCGAATGCGCCGAGGGAATAGTCGCCGAGCGGCTTGGCCGATTCGCCGTGGCCGAGCAGGTCAGGGGCGATCACGCAGTAGTGGTCTGCGAGTTCGGGCATCACATCCCGCCATGTTGCAGAGCTGCCTGCCATGCCGTGAATGAGCAGCACCGCTGGGCCTTTTCCCGCCATGCGGTAGCTCACATCATGACCGTGGATTGTGACGTGCTGTACCGGAAGTAGTCCCATACCCCTTTCTTACTCCTCGGTAACTTGTGAGTTCGAGCTGGGATGCGGTCGTCTCGCTCCTTGCGTGCGCCCCCGGCATGATTCGAACATGCGACGCACGGTTTAGGAAACCGATGCTCTATCCCCTGAGCTACGGGGGCGAATGCGGCATCCTATTCCTTGGCTCCGCGATCGTGGCCAGCTCGCGTAGTCTGGCCACAGGGTCATTCGGCAATCGCCGGTGGCAGGCATGGAACGGTCGTGGCAGCGATGAAGAAACTATTGGTAGTTGCATGCTCAGTCGGCGCGTTTGCACTTGTTGGGTGTGGCCCCGGGCTGACTCCGCAACGTCCTATTCGCGGAGTCTTTGCCGCTGTCGACCCGGTCGGAGACCAATACCGACTTTTTTCTGGAGTCTCGACACCGGATCCCTCATTCGACATCACGAATTGGGCCGTGTACTACGAAGCCAACCAGGTCACGGTCGATGTCGTGACCGTCAATCCAATCTTGAACGCATCGGGAGTCGTTGCCGTTTCGGCCGCTGTTCAGATCGAAACGACGGGAGACGACGATTTTGATTTTGATTTCTGGGATCGTTCGACCTTCTACTACGGGGCGATTCAGCACAAGGTCAGGTTTTCTGCAGGCGCCAGCGGTGACTCGAGGTGTCTCCATGACATCCAATATTCGGGGTACTTGATCCGGTTTACCTTCGATCCACTCGCCTGTACTGGCGGTACCGGACCGATGCGTTTCTACGTATCGACGACTCCAGAGCACCCGGATATTTTCGACGCGTTCATGGATTCAGCACCAAACGGCGAGTTCGGTCAGCCTGGGCCGTGGAGTCCATGGATTGGGCCACCGCCCGTGTACAAGAACTGCACAGATGTCCGCGGCGATGGAGCTGCCCCAATTCATCGTGGAGACCCTGGCTACACAGCCGACCTCGACCGTGACGGTGACGGGATCGCGTGTGAGTAAACCTCCTGGATAACCTCCAGTCGGTGAGTGTCCAAATCGAAGCCTCGGCCGCGGGCCCGATAGATATGGCGTCTTCACGCGTGTCGAGACATGATCGCCTACCCGCGGTTGACGCGTGCCGTGGCATTGCGACCGTGTTGGTACTTGGATTCCACGCGGAGTTGCTTCCACCGTGGGCCGCGGTCGGAATGGATCTCTTCTTCGTCATATCCGGATTTGTGATCACGAGGCGCCTGCTCGGCAGCTACGGCCTTGGCTGGTTCTGGTGGCGCCGATTCCGCCGCCTCGTCCCGGCGCTCGTGGTGATGATTGCGGGCGTCGGTCTCATCAGTTTGACGGGCATTTGGGGAGGTGCTCCCGTAGGCCGTGACGCTGCAGCGGGCCTCGCGTACGTCGCCAACTGGGTACAGATTCGAGCCGGCAGCAATTACTGGGCCGCGGTATCCGATGAATCGCCCCTCAAGCACTTGTGGTCTCTCGGTGTCGAGGAGCAGTTCTACGTGGTATGGCCGCTCATCGTGGTCGGCATCGCGATCCTTGCCAAGCACAACAAGGAGAAGATCAGGCGAGGGGTCGGCATCGTTGCTCCGCTGCTGTCCCTGACAGCGTTTGTGTGGACCTATCGCTTGTCGGCGGGCTCGGCGCTCACGCGCGTATACGAGGGAACCGATGCCCGAGCGGGAGCGCTCCTGCTCGGTAGCGGGTTAGCTGCATGGTGGTCTCCCGCTCCGAAAGGCTCCCGAAGAAGTTGGTATTTGCTCGGAGTCGCTGGCGTGCTCGGCGTCGTGCTTGGCGTTGTCAATGCGGACAACTCGCCGGATCGCACCACGTACTGGCACAGCTCCGCCGCGGTTGGTGTGGCTTTGGTGAGCTTCTTGGTCGTGGCCGCGGCGGCATCTCCCGAGATGTACACCTCCTGGCGGGTCGTAGCGCTGCGGCCGTTGAAGTGGTTGGGCCAGCGGAGCTACGGCGCGTATTTATGGCATTGGCCATTGATGCTCATCGCCGATCACTGGAATGTGGCGCGGGTGTGGGCGCTCGGTGTGTCACTGGTGCTCGCGGAGGCGTCCCATCACTTGTTGGAGCCGCCGAAGTTGTTGGAGCGCGTTCCCAAGCGACTCGGCGCCCAGGTCCTAATCGCAGGGACCGCGCTCAGTTTGGCAGTTGCCGGTGCAATTGCGGTGCGCGTGGACACACCCATCGACTCCGCTCGGGCACGTGCCGTTCCCGTCATTTTGAAGAGTTCATCGACCACCTCAAAAGCCAGTGGCCCTGGTGCATCAGCGACGAGCGCGGTGCCGCAGGCTGTGTACGCGCAGGTTTTGGTGCTCGGAGACTCGGTCCCGAACAGTCTTATCGACGAACTTGTTGTGGCCGCGCCCCCGGGGGTGAGCCTGATCGATGATGCATACCCGAATTGCGACGGCGCAGAGGATGCAGACGAGTGGAATACGCGGGCGCCGCCGGGTTGCGCGGACTGGCGCGAGCGATGGGCCACGCTCTTTCCCGCGGAACACCCGAAAACGCTTGCATTGTGGTTCGCGGGAACGGGCGTTTCTGGAGCAACGACAGGACAATTCGGCAAGCCTGGACATGTCGGTCAACCCGCGTGGGATACCTGGTGGGGCGGCACCGTCGAGGAGCGGGTCCGCGCCCTGCAGAAGCTTGGAATCGATGTGGTTCTGGTACTGCCAATGTGGCCAGACAACACTCAGGCAGTCGCCTTCTTCTTCGGTGACGATGACTTTGATCAGCTTCTCCAGAACTTGCGCGGCACACGCGAGATCATGAGCAACGTTGCCGCGCGAACTGGAGCGACCACGGTGGACCTTGGGGCCATCGTGTGTCCCGAAGGACCGCGCAACTGTCGGTCAGATGGTGATGACGGACAAGCTCTGCGCCCAGATGGCATCCATTTTGATGACGCCAGAAACGGTGTTCGCCTCGATACGAAACCGCGTGCCACCTGGGTCGCTCGCGCTGTGCTTGAGGCCGCGTACCAGTCGTTCGGCCTGGGTCCGACTGGCTGAGGGACCTCCGAGCCTTCAAGACATTCCATGGGCATTTCGGATCATTTGATTCCCGCGAGTGTCACATTCGAGTCGATCCGCGCGCATGGATCTTGTGGCAGCGCGACCGGCAACCCCGCAACCACCGTCCCTCGTCGGTCGCTGCCGCCGTGGAGGTGACATGGCTACAACCACAGCATCATCTGTTCTCGGCGCCGACACCCAAGAGCTCTCAGAACATGCACGGGTCCTCGATCACCAGGCAACGGAGCTTCTTCGCATTGCGGCGACACTCAACACGAAGGCGTTGGCGTTGACGTGGCGCGGATCAGACCGCACGCGCTTTGAGCACGACTGGAATCGTCGCCATCAACCAAGCCTTGCGAGTGCCTCTCGACTGCTTGGGCACCTGGCGGCGACGGTGCGTCAGCACGCGGCCGAACAAGAAGCAGCCTCAGCAGCGCGGACGCTGAGCGGTTCGGTTGGCGATTCGTATCTCCTCTATTCCGAACATGGCGACGGACGTGAAGCGCGCGTGTACGGCAACCTCGCCGACGCGACACACGTAGCGATTCTCGTCCCGGGTATGAACACTGAACATAACGGCATCGACGGGAGCGCAAACAAGCTCTTCGCAGAGTTGCGTCGAGACGCGAAGCCGGGGGAGCAGGTCGCTGTGGTGACGGGCCTGGTCTACGACACCCCTGAAGGGATTTCCGGTGCGAGCACAAGTGATGCATACGCCGGCCGCGCCGGCCTCCGATCGCTCGTTGCCGATGTGCACGCCCTCAACCCCGGAGCTGAGGTTTCGGTTGTTGCGCACAGCTACGGAACGACGTTGACTGGCGCAACGATGAAGACGGGAAGCGGACTCGACGTGGAACGCGTGGTCGCGGTCGGAAGCCCGGGGATGACCGTCGACACTCGTGCGGATTTGAAATCGCCAACGGTCGAGGTCTTTGCCGGAGCACCGACCTCGGACCCGGTGCAGTATCTCCCCGCCGCGGGTGATGCGGCGGTCAAGTCGGTTCCCTACGTTGGAGTTGCCGTCAGGGTGGCCGAGGAGACGAAGAACATTCCACTTGTTGGGGGCATTGCCGCCAACCTGTTCGGCGGGATTCAAGAGAGTCTGTTTGGCTCGGACTCGTTCAATGGGCCCAGCAATCTCGGTTTTGGGGTCGAGCCCACCGACTCGTCGTTTGGTGCTCACGTGTTTGACACCGGCGACGCGACGGGGCACAGCCAGTACTTCAGTGATCCTGGAAGCGTGAGCAACATCGCACGCATCGTCTTGGGACACCCGCCAACGGGCTGACGCGTATCGCGAACCTCAGGCGCCGGCACGCTCCGCTGCGCGCAGCCCACGAACAGCCCAAATAACCAGGACAAGGTTCAAGCCGATAACTGCCAAGAACGCGGCGGGCACACGATTCGTTGATCCCTCGATGAGATCTCGCACTCCCATGATCACTCGCGAGATTGGGTTGATCTCCGCTGCGGTGTGCAGCCAGCCGTGCAGCAATTCAATTGGCACGAAGATGGGCGCCAAGAAGAAGCTAATGAATGTCGGCATCTGAATCAGCGGCCCCGCCTGGATGGTTCGCATCCTCGTGGCCAGACCGACACCCCACAGGCACGCCGCTTGTCCGCACAGGCAGATCAGTACGACTGCAATGAGGAAGTATCCGAAACTTGCGGGGCGGGCACCGACGGCGAGCCCCACCGCGGTGACGACCGCCAACGAGGTCAACGTACGCGTCAACGCGACGACGCAGTATCCGAGCACGATCCCGAGGCGATTCTGGGAGGCCAAGAACAGCCGTCGCATGAATCCACTCTCGAAATCGCGCAAGAGTGCGAAGCCGATGAACGCGCCAGCGACGGTTCCGCCCTGCAGGATGTTGAAGGACCAGATGTACGTGGTGAATCCTTGCTTGTAGTGGAAACCGGGGAGCTTGGACAGTCGTTGCATCGATCCACCGAAGGAGGTGAGAAAGAGCAACGGAAAAATGACGGTCGGCAACACAAGAGCTGGGTTTCGGTAGTAGGTGATGATCGATCGCCATGCGACGCCGCGCGCAACGGAGAACACGCTCGGTCGTGCGGGTTCAAGCGCTGTGTCGATGGGTGCGGTCACTGCAGTCATGATCGGGCGAATCTGCTTCGTGCCCCGCGAGCGGCGGCGAACACCGTGATGAGGGCGAGCGCGCAGGCAACGAGGTAGCCGCGCCAAACGGACTCATCCCCCCAAGACAAGTTGACGAGCGCCCGGATTCCCTCGATGACGTAGGTGACCGGGTTGTACGTCGCGATCGTGCGGTACCACGCGGTCTCGATCAATGGGCGAGGAAAATTCCCTGACGACAAGAACAGGAGAGCGAAGAACAAGGGAAAGATGCTCTCAACGGCTTCTGCTGTTTCGAACCGCAATGCCAGCGCCGTGCCGAGCGATGCAAAGAAGATCGCGATCAGAATCTGGAAGGCGTAGATCCCCAATACTCCGGTTAGGCCGGTCGCAACCTCGACCCCGAGCAGCCGCCCAATGATCAGGTACTCCGTGCAGATCACGCAGGCCATCATGACGGCGCCGCCAAGGTGACCGAGCAGAATCGAAACGCTGCGTGTCGGCGTGAGCATCATTCGGTTCAGATACCCAGTCTCGATATCGCGGGCCATATTCGCGCCCATGATTGTTGCCATTGTCATGGCACCGAACACGAACGTATTTGGAAACCAAAAGGCCCGATAGGACGGTGCGTACGCGCTGAACCCGGGAAGCTTGGTCACGGATGTGAGTGCATCGCCATTAATCAGCAGCAAGATCATCGGGAACACCATCGGGAACACGAACTGCGCTGGCTGGCGGAAGACGCGCCGCAATGAACGCTGCGCGAGTGCGCCAATCTGCGCTCCGGTCGACGGGTGCAGTGCTGAGGGGGTGACGGCGATGGTCATTGCCCTTCGTCGCCTTCGAGTGAATGACCGGTCTTCGCCATGAACACGTCGTCCAGGGTCGGAGAGAAGACCTGCAGCTCCGCGATTGCGATGTGTGCCTGATCGAGTTCACGCACGACGTTTGCGAGTGCCGTCTCCGCGCTCGCGAAACGAATTCCGACTTTTCCGGGAGGCGCTGCGACATCCGCTCCGAATTGGCGAAGCAGAGTCTCGACGCGAGCGACATCCGCGGCGGCTTCGGGCCGCACTTCAATACGCGGACGACCGATTTCGGCCTTCAATGAGGCCGGCGTTCCTTCGGCGACAATACGGCCGCCGTCGATAATTCCGATTCGTTGCGCGAGCTGATCGGCCTCTTCGAGGTATTGCGTGGTGAGCAGCACGGTCACTCCGTCTTCACGGGCGAGCTTGGCAACTTCGTCCCACAGGCCAACGCGGTTGGCTGGGTCAATCCCAGTGGTGGGCTCATCCAGGAACAGGATCGATGGGGAGTGCACGAGCGCGAGCGCGAGGTCGAGTCGGCGTTTCATGCCCCCGGAGTAGGTAGCAGTTTTGCGGCTGGCGGCGTCCGTCAATCCGACGCGTTCGAGCAGTTCAACGCAGCGCCGTGCGGTTCGCGCTTTGGGGAGACCCTGGAGGCTGGCTTGAAGCTGTAGATGTTCGAGCCCCGTCAGCATCGGGTCGAGCGCGACCTCTTGGAGCGCGACTCCCATGACCGATCGAACTCCCGCCGGATCGCGCACGATGTCATGGCCGGCCACCGTGCCCGTGCCCGCGGTGGGAGGTAGCAGCGTTGTCAGCATCAGCACCGTTGTTGACTTGCCCGCACCGTTTGGCCCGAGGAACCCGTAGATCTCGCCCGGCTCGACGTGGAAGTGAATACCGTCAACCGCGCGAACCCCTTCCTTGAATTCCTTCACGAGCCCGTCGACGACGATTCCGTGTGCCGAGGCGGATTGGGAAGGTTCAGCGATTGAGGTCATGGATGTCGATCCTATGGTGTGTTCTGCCGAGGGCTCGGTAGGGAATCGACCGCTATCATTTCGCGCTCTTCGAGGCAGCTTTCATAGCTTTCTTGTGATCGCGCACGAAGGTGATGGCCTCAGGGCCGTCAATGTCGGCTACAGAGACGTAACCCTCGCCAGCGAACCGCCCGGCAAATCGCTCCCATCCCGGTGGAGCGGCGTTGAGCCGTTTGCCAACCATCGCCAAGAATATCTGCGCTTTGTCGATACCAAATCCCGGCAGGGCACAAATGCGCTGATAGGCGACTGCAGGGTCTTTCGTCCCCTTCCAAATCTTCTTCGCGTCGCCCCCGTAGTGCTCGACGACGTGTCGACAGAGTTCGTGGGTGCGCCGTGCCATCGATGCGGGGTAACGATGCAGCGCTGGCTTTTCCTTGAAGGTTGCCTCGAGCGACTCGACCGGCATCGCTGCGATCTCGGCAGCGTCGAGCGACCCGAGTCGTTCCTGCAGCGTGAACGGCCCGCGGAACGCCCATTCCATCGGCACCTGCTGATCGAGCAACATCCCAATCACGAGCGCAAGTGGATCTTTTTCGAGTAGGCGATCAATTTCGGGTCGTCCGGTAATGAAAATCTTGGGCATCGCCGGATCGTATCGGCCGAGGTGCCGCGGCCTTATAGGTCGGGGAGACCGAGCGGGAGATTCGGTGACTCGATCCCGCCGTCAACCTCTACGACTTTGCCGGTGACGTAGTTCCCTGCGGGCGAGCAGAGCCAGAGTGCTGCCGCTGCGATGTCATCAACCGAACCGATGCGTCGCAACGGGGTGAGCGATTCCATTTGTGTGCGCAAGCCTTCGTCTTCGGTCACCGTGGCGAGCGCATCGGTGGCGACTGCCCCAACCGCGATGGCGTTGACTCGGATCTTCGGCGCAAGCTCGTTCGCAGTGAGCCGTGTCATGTGCGCGAGCGCTCCTTTCGCGGTGCCGTAGGCGATCATGCCGCGGTCAGTGAGGCGGCCCATTGCTGAGGAGATGTTGAGAACACATCCGCGAGTCTCCAGGAGTGCAGGGGTTGCCGCTTTGGTCAGTTCGAATGCAGTCGTGACGTTGAAATGAAACGCACGTTCCAAGAATCCTGATGACGTGTTCAGCATCGGTCGCGGCATAGTGCCGCCCGCGTTGTTGACGACGACGTCAACGCTGCCGAACGTATCGAGCGCATGCTGGGGGAGCGCCGCCAGCGCGGCGAGGTCGGTTGCGTCGAGCGCGACGGTCGTTGCTTTTGATCCGAGTGCTTCAACTTCGCCAGCAACACGGTCAAGGTCGTCTTGCGTACGCGATACCAACACCACGTTTGCGCCTGCTTCAGCGAAGGCCAAAGCGATGCCACGGCCGATGCCTCGACTGGAGCCGGTGACAATCGCGACCGAACCGTCCATGCGAAAGGATTCCAAGATGCTCATCTGCAGCACGATACTCAGGAACAGCGCCACGCGAACCTGTATTCACGAGCTACTCGCCGAACACGCCAGGCCGGAGGTGGTCGCTGCAGGTAGCGAACCCCCAACGCGAAGCGACTCGTCGAGGGAGCCCCACCACTCCGTGCTCCGTTTCCGATGCCGTTCACAGCGGACTTGCTCGAGGTCAGCCCGAAGGCCTTAGTCGAGTAGTAACCGCTGCTTCAAACACCGTTACCGAAGTCGTGAGCCGTGGGGCATCCTCGGCGAGCCGCTGATGCCCGAATTCTTATTCTGTATCGACAGTTGCTCCCTCCAACTGAAGTGAAGACTCGATATTTCCTGGACCGTGCCCGGCGACAGTTGCCGCGGCACCAACTGCGAGAAGTCCGAGACCAATCGCAGCAAGGTTGGACGTCGATCCGCCCGTCAACGGCAGTGATCCCGCTGGGGCTTTGCTAGCGGCGGCACGTGCAGCCTCCGCGGCGCGTAATGCTTCCGCGTCCTTCACCGCTTTGAGCAGTGCTTCGCTGGAATCCGTATCTTTCGGCGTGGTTGGCAGCGGTGAGTACGTCGCTGGCACACCGACAGGCTTTGCCGTTGGCGGTGTCGGCGGTGTCGGGG
>JBARPG010000130.1:0-3449 GCA_049642885.1 Acidimicrobiia bacterium | reverse complement strand
CCGTGATGTCATAGCTGAACACTCGCCCGACTTCGCGGCGGAGGTCGTAACCCGCGAATACGGGGACGACCGCGAGGCCTGCCATGGCGGCACCAAGATTGGCGCGAATGAGTTGGCTCAACTGGTTGGCTTTGCCTTCCAAGCTGAGCACCTCGCCCTCGACCTTCTCGTAGTGCTCGAGTTGCACTTGGAACAGCCGAACCATTTCGACTGCGGGACCTGCAGCACCAGCGATCGCTACTCCCGAGTGCGCGTCGGCGGGAAAGATTTTCTCAATGCGACGCGACGCAATCGTGTAGCCGGCAGTTGCGCGCCGATCCCCCGCCATCACAACACCTTCCGCGCATTGCGCGGCGATAACCGTGGTGCCATGAGGAACGTCGGCGAGCGCATCCAAATTGGGAAGTGCTGTCGGTGCGACGTGACGAAGAAGGTCAGAGAAACTCGAACCCGGATCGGGTTGAAGCGGTTGATGTGGGAGGAACTGTTCCATTGCTGGGCAGACTACTGACCGCGGAGGACGAGTTCACTCACCACCCTTTTGAACGTAACTGCGTACGAACTCCTCAGCGTTCTCTTCGAGCACCGAATCGATTTCATCGAGGAGATCGTCCATCTCCTCTTTGAGTTTTTCGCCGCGAACCGTTGGCGCAGCGGCCTCGTCAACCTGCTCCGTTGTGCGCTCTGGTGCTGGCTTTCGCTTCAGTTCACGTTCTGACATCACTGCCTCAGGTTATGAGCCGGGCAACCAAGGCTGCCGGGGTTTGACATTCAGCAAACAAGCCTTCGACATGTTCGCGGGTCCCCTTGAGGGGATCCATCATGGGAATTCGCCGCAACGGGCTCGTTCCCACGTCGAGGACCATACTGTCCCAGTTCGCCGAAACGACGGCATCCGGCCATTCTTGGAGGCATCGCCCACGAAAATAGGCCCTGGTGGTCTCGGGCGGATTCAAGATTGCGTGAACGACATCGGCCTGGCTCACCAACGTTTCCATGTGCCCGTTGCGAAGCAGGCGCTGGTAGAGGCTTCGATCGTGGCGCATATCGTGATATTGCAAGTCGATCAATGCGAGCTTCGGATTTCCTGGTTCGAGGGCGTCCCGCTCGGCGAAACGTCGAATGAGCGATAGCTTCGTTGGCCAGTCGAGGACTCCGTCGAGGCGCAGTGGATCATCCTCAAGTGCGGTGAGCACTCGCTCCCACAGGTTGAGCGCAAGCTCAATTTCAGATTCCTCGCCGACGGCTTCGAAGCCGTGTTCCGCAGCGTGCTTGCTACATGCATCAAAGAACTGCCATTGCATTTCGAGCGCTGTCACTCGCCGACCATCGGTGCGTTCCACGCTCGCACGAAGGCTTGGATCATGAGAGATCTCTCGTACGGCGCTCACCGGATCGCGCAAGGACATGTCGGTCGGCAGTACTTCATCCTCGAGTGCTGCGAGCACCATGGCAGTGCACGCCACTTTCAAGAACGTTGATGTCTCTGCACAGTTTGCGTCACCCGCAATCACGTGGAGGCGGCGGAACGTCGAAGCGTCCGCGTGCGGTTCGTCGCGTGTATTGACGAGTGGTCGCTTGAGCGTCGTTTCGAGACCGACGGTCTCTTCGAAAAAATCAGCACGCTGACTGATCTGGTAATCGACCGCGGCCGCACCATGTTCGGAACCGACCTTGCCAGATCCACAGATGACTTGGCGCGAGACAAACCACGGCAACATCGCACCCACGATCGACTGGAACGGGATGCTTCGGTCGATCAGATAATTCTCGTGGCAACCATATGAGTTTGACTTGCCATCGGAATTGTTCTTGTAGACGACGATCTCCTGGCCATCTCCCAGACGCGAATTCACGATGCTCATCGCTCTCCGCAGAATTTCCTCGCCGGCTCGATCCGCGATCAGCAGACCAAGCGGCGTGCGGCATTCTGGAGTCGAATATTCGGGGTGTGCGTGGTCGACGTAGAAACGAGAACCGTTCGTCAGAACCGCGTTCGCGAGATGCGTTTCGATCTCCGGGGCGAACATCGCCAAGCCAGGGCCTCGGGCATCGTTGCCTGGCGTTTCGTCGCCAAAGTCCCATCCCACTCGGTGCCCCTCGACATATGCATTGACGAGCAGCGAAGAAGCAAGCACGGGGTTGGGGTCTGCGACACCGCGATGGACGATTCCGTATTCGGTTTCGAGCCCGCAGACCTTTGGTATCGCCACGAATCGAGACTACAGGTACTGCCCGGTCGTGATGCGTTCGATCTGGCGCCCACCCACCGGATCGGTATCCTTCCCACGATCGAGGATCGTGCGCACGTACACGATGCGCTCACCTTTCTTTCCGGAAATCTTGGCCCAGTCATCGGGATTCGTAGTGTTCGGAAGATCTTCGTGTTCGCGGAACTCTTGGTTGATCGAATCGAGCAGGTCTTGGGTTCGAATCCCGAGTGGGCCACCGTCGATGACGCGTTTGATCGACAACTTCTTTGAACGACTCACAATATTTTCGATCATGGCTCCCGACGCGAAGTCTTTGAAGTAAAGAACTTCCTTGCCCCCGCTTTGGTACGTGACTTCGAGAAAACGATTGTGTGGTCCGGTGTCATACATATGCGCAACGGCGTCGCGAATGATTGCCTGGATGGCCTGTTCAATATCGCCATGCCTGCCGATCTCATCCTGTGCGATCGGCAAGGTCGGAACGAGGTACCGCTGAAAGATGGACTGCGCGCTGCTGGCATCGGGGCGTTCCACTTTGATCTTCACGTCGAGACGACCCGGGCGCAGAATTGCCGGGTCAATCAGATCTTCACGATTCGAGGCACCAATCACAATCACGTTCCTCAAACTCTCGACGCCGTCGATCTCCGCGAGCAATTGCGGCACGATTGTGGATTCCATGTCCGATGAGATTCCGGTTCCACGGGTGCGAAACAAAGAATCCATTTCATCGAAAAAGACGATGACGGGCACACCCTCTTCAGATTTCTCGCGTGCCCGCTCAAAGATGAGTCGAATCTGACGTTCCGTTTCTCCTACGTATTTGTTGAGGAGCTCGGGACCTTTCACATTCAGGAAATAGCTCTTGGTGTCTTTTCCGCTGCGTTCTGAGACCCGCTTCGCCAACGAATTCGCAACGGCCTTGGCGATCAGCGTCTTGCCGCACCCGGGAGGTCCGTACAAAAGGATTCCCTTCGGTGGGGCGAGGTCATGCTGCTTGAACAGATCCGCGTGGAGGTACGGCAATTCGACCGCATCTTGAATGGTTTCGATCTGTTCATCGAGACCCCCAATATCGCTGTAACTGACATCGGGAACTTCTTCGAGTACGAGTTCTTCGATCTCGGGTCGCGGAATGCGTTCGAGCAGCAATCCCGATCGTGGATCCATCAGCACATGCTCGCCGGCACGCAAACGGATCCCCATCAGCTCTTCTGACACTTCGCAGACACGCTC
>JBARPG010000129.1:0-7779 GCA_049642885.1 Acidimicrobiia bacterium | reverse complement strand
GCCAAGTCCCGGCCCAATATCGGACCGCCGATGATCGCGGCGGTTTCGCCGATTGACCGCGCAACTTGGGCAATCGCGTGCGTGGCGGCGTTCACAAACGCTGGGCGCAGGAGGAGATCTTCCGGCGGATATCCGGTGATCGTCAGTTCCGGGAAGATGACGACATCCGCGCACGAATCTGCAGCGGTTTGATACACCTGGAGGATTCGGTCAGCGTTGTGATCGATCGCACCAACGTTTGCATTTATTTGGGCGAGGGCGACACGAATGGAACGCATTTGCTGAGGTTATCGGTGGGTTTGAGAAATTCCCGCGTATTTGCAACGAAACGCTCGTTCGCTCGTCGTATTGGTCATGATGGTAACGATGACAGCAACCGCGGAACACCAATGGGTGATCAGCAGCAGTCAGTTTGAAGAGTTGTATCGGTCCGAAGGACCGCGACTCGTTGGCCTTGCGCGGCTCCTGACCAGAAACCCGGCAACGGCAGAGGAATTGGTTCAAGACGTGTTCGAGCGGGCGCTGCGGCGTCGGGGAGCGTCGATCGATGAGCCGCGTGCATTCCTCCGCCAAATGGTGGTGAATGCATGTCGAGATGCGGGCCGACGCAAAGCGCGCGGTCAGCGCATCGGGGGGCGATTCAATGTCGTGGGGCCAACCTCGACTGCAGGTGCCGACGTTGAGGCCGAAGGCTCCGAAACGAAACGGCGGCTCCGTGCAGCCGTAGACGAACTTCCCAGTCCACGACGTGAGGCCGTGATCCTCCGGTACTTCTCACAATGCAGCATTACGGAAGTGGCCGAGACACTGGGCCTCCCAGAAGGCACCGTCAGGTCGCATCTCCATCGGGCGATGGGCCAACTCGAAGTCTTGATTGGAGACCTCCGATGAACGAATCAATGAACCCCATGGAACAGAAACTCGCGAACTTCCTCATGGAGGAAGGCGATCCGGCACACCACAGCCTCGTCGACTTCGACACGCTGGTGTCCTCTGCACACCGCACCCGCAATCGTCACCGTGCGATGCGCAGCGGAGTCGCAGGGCTTGCGGTCGCCGCCAGTATCGCTGGCATCGTGGCCTTGCAGTCTGACGATGGTGGTCGTGCGGTACGCGTCGGTGTCATGAATCACGGCTCCTCATCGAAGGGTTCTTCGGATTCGAACGTTGCCGCGGCACCGAGCGCCACTGCTCCCAAGCCTGTGATTGCCGCCGACGGGCAATACATCGCTGCAGTCATCGACGAGCGAGTTGTGATCTTGGATCGGCAGGGGCAGATCCAGAAGACCCTCGGCTCCGCGCCACACGGTGACCACCAGCAGTTCTACTGGACCGGAGAACGAGACGCCTTTGTTTTGCTTTCGACGTTTGACGGGTGCGCTGGTCCGTCGTATGACGGGGCAGAATTCGGGACGACTCTGACGAAATTCAACGTTGCCGCGGGCACCTCGTCGACAATGTTTTCTATCGATCAGGTCCCGAACGACGGTGTCGGCTACTTCCCAACGGAAGGGCTGCTCCCGATCTACAGCGGCTGCGATGTCAGGCCGACATATGTCGTCGATGTGTTGAACAGCCGTGAAGCCGTGTGTGCGGAGTCAAACCTCTTCAAGGATCTACCCGCCAGCGAATTGCAGAAGGAAATCGCTGATATCCGGCGCTGGCAGGGTGGCCGGTATCCCGAGGATCCGAAGATTTGCGATCGGCTTCTCGCTGCGGGCGGTTCGGTGAAGGTCCCGCAATCTGAGGGACAGACGGCGGGGGATGGCTCAACGCTGGAAAACGTCATTTCGGGCGACGCGTCTTCCGACAAGGCGCTCCCGTCCCACTACGAGGTGGTGGCCCCTGATGGCACTCGCACTCGAATCACGAAAGACCGATTCCGTGTCGGAGCATCATTCGTGCCCGCGGGCACCGACCTCGGTGTGCTTTCCGGAGCCACGGCATCGGCGTCCGCGGTGCCCGTGTCGCCCGCGTCGACGAAAGCAGTGGCTGCCGCCAATCACACGATCGCTGGCGACCACGAATTCGTGCTTGCAACCCTCGATGGGAAACTCGTGATCTTGAACCGACAAGGCAAGATCGTTCGTGACTACGGAGGCACCGACGTTCAAGTCGTGAGCTCGCGAACGGGTGACCCCAGGACCGCGTGGATCGCCAAAAATGGTGGGGGCTGCGGCTCAGAACAGCAGTCGCTGTCACGCCTCAATCTCCTCACCGGCACCGAAACGAAGATTGCTGCCATCAACAAGAGCTACTTCATTGGGTCTGACGCATTCTCGCTTGACGGGAAGTTCGTATTTCTCACAGAACAATGTTCTGACGGCACCGGGTTCGTTGTTCCGACAAGCCAGCCCGACATCCCCAACGCGGATTCCATGCCCGACAGTGTCGGAGTGGGCCCGACCCGCTTCACGGTCGACGGCCTTGTATCGACGAGCTTCTCGGTCGGCGATGCATCTTCAAGCCGATTTTGCACTTTCGAGTTCCCCTATGAAGAACTCCCGGCCGATACCAGGGGGCAGCAGGAAGTCTTTCGGCGCCACGAAGATGAAGTAACCGCCGACCCGAGCAAGTGCCTGGCGGATGACGCTGAGAGCGCCACGGGAAAGACTGAACACATCGGGATCCGCAGGGTTTCCCCCTTCGATGCCGATGTCCAGCTTCACCATCTCACGATTGTCCATGCGGACGGAACCGAAACCAGGATCAGCAAGGATCGAGAACAGGTACAAGGGGAATTCATCCCGGCGGGGGCTGACCTTGGAGTGCTCAGCAACTAAACCCCTGATCTTGTGCCCTTTGGTTGCAACCGAACTTCGGTTCAGGGGTCATATCAGGCATGCAGCAACTGTCGTCCGAGCGCGGACGTGGTCGGTGAGCCTCGCGATGCTCGAACTCGAACTGCGCCACGTGCTCGCAATCGAGGCAGGGATCGCAATACGTCGCTTGGTTCCAATCGGCAACAGAACGGTCTCCCAGCGCGCTCTCCGTTGCCGCGAGGTCGTCCGGCGTCCACCTGTCATGCAGACTTGCCGGGTGCCGATGCCCGAAACATCCTCGATCGCCGTTTCGCGAGGAGAGGCACCGACCGATATTGATTCGGTCTATCGACAGGAGGGCCCGAAACTCATCGGGCTTGCCACCGTGCTCGTTCGTGATCGCCGCCGCGCCGAGGAACTCGTACATGACGCGTTCGTCAAAGCCATCCCGAACGCAGTCAGCGTCAATGACCTCGTTTCCTATATGCGCCAGTCGGTCGTGAATCTCTGCCGAACCGAATGGCGCAATACCGCGACGCGCAAGCGGATCGACGAAGCGAACCCGAGAGCGGCCGCCCATGCGCCGGCAGCCGAAGTTGAGGCAATCGAAAACTCCCTCCGAGCGAACTTGCGCGAGGCGGTGCACCAGCTTGCCGATCGGCAGCGCGAAATCGTGACCTGTCGGTACCTCCTCGACTACTCGACGGAAGAGACCGCCGTCGCGCTCGGCATCTCCGAAGGCGCAGTGAAGTCATCGCTGTCCGCCGCACTCAACAAGCTTCAAACACTGATGGCAGGCACGGTATGAACATCGATGAGCTCGAGAACGAACTTCGAGGTTTGTTGGCCGAGGATGGCGACATTCGCCCCGAACGGCTGGTGCCACTGGGACAAGCTCCAGTCGTGTTGCTCTCGAACGCTCGCACGAGCCGCCGGAGAGTGTGGGTCTCCGCGATCGGCGTTGCGGCGGCGGTCGCCGCTGTAACGATCGGCATTGTGCTCACTCGCGAGACCAGTGACCGCAAAGTCCGCGTCACCCCGCAAGCAAGTACCACAACGACTTCGTCGGCCGCGGAAAGCACAACCACGACTACGACATCAACGACCAGCGTCGCAACTGTGCCAGCGGTACCACCAGTATCGCCGAACTCGGTGGCATCGAATCTGCCGAGCTCGTCAACATCGTCCAAGCCAACGACCGCTGCCGCACCCGAAACCACCGGCCTACGGACCCACTACCTCGAGGTGAGAGAAGGTGCGATTGCGATCGTGCGTCGAAGCGACTCGGCGGCAAGGACGTTCTTGCTCCCCGCCGACCTCACCCACCTCTTGAGCGGCACTGCCACGAACATCGGCATTATCGGAATGCCGGAGCATGGAACTGTCGACCTCATGTATCAGGGCACCTGCGGCGCAGGGATCACGACTCGCGGCGGCGTGTTCCGCTTTGATATTGCGACGGGCGGCTTTACGAACCTCACCCCACAAAGTCGGAGTGACGTACTCTATTCAGTGATTCCGACCGAACATCACCGTTGGATTCTCACGCAGCTTGCGTGCGGACTGCGCACAGGCGGCGCGGTCGACACTGTCACCGGCACGAGTTACCACGTGTCGGCCTCGGGAACCTTGAATGACGGGACACAGGCGCGAATCGCCGCTCGTTTTGACGCGAATGGAAACGTGATCGCGACTGTTGGAATTCAAGATGGGAATACCGGCGCGCTCCAATGTGTTGACTACACGACAACCATCCAACAGTTCCTCGCGTCGTTCGACGAAGCGCAGGGACCAACCTGGGGACAACCAGCTCGGTACGAGGTCAGTGCGCACGTTGCGTCGTCGACCCCTCAGCCCTGCGTGATCACCGATGGAGCACATGACAGTTTCTATGTTGCCGATGCGACGAACGGCCCAACCGTTGACCTTCCGCCGGGGCTTGTGCTGCCAAAGATGTGATGTAGGGCAACCGATGGGCGTGTCGGCTCGTTCTTTAGGTAATGCTGTTAGCGATGCCGCTTGGGCCTATGAGTGATCTTTCGCGTGAGCCCGCGGTGAGCGGGGTGTCAACGGTTGATTTTGACGCGTTGTATCGCAGCGAAGGTGTGCGCCTCTTGGGTTTCGCCACGGTGTTGTTACGGAATCATCATCGTGCCGAAGAAGTCGTGCATGAGGCCTTCATCCGGGTGATGAATTCGTGGAAGACCGTTGAAGACCCAATGCCATACTTGCGGACCATCGTCGTGAACCTATGTCGGGATGAATGGCGATCCACCAAACGTCGGAGCGCGATTATTGAACGGAACAATCTCGCTGCCGGTCCCGAACCTGCAGCAGAAGACCGTGCAGTTGAAAACGATTCGCGTGAACAAATCTGGGCGGCCATGGAACAACTCGCACCCCGCCAACGCGAGGTCGTGACCTGCCGGTATCTCCTGGAAATGTCCACCGAAGAAACCGCGGCCGCAACCGGAATCTCTACTGGTGCCGTCAAATCCACGTTGAGTGCCGCACTGTTGCGGTTACGGGAACTCGCGGGAGGTGCACAATGAACCTCGACCCGTTCGAAACAGAACTGCAAAGCGTGCTCCGAGAAAAAGCAGTGATGGACACCTCACGGCTCATCCCCCTCGATCACGCACCCGTCATCACCATCGGCGAAGCATCACAACGGCGTCGCAGCGGCTGGATCATTGGCGTCACGATCGCGACCGCAACCGCCGCCGCAATCGCCGGTGCGCTCACGATCAAAACCGATGACACCCGCGCCGTCCACATCACCAAGAAACCAAGCACCACAACCACCGCCGCGAACCCAACCACCACAACGACAACAACAACGACAACAACGACCACGACGACCACCGCTACGACGTCTGCGAAGGCAGGTTCGCGATCGGCCACGACCTCGCAGAAGGCCGCTACACCGACTGCACCGACCGCACCGACCGCGAGCCCGCCTGCGACCCCACCGGCCGCGAGCGCGCCTCCGGGCTGCCCGACCTACGAAATCGTTCAGGCGCTGCAAAACGCGCCTTGGGCTTATTACTGGGAAGGCGAAATGCAACTGGTCTCGAGTGAACCGCCTGACGCAATCTCCCGCGTGGCCGCGAGGCAATATGCCGTGTGCGACACACTGAAGTCCGCGACCTTTTCGGTGAGTGGGCTGCAAGTAAGGGTCATTGGAAGGGTAAATGACGGGCTCGACGACGACACGAACGGATCCTTTATCATGTCGCCTTCTGCCGTCACACAATTCTCGTTGCCAACTTCGGGCGGGCATCCGGCGCTGCCAACGGCCGGGCAGCCAATCGTCATTTATTTTGACATCGGGATTGGCAAGGTCAATGCCACTGTTGACCCCATCTACGACGACCTTTCGATTAATTGCACATCGTTTGATCTATTCGGGCCCGTGCAGTCAGCCGATATGGGTTCGTCCTCCGCTTTTGCCGGAGCGGGGTTCCAGACGCAGGCCTATCCCCGCATCGCGTTCTTCCCCGGCGGCCTGTACCAGTGCACCGGATCGGCAACCGACCCGAACACGGGGGCTCGTGTCGCAGTGTTCCCTACACCGAATCAGAGCTTGGTGGTCTCATCGGCCGGGGGGACAGCGAACATCCAATTCAAGCCTTAGTCACAATGGTGGGAGACTGCGCGCGTGGGTTTCCCGGGAGAACTTGAAGGACTGATCGCGCGGAGCTTTCAGCCGGAATATGCGCGGCGGGCATTCGAGCGTTTCGATTCCGCAACGGTCGAACGTATTTCATCGGACGCCGAACTCGCCACACGCGCCGTCGCACTCTTCTCTGCCTCGCGCTCCCTCGGGCTCGCGGCAGCTCGAGACCCATCTGCACTCGACGCGCTCACCGACAGCACATACCCGCTCACCTTCAGCGAACCGACGAGCTCCGAAACGCTTCGAAGACGCCGGATCGCCACTGCCGCAGCGCTCGACAACTCGCCCGCCGCGCTCCGGCGCTTCAAACACGCCGAGATGATGCGCATCGCAGCACGCGACCTGACCCGCACCGCTCCCCTGGAAGTCATTTCCCAAGAGGTCGCACTCCTGGCCAGCGAATGCCTGACAACGGCGCTCGAAATCGCCCGCGCTGACACCGATACACCCGACCTTCCATTCACGATCATCGGCATGGGAAAGCTCGGCGGGCGCGAGCTGAACTACTCCTCTGATGTTGACGTGATGTTCGTTCACGAAGGGGATCTCGACGCCGCGCAAAAGCTTGGGCGCGCAATCATCCGAATCATGCAGGACCAGCTCGATGACGGCATCGTGTTTCGCACCGACGCCGACCTTCGACCCGAAGGCCGCGCCGGAGCGCTCTCGCGCACCATCGAGGGCTATGCCGCCTACTACGAACGCTGGGCTGAAGCCTGGGAATACCAAGCGCTGCTCAAGGCGGATGTGGTCGCCGGGTCCATTGATTTGGGCGCCGCGTTCTGCGATATGACGGGTGGGATCTTGTGGAGCGCTGCACTGCCCAACGACGCGTTGCGAACCTTGCGACACATGAAGTCGCGCAGCGAACAGCAGGTCAAGACAAAGGGGCAACTCGATCGGGATGTGAAACGCGGCATCGGCGGTATTCGCGACGTCGAGTTCTCGATTCAGATGTTGCAGCTCGTTCATGGTCGGTCCGACGCTGCCTTGCGATCGCCGACCTCGTTGGTTGCGCTCGAGGCGTTACGAGACGGGAAGTACCTCACGCATAACGACGCCTCCACCTTTCGCGAGTCCTACATCTTCTTGCGCGAGGTCGAGCACCGAGTGCAGCTTGTTGACGAGGCGCAAACCCATCTCATCCCCGAGCACGACGAGGATCGCGAGCTCCTTGCTCGCACCATGGGGTATCTCGACCACGGTTCTAATCGCGCCCTGAACCAGTTCGATCGTGACCATGCTGGCATTCGAGCGAAAGTGCGCACTGCCCACGAACGCGCCTTCTTCGCTCCATTGCTCGACGCACTCATCGGTCGATCCGCGCTTGGCAGCGAA
>JBARPG010000128.1:0-12644 GCA_049642885.1 Acidimicrobiia bacterium | reverse complement strand
TGGCGGTGGAGAATGGCTCGGCGCATTGGCATGGATTCTCATTGCCGGCGTTGCAATCGCTGCCCTGGTATTCCTCGTCATCGCACTCTCGAAGATGGACTTCCATAAGAAAAAGAAGAAGCCAGACTCTGCGGGAGCACCGGAGCTGCAGATACCTCGCACCGAACTCGGAGCGATGGAAGAGGAGCGCGATATCGATGTGCTCCTCGCCGCGGCAGCCGTGGCGCTCGCCGAAGGCAACCCAACGCTGGCAATTCGGCTGCGCTTTCGAGCCGGGCTTTTGCAGCTCGACGATCTCGGCCGACTCGAGTTCCTCCCGACCCTCACCACGCGCGCCGTTGACCGCGCAATCGCGTCACCGACCTTTCGTGAGATCGGTATCACCTTCGATCGCTCGGCATACGGTGAGCGGCCCGCGTCAGTCGAGGATTTCGAAGATTCAGATCAAGCGTGGACGTCGCTCCTGAAAGAACCGGTGCGAACATGAAGCGGGCGTGGATCTTGATCGCGGCACTCTTTGCCCTGGTGATTGTCGGCGTGAACGTGGCACTCGCGGTACTCAACGAGTCTGGCGGAGTGGTCACCGGTCCCGATGGCAGCGCGCAGGTGACCACCGAGCATGGATTCGCCGCTTGGCGAGCACTCCTCGATGCTTCGGGCCACCAAACGCGGCTCTTGGGCCGGGGTCTTGCCGGTGCAACGGAGGTCTCGACCATCGTCGTCGCAAGCCCCAGTGACTCCCCTGACATCACCGATAGAGACCTTGCGAGGCTGACGCGCTTTGTCGATGACGGCGGCACACTGGTGTGGGTCGGTGATCTGCCGACCACCTCAGACGATTGGTGGGCCGATAGCGCTGACTACATCGATCGAACGTTGACTCAGGGTGTCAACATTGGCGAAGCGAGTTCCTTCACCTCCAACGGAGTGGTGCGGCACCTCTCAAACTTCACCCAGTTCGACAACAAACATTTGTCCAAGGACAACAATGCTCTCGGTGCAATCAACATCGTGGCCAGCGGTGATGTCGGGTTTGTTGAAGAGCAGTTTGGACTGGTCAAGAGCGAAGCAACCGGTTTTGATGCCCTCCCGCGCGGATGGATCGCGGCGTTCCTGGGAATGCTTGCGGCGGTCATCATCGGGGTAGCCGCGACTGGGCGCTCACTCGGTGACCCCGACGCCGACGACGCCACTCGCCCACCGTCACGTTCGCTGCATGTCGAAGCCCTCGCCTCACAGATTCGACCGCAATTGCGTCGTGGCGCGCCAGCGCCAATTCCACAATCCGGTGCCGCAAGCACCGACTCAACTCTTCCAACAAAGGAGCACGCATGACGGATCTGAGATCCACCATCTTGAACGAGGTCCGGAAGGTCGTCGTCGGACAGGACGACGTGGTCGATGCGGTGATTTTGACCGCATCGGTTGGCGGACACGTCCTCCTTGAGGGCCCTCCTGGCACCGCCAAGACGCTGCTGGTGAACGCGGTTGCACGTGCCGCGGGCCTTCAGTTTGGGCGCATTCAATTCACGCCCGACATGCTCCCCTCCGATGTGACGGGCACCGTGACCCTGCAGCTCAACGGGGCCACGAGCGAACTGCGCTTCCGTGCAGGTCCGGTGTTCACAAACCTGCTGCTCGCAGACGAGATCAACAGGACGCCGCCGAAGACGCAATCTGCATTGCTCGAAGCGATGCAGGAACGCCAGGTCACCGTCGACGGAACTACGCACATGCTCGAAGATCCGTTCATGGTGATCGCAACACAAAACCCGATTGAACAGGAGGGCACCTATCCCCTCCCGGAAGCTCAGCTCGACCGCTTTCTTGTGAAGGTGCTGGTCGGGTATCCCTCGGAAACTGCAGAGGTCGACATGCTCATGCTCGATCGTTCTGGGACGCGTTCCACCACGCTCGACCAGATCCAGCAGGTCGCGAGTGCTGCCGACTTCGCAGCACTTCGCTCGCTGGTTGACGCGGCACATGTCACCCGCGACCTAGCGGCTTACGTTTCAGCCGTGGTTCGAGCCACGCGGAGTCTTCCAAGTGTTGAACTCGGAGGTTCACCGCGCGCGGCGGTTCACCTGTTGGCCGCGAGTCGCGGGGCGGCGGTACTTGCGGGCCGCGATTTCGTCACTCCCGATGACGTCGCATGGGTTGCACCTGCCGTATTGCGCCACCGATTGATTCTCCGACCTGAGGCGGAACTCGAAGGGTTCCGAACCGACGACGCCGTCACCGCAGTTCTGGCACAGGTACCTGTTCCTCGATGAGTTCTGATGCCCTGCTGCTGATCTTCCTTGCAAGCGCGACCCTCTTGGTCGTCGCGGTGCGATGGAGCCCGGTCGCGCCCACAGGCGTCGCTGTTGGGTTGCTGATTGGCGCTGCGCTCGTGGCAACGATTGCAGACTGGCAGGGCATGCTCGCAGTCATGGGTGTCGTGCTCGTCTTGTTCGGTGCTGATGCGCTCCTCGCCCGCGGCGCCGTACGCGGCCAGCGCGTGATGGCATCGACCTTGCCGCGCGCGTACCCAGCGGAAATGGAACTCCGTATTGAGCGCGATGCTCCAGGCCGCATGATGGTGCGACAACCTCGCGTCGGCGATGTCTTGATGGAACACCTCGACGCGCGGCATGGTTTCACAACCACCGTTCGGCCCAATCGCCGTGGCGTGTTCCGCATACCCCCGGCGTGGGTTCGCGCAACTGGACCATTCGAGCTCGCGGCGTGGCGCTACCCGACTGAAACGGAGTCGCAGCTTCGGGTCATGCCAGACCTCCCGCGTGTTGAACGCATTCGCAAGGCCGTACGAGTCAACACATTTCGCGATCCTTCGGAACGCCGTCGTGGTCCCCTCGGTCTCGGAACCGAGTTCGAGTTGGTCCGCGATTACGTGCCCGACGATGACATTCGCCAAGTGAACTGGCGCGCGACCGCTCGTACTGGTCGAGCAATGAGCAACCAGTACCGACTCGAACAGGACCGAGATGTCGTGTGCCTCGTGGATATGGGGCGTCTGATGGCATCTTCGATTGGGGATGCGAGCCGGCTCGATCTTGCGGTTGATGCGGTCACCGCCCTCTCTCGCATTGGCGACGATATGGGTGATCGTGTGGGATTTCTCGCGTTCGATACCGCCATTCGGCGTGACGTGCGGCCTCGCCGACGGAGTTTTGACGCGGTGTTGAACCGAGTGTTCGATCTCGAAGCAAGCGATTTGGATTCAGATTTTGAGCTGGCATTTCGAGCGGTCGGTCACCGCAAACGCGCCCTGGTCGTCGTCTTTACCGACATCCAAGATGAAGCCGCGTCACGTTCATTGGTCGACGCTGTTGGATATCTCACCCGGCGTCACATGGTCGTGATCGCATCAGCACACGATCCGTCCTTGTTGCCGAAGGCTCCTGTCGACCGCTCGCACCTGTCGCATATGGATGAAGCGCGCATGCTCGTGCTCGAACACCTCGCTGCCGAACGCGCCCGAGTGGTGGCGCGGCTCTCGGGCAGCGGCGCTCACATCATTGACTCTCCACCTGACACCTTCGTTGAAGCGTGTGTTGGTCAGTACCTCTGGGCGAAACGGAACGCGCGCCTATAAACCAAGAGCGCGTTGACGTGTTCGAACGTTGAATGCTCGCTCTTGCGGAACCTCAGGTTCGCTGGGACGCCCGAGTACGAACACACCAGTCCAGAGCGCGCCAGCGGTCACAGCGCCAATCGTAATTACGACCGGGGTGCCGAGATACGCGGGCGACACGAAGCCTTCGAGCAGCCCCGCGACGATCAACAAGAGACTGACTCCGCCAATGATCTGGACCATGGCTCGGCCCTCCTCGGCAATCGCCACACGTCGCTTGCGTTGACCAGGCGCCAAAATGGCAGCTCCAAGCCGATAACCGGCAGCACCACCGATCACGATGCAACTGAGCTCGATTCCGCCGTGCGCTGGAATCCACTCGAGCGCTGCCTGACCATTCCCCTGTGCGTACGCGAGGCCCACCACCGAACCCAGCATGACGCCGTTCACCATCAGGGAGATCCCGGTAAAGAGACCGGCGAGCGCGCCGCCAGCCGCGCACAGCAACGTCACCACGATGTTGTTGAGCATGATTCCAAACGCGGCATTCGCTCGGGCAGAAGCGCCTTCGATAATGGGACCTTTCCAAAAGGCGGCGTTCGGGAGAATCCGCGAGGCCGCTCCGGGATCACGCACTGACCAGATTCCAATCAGGATCGCAGGCCCGAAGAGCGTGATCGCCGAAAGGGCCAACGCTCCGGGACGTTCCCGAACGCGTTGCCAAAATCCCCGTGTGACCCAATATTGAAAGGCCTCGATTCGCGAAATCGACTGCTTCGCGTACACGGACCGTCGCCCAGCGGCAGCCAAGGACTCAACCTGCCCTCTGAGTTCCTCATCAGGAAACCGGCGACGCACATATGCCACGTCGGCAGCCACGGCACGGTAGAGCTTCCCGCGCCGCAGTACCTCTTCCGGCGTTGCGCCTGCACCACGCGCAATGAGCTGACGGAGGGCGTTCCAATCTG
This sequence comes from Acidimicrobiia bacterium, assembly GCA_049642885.1. Lineage (GTDB taxonomy): Bacteria > Actinomycetota > Acidimicrobiia > IMCC26256 > JBARPG01 > JBARPG01. The sequence goes on along the minus strand of JBARPG010000128.1, from coordinate 8,099 downwards.
CACTCCGTGAGCGCTCGAAGGTTGAGAGGTCCATTCAGAAAGACGCTACCGTGCTTGGGTGCACCTGCACGAGCGACATCGATTCGCCACCCCCGAAGGCATCCATCTGGATGCAGAGATCGCCGGTCTTGGCTCGCGAGTGCTTGCAGGCATGTTGGATCTCGCCCTCGCGATTGCGATCACCGCAATCTGTGCAGGTCTCTCGGCAGCGTTCATTCGATATCTCGACGCAAAATGGGCCGGTGCCGTTCTCAGAGCGGCTCTGCTCATCCCAATGGTTGGATATTCGGTGATCTTCGAGACGCTGTGGGATGGGCGCACTCCGGGTAAGCGCGCACTGCGCCTACAAGCGGTGCGGACCGACGGTGCACCGATGGATGTCGGAACCGCGTTCCTAAGGTCATTCATTCGATTGGTCGAGTCGGCTGTGGGTCTGTTCATTGTCCCGATTGTGATGCTGTTCGCCGATCCCCAACATCAACGTCTCGGTGATCTGGTGGCCGGTACCGTCGTCGTCCGTGACCGCCAAGCCTTCGGCCACGCATCAGTGCTGACGACCGCCGCCTATGACGACGCTGCGCCATTTCGGAAGTGGGATGTGTATTCGATCACTCCATTCGAATTGGCGACGGTACGACGCTTCCTCGATCGCCGCAGCACGCTCCGACCGGCGGCACGTACCCAACTCGGGATCGCGCTCTGGTCCACCCTCAAGCCGAAAGTCGCAGGTGCCCCGAGCGACTGGAACCCTGAAGCCTTCCTCGAATCGCTCGTCGCCGCACGAACGGCGCAGGGTCTCGGGTAGCGTTGCCCCTCCATTCGCTTGACGGAGGCTGCAATGACTGACCAGTTGGGATTCGAAACACGACAGATTCACGCCGGACAGGAGGCGGACCCCACAACGGGTAGCCGCGCCGTCCCGATCTATCAAACCACCTCGTATCAATTCCGAGATGCAGACCATGCAGCAAATCTCTTTGCGCTGGCCGAGATCGGGAATATCTACACGCGGATCATGAACCCAACACAGGGCGTGCTCGAAGCTCGCCTTTCCTCGCTTGAGGGCGGTACTGCGACCGCGGTCGGCATCCCTGGCGCGCTGTGCGTCTCCTCGGGCCAGGCCGCCGAAACCCTTGCCATTCTCAACCTGTGCGAATCGGGCGGCCACGTGGTTGCTTCGCCATCGCTGTACGGAGGCACGTACAACCTCCTCCACTACACCCTTCCCAAAATGGGAATTGAAGTCGATTTCGTAAGCGACCCGCATGACCTCGACGCATGGGACGCCGCCGTGAAACCAAACACAAAGGCCTTTTATGGTGAGACGCTTGCGAATCCCCGCAACGACATGCTCGATATCGAAGGGGTCTCCGCCGTCGCTCACAACAATGGGATACCGCTCATTGTCGACAACACCGTGCCGACTCCCTATGGCGTGCGCCCGCTGGAATGGGGCGCCGATGTGGTCGTGCACTCGACGACCAAGTTCATCGGTGGTCACGGAACTTCGATCGGTGGCGTGATCATCGATGGTGGAACGTTTGACTACGCGGCGAGCGGCAAACACCCGATGATGACCGAGCCCGATCCCTCGTATCACGGGCTCGCATATTTCCCGGCGCTTGGGCATGGTTCGTACATCATCAAGGCACGAGTGCAATTGCTCCGCGATATTGGCGCAGCGATCTCACCGTTCAATGCGTTCCTCACGTTGCAGGGTCTCGAGACCTTGAGCCTCCGCATGGAGCGCCATTGGGCGAATGCCAAAGTCGTTGCGGACTACCTCGACGCGCATGACCAGGTTGAGTCGGTCTCGTTCGCGGGGCTGGCGAGTTCGCCGTGGCATGAGCGAACCAAGAAGTACTTCGGTGGCAAGGGCTTCGGTTCCGTGTTGGCCTTCGAGATCAAGGGTGGGCTCGAGTCCGGTAAGGCCTTTACCAATGCGCTGACCTTGCACAGCCACGTTGCGAACATCGGTGACGTACGCAGCCTGGTCATTCACCCAGCATCGACAACCCATTCGCAGCTCAAGCCCGAAGAGCAGGCCAGCTCCGGCGTCACCCCGGGCATGGTGCGACTCTCGGTAGGTCTGGAAACCATCGACGACATCATCGCTGATCTCGATCGCGGGTTCGCCGCAGCGCGCTCTGCCTAGGCGACAGACGCACATGGCGACCCTTCCCCCCGTTACTGGCGCGTGGCTCCCTGGCCACGCTCCTGGGCGGCGCCAGTTTGTGAAGCTGTACTCCGAGCGAGCGAACATGCTTGAGGCGGGCGGCGCGCTCTCTGATGTTCAGGTTGCATACGAATCCTGGGGCACGCTCAACGAGCGCGCATCCAACGCGGTACTCGTCCTACATGCCCTCACTGGGGATAGTCACGCCGCTGGCGAGATGGGCCCCGGGCATGTTGGCGATGGATGGTGGAATTCGCTCATTGGCGCCGGAAAGGTCATCGACACCGATCGCTTTTTTGTGGTGTGCCCCAACGTCCTCGGTGGATGCCAAGGCACGACCGGGCCGGCGTCACCGCATCCCGATGGCACCGGGCCGTACGGAAGCCGATTCCCCCGCATCACGGTGCGCGATCAGACGGTTGTCGAGGCCGCGTTGGCGACCCGGCTCGGCATTTCGACCTGGCACGCCGTGATTGGCGGGTCGATGGGAGGCATGCGCGCGCTTGAGTGGTGCGTGTCCTTTCCCGACCGGGTTCGTGCCTCGGCGATTCTCGCGGTTGGCGGTGCGGCGACCGCTGAGCAGATCGCTTGGAGTGCCACGCAGAACAACATCATTCGGGCCGATGCGGGATTTCAAGGCGGGGATTTTTATGGCGGGCCTCCTGGGTCTGGTCCTCACCGTGGCATGACACTCGCCCGGGCAGTGGGGCAAATCACCTATCGCACCGAGGCGGAGCTCGACGACCGGTTCGGGCGCGGGCGTCAGGGCGATGAGCGTCCCATTGAGGGCGGGCGCTTCGCGATCGAGAGCTACCTCGACTACCAGGGCGAAAAGCTGGCTCAGCGATTCGATGCCAACACCTACATCGTGTTGTCCGAAGCGATGAATCTGCACGACATCGGGCGGGGGCGCGGGGGTATCGGCGCCGCGCTGGCCCGTGTGAGCGCCGATGTTGTGATTGCAGGCATCGACAGCGACCGGCTGTACCCGCTGCGGCTTCAAGAAGAACTCGCAGCGGGCATTCGAACTGCCGACGGCATCACCGTGATCGCCTCACCAAGCGGTCACGACGGATTCTTGACAGAGACCGAACAGGTCAAAGACGTCATCCACTCGGTGCTGTGAACGCGTCGCTATCCTCGTCGCCGTGATGCGGTCACCCCGGTGCGGGGTAGTTCTTCGTGCCATCGCCGCGTTTGGGCTGATGGGACTTTTCTTGGGCACGGGAGCCAGCTCCTCTGACCGGGGTCTCGTGTTCCTTAGACCTGATCGGGCGAACCATCTCGTCGTTGAGTCCGTCATGTCCGCGACCCCAAACCTTGTCGTGCCCGACACGCCGATGCAGCTTCCCGAATCGGCGGTGCTCCTCGCCGCGCACGTCCGGGACGTAACCGCACAGAACGCGAAACTGCAGACTCGCCGCGGTGAACTGACCAAACAGATCGAGCTGTCCGCGTCGCAACGCGATGCCGCACTCGCTCACGTGCAGAGCATCAAGATCCAACAGAAGGAACTCCGCGACTCCTTCGAGCGAACGGCTGCGGCCGCGTATCAATACTCCCGAACTCCAGAGGTACTCGATCTCACCGACCTCCACGTCGCGGAAGAACGCGCTCACAGCCAAGTCATGATCTCAAAGGTGTTCGATCAGGCCGGTCGCGATATCGCCGCAGCGGAACACGATCTCTCCGTTGCTCGCGCGGATGCCGGCGACGCCGACTCCCACTACCGATCGGTCGTTGCGCTCAACAACGGTCTCGATCGCCGAATCGCATGGGTTGCCACGGCCGCTGATTGGGTCCGCCAACGTGTCGCACCTCACCCGAACGTTCCCGTGCTGCCGGAGAGCGATCTCACAGTCGGAGTGTTCGAGGTCGCGATGGCGGCGACGCGAACGGCCCAGTGCGACACCGCATGGTGGCTTGTCGCCGCGTCAGCGAACCCCGTGGACGTGGCCTCGAATCCGCGATCTGCAATGTCGGCGGCGGCACGGTGGGTCTGCTCAGAGTCAGTCACCACACCGGAGGCGATCGGCGCGGGGGCTTCTGGCAATCTCGACCCAGCGGTGTCGGCGGACCGTGCGCGGCGATGGAAGGAGCTCGGCTTTCCTGATCGTCCCTACGGTTCGGTGTTAGTCGTTGGCGATTCGCTCGGCGAGGGAATGCGGCTCGCGGGCCTGAGCAAGAAGCTCTCTGCAGCCGGCTTTTCCTCGACGATCAATGTGCGGGTCGGCCGCCCGACAACCGAGGCGCTGTCGGTACTGCGCGCCAACGCGAAGAACCACTATGCGCTCGTAGTTGTTGAAACTGGAACCAACGATGGCGGAAATTCGGAGAGCTACCGCAAGGCGATTGAGACGACTCTCAAGTTGTACGACGTTCCAATCCTGTGGATTCCGCCACACCTCAAACGCTTCGACAATTTCGATCGTGTGGCACAGGAGTACGCGGCATCCGAACCGCGACTCCACATCGTCGACTGGGACCCAGCGCTTGCAGCACACCCGGCGTGGATTGGTGGAGATGGCATCCATCTCACGATGACTGGATATGCAGCGATGGCAGATCTCACAGTGGCATCGGTCACTGCAGCGGGCTGAATCGCTTCAGCTCACCCGTCAACGTTGCGACGGCCGGTGAATGCGCGGCCCAAGGTGACCTCATCGGCGTACTCCAAATCGCCACCGACCGGCAGGCCGGACGCCAACCGTGAAACGCGAACCTCCAGCGGCTCAAGCAGCCGAGCGATATACATCGCCGTCGCTTCCCCTTCAATATTCGGATTCGTCGCGACGATGACTTCCTTGACACCTTCGAGACGCCGAAGCAATTCTCGAAGGTGCAATTGATCTGGACCGACCCCATCCATCGGAGCGAGCGCACCGTGGAGCACGTGATAGCGACCACGGAATTCGCCGGTGCGTTCGATCGCAACAACATCGCGCGGCTCTTCGACAACACAGATCACCGTCTGATCGCGTCGTTCGTCTTCGCACATGGAACAGCGTGCACCTTCGGCAATGTTGAAACAGTCCTGACACAGACCAATGCGGTCCTTCATCGTTGTGAGCGCGTGTGCGAGCCGATCAGAATCCTGCCGATCGCGTTTCAGCAGGTAGAAGACAATGCGCTGGGCAGATTTCGGACCGATGCCCGGGAGTCGGCCGAACTCGTCCATCAGCACTTGTACTGGGCCTTCGTAGAGTGCTGCCATCGCTGACTAGATCAAGCCTTGCGGGAGACCAAGGTCGCCGAGATTCAGACCCGCCGTGACCGCACCCATCTGGTGTTCTCGTTGGGCGTGTGCCTGTGCGAGAGCGTCGTTGACGGCCGCCAGTACGAGGTCTTCGAGCAAGTCGATCTCATCGGCATTCACGACATCGGCACGAATCGAAACTGCGCGCAGCTCACCGGCCGCAGTCGCGCGCACCCGCACGGCACCACCGCCAGCAGTTCCTTCGACTTCGGAGACAGCAAGCGAAGCTTGGGTTGCGGCCAAGTCATCTTGCATCTGCTGCATCTGTTGCATCAGCTGACTGATCTGGTTCTGATTCGCCACGAGTGCCTCCGATCCCGAGTTGATCACGTACGCGGAACTTCTTCGACGATCTCGCCGCCGAAGGTGCTCAGCAATTTCGATACGGAATCTACCGGGGCTGCAGTCGCTGACTCGGTTGCCATCGCTTCGTACGCGTCTTCCTCAACGGCCTGGTCGTGCGCTTCATCATCCACCGGGTCGGGCTCGACCACGGCTGCGTCGATCTCACCGCCAGATTTTGAGCTGAGTGAGGCCCGTTTCGCCGCCGCCACAGGGCCCGCAGCGGCGGGTGAGACCTCCTGCGCGCCGATTGCGAGGCGAAACCGCGGCGTGACCCCGAAGACTCGGCCAAACCCCTCGCGCACTTGTTGCGCTGATTGTTGGAATCCGCGACGAACACCATCGCCGCGCTCGAAGGGGACCGCAAACGCGACGACGTCGCCATCTTCAACGGCCGTCGGCTGTGCGTATTGCAAGTGCGTGCGTGCGGCCTGGTCCAAGGATTCAAGAATGATCGGCCACTGCGCAACAACTGCGTCAAGAGTGAGAGTTTCGGTGGCGCCGGACGATGTGGGAGTTGTCGACGCCGCCGCCGGGCGTTTCGTTGCAGCCCCGGCCTTGAGCGCACCGAGTGCGGGAGTGGCGCCGGTCGGACGTTCGGAAATCTGCGCGTCGGCGACGGGAGCATTCGTCGGCGGTGCTGGGGTCGAGGCCTTCGGCGCGCCCGGGGACACCTCGGCAGGCGCAGCGACCACGGTCCCGGCGACACCGCTTCGTTGCGCGCGCTCAAGACGTTCCAATCGGGTAGCGAGCGCCGCCATATCGAGCCCCGCTTCTGGGCGTGCGATTCGAACGGTTGCCACTTCGAGAGCGAGACGCGCATCGGGCGTGGTACCGGCGCGGACATCGACTGCCGCACTGCCTAAGAGATCAAGGGCGCGCAACAATTCTGACGGCCCAGCGATATCAGCCAGCGCGCGCAAGCGCTCTGCCTCGTGTTCACTTGCAGGAACATGCACGCGATCGCCCACCGTCGCGAGCAGGTACGCATCTCGCAACCGCGCGAGGGCTTCATCCGCGATGCGACGACCATCGACTCCGACATGATGCAGATCGGAGATCGCAACGAGTGCTGATGTCACTTCACCGGCGAGGAGTGCAGCGAGGTAATCGACCACCGTGTCAAAGACCGGCGACCCGAACCCGAGGTCAAGCGCAGCGAGGTCGACGCGTTGCGGCGACACCGCCAGAATTTGGTCGAGGGCAGATAATGCGTCACGCGCCGAACCCGCTCCCTTGCGCGCAATCGCTTCGACGGCTTCATGTTCGTACCCGACCTTCTCGAGGTCGAGCACTGCTTCGAGATGTGCGGCGAGGTCATCGTCGTCGAGCAACGCAAACTCAAAATGTTGTGTGCGCGAACGAATGGTCGGCAAAACCTTTTCGGGATTCGTTGTCGCAAGGATGAACACGACGTGATCCGGCGGTTCCTCCAGCGTCTTGAGCAACGCATTCGAAGCAGCGGTCGAAAGCATGTGGACCTCGTCGATGAGGTACACCTTCTTGCGACCCATCGTCGACACGCCGAGGTTCACACCCTCAACGACATCACGAATATCAGCCACGGAGTTGTTCGAAGCAGCATCGAGCTCGAACAGATCGAGGAAGCGTCCTTGGAGCACCGCTTGGCAGTTCGCGCACTCACCGCACGGCTCGCCGGTCGATTCGATCGAGAGGCAATTCAACGCCATTGCCAGGATGCGTGCCGTGGTCGTCTTCCCTGTGCCACGAGGGCCAGAGAAGAGGTAGGCGTGCCCGACGCGCTCGTCTCGAACCGTGTTGGTCAGCGCAGTGGCAATGTGAGCCTGACCGATGAGACCAGCGAATCGACTCGGTCGATATTTGCGATACAGCGAGACGCTCACCGGGGGGATCCTACTTGCGCGGTGCTCGAGCGTTTGGTGCGACGACCAGGCAACTCCACGGCACCCGGGAGAACCCACGGGGAGCTGCTTCCTTCCGGACCTGACTCGATTGGCAGGATCCCGTTGCGTGGAACCCGATCGTCGCGCCGAACGCTCGTGCGGCGGGCGTCACGCTAGCGGCCCCGGTCCGCCTGCACCCATCGGGTCGACGCGGATATGTCCTACGCTTCCCGGCGGAGGAATGCGAGAGCGGCCGAATCGGCACGCTTGGAAAGCGTGTGAAGGGCAACCTTCCGTGGGTTCGAATCCCACTTCCTCCGCCACTGATTTGGCGTTCCTCCGGCGCAGACGCGTCGGAGACGCTCCCGTTGTTTCTGTTCGCGGACGCGTCACCCTTTCTGAACATCACCTGAGGATTTCGAGCGAACCGCGGAGACTCCCCTCCTCGCTGCCCGTACTC
>JBARPG010000127.1:0-6190 GCA_049642885.1 Acidimicrobiia bacterium | reverse complement strand
GGTCTTCGTGCGAGGACGAGCAAGATCGTTAGCCCAATGGGCCAGAGCAGTATTTGCGGTCGGGTCACAACCGCGAAACTGAGTGCCGCGGCACCGATACCCATCCAACGCCAGCGGATCGTGCTGTCATCCGAACGATACGCCTCAATGGTGCACGCCGCGGTGAGACATACGAGGGTGATATAGAGCTGCTCCGACAGCAGCACCGCGCTGTACGCAATGAGGTTTGGCCAAAACGCCACGATGCAGCCGGCGAATACGGCGGCGCGCATACCCTCTCCGTCAGGCATCACGCCATGAGCGATCTTCATCACTGACCAAATCATCACTGCAGCGAGCAAGGATTGTGTGAGGCCTGCAACAAGTTCGAGCGAGTTGTGGAGACCGATGGCGTTCGCTGCGGTCTGGAGCAATCCAAGAAAATATGGATAACCAGGTGGGTAGTACGCAGTTTTTACGCCGCTGATCTGCGTGTAGCCCATCCCTTTTGCGATATTTCCGGCAGCAATGAAATAGAAGAGCTGATCATGGGCCCCTTTGAGCGGGCGATGCGTACCGACGACCAGCATGAGTCGAATGATCGTGCCGAGAAGCGGAATCCCGATCCACGGGTTCCAACGAAACCCTCGTCCTGAGTTGCCAACCGTCATGATGAACGAACGCTACTTCGTGCATTCAGTGGCTCATGGGGTCTTCATCGTTATTCTGCATGGGTGATCCCTGCTTCTCCCGTACACCGCCAACCTGAGCGGGATGAGACATCGGAGACCGAAGCGAGAGGTACACGGCGAGGCGGGCTATTGCTTTTCGTGGTCGGTATGGGATCGAGCGTTGTGACTGCCGCCTGGGTGGGCCGAAATCTTTGGTTCTTCAGCGATGACTGGAACATTGTCACGCAGTACCCGAGCGGCACTCTCTTGCGACCGTTCAATGGCCACCTTTCGGCTGTGCCAATCGGCCTGTATCAACTGCTGTTCCACACGGTCGGCCTCTCTTCCTATCTTCCGTATCGCGTGCTCGGACTCCTCATGCTGATAGCGCTCGCCGTTGCAGTATTTCGATACGCACGTTCCCAGGTCGGAACACCTGGGGCAGCTGCGGCCGCCACGCTCACAGTCTGGGGCTCCGCGGGCATGAGCAACGTGCTGTTCCCATTCCTGATGAACTTCTCACTACCAATCGCTGGACTATGCGTGATGTGGTCGGCGATCGACTCGAGGGACCGCTGGGCCGATCGTCGGCTTGGAGTTGCTGCGCTCGTTTGCGTCGCGACGAGCGGGATCGGCGTCGTCGTCGTCGGTGCCGTCCTGGTGGACCTCGCGTGGCGTCGAGCCCCGCTGCGAAGCTGGCTGGCGGTCGCCCCGAGCGTGCTTCTGTGGAGCGTTTGGTACGCGTGGAAACACGAGCCGCTTCCAGGCGCGGGCGGCCTCAGACCGATTGTGAGCTATTCGGTGCGAATGCTTTTTGGGGGCTTCAAGGCACTTGGCGGAGGCAGTGGGATCGGCGGATGGATCGTGTTGGTGCTGTTCCTCGCGCTCGCAGCGCACGCCCGGCCGGCTGCGTTGCTTCACGATGCGAGGACGGTGAGCGCGCTGAGTGCGCCGGTTGCATTTTCACTTGTGACAGCGATTTCTCGCATTGGCGTCGTGCCCGCCATACCACCGGACGAACTTCGCTATCGCTGGACCTTGGCCGCGATGTTGATCTTGTTGGCGATTCGCATGTTTCGGATCGCCCCACGCCTGATGATTCATCGGCGGGCGCAACAGATGGTCGTCATTTGTCTCGCCGGTATCTTCGCCGTCAATGTGCAGACGTTGCTGAGTGAGATGGACGGCTGGGTCGAGCGCGCGAGTCTCACCAAAGGACCAATTGCTGCGGCGCTCTGGGAAACCGAAGCCACAACAGGACTCGGCCATGAACTCAACGACCGAACGCTACCGGTGAGCTTCGTACGAGTCACCAGCGGTGACTACCGCCACACGATCACCGAGATTGGGTCAGCGTTGACAGATCATGCGGGGTCGGCGCATCGCGGCAATTCACCGCAGCACCTTGAAGCAGATACGGCACTTCTCGCCGAGAGCGGACTCCGATCCGAACGCACGTCCGGCCTCAGCGGTTGCACGCCCATCGTCGCTGATTCGACCAGCGCGTTGAGTTTCCCGCCCGACGCAACCGTCAGACTCACTTCGGGGACGGAGGATGTGTCGCTCCGCATCGGAGTTCTGTCTGATGGCGTACCCTTTCGCACCCTGTCGGCTGCAACGACCGGCTACCTGCGCTTCCCCAGGTTGAACACAGCGGTGCATCACTACGCGTATCGCATCGTTCCTCAGCCCGGCCTCGAAGTATCACGCTGTTCGTGAATACGGATGGTCGGACGAACAACGATCCATCGGCGTTCAACACCGTAATAAGAAATCGCGGCGACCAGGATCGATACGGTTGAAGCCAGAACCGCGAGTGCTGGGAACGAAAGGCCGAGGTCTGCACGCTTGAGCCAAACGAAGATTGGCAGGTGCCAGAGATACAAGGAATAGGAAATCCTGCCGAGCCAGACCAGCCCAGGCATCTCAAACACTCGTTGCAGCGTGCCGGGCATGCACACACCGGCGATCAACGCTCCTGATGCCAGGGCCACCGCGGGATAGCCCCAATAATTGATCGCCTCGCTGCGGGTCTCGAGCGTGCACATCAGCGTGATGAGCAAGACAAACCCCATGCCGGTGACGATGGTTGTACCGCGGAGAAACCGCCAACCCGAACCTGCAAGAATCCCGACAACGATGCCGACCATCAATGTGTCAAGGCGTAGATCGGTGCGTTGGAACATCGCCTCTGTATCGAAACCGTCATTCCACATCCAAATACGGCCGACCGCGACGATTCCCACGAATCCCAAAACCACGACCAACGCCACAGTCGGGCTGAAGCGGCGCTCGAGAGCGGCACGATGTCGTGCAAACATCGCTCCAAGGATGGCCATCAACACATAGAACTGCACTTCCACAGCCAAAGACCAGAGATGGACAAGATCGAGCGGGGCATGGTGCCCGAAACTCAGCTGCCAGTTCGAGACGAAAGAAAACGACAACACGATTTGTCGAATCTCTTCACGGATTGGATCACCAATTGCCGCGCCGATCGTCGCATGCACAACGAACATGAGGACGAGCGCCGGGAGAATGCGACGTGCTCGACGCAACGCATACGCCCTGACGTCGAACGAACCGGTGCGCGACACTTCTGAGCGAATGGATCGCGATATCAAGAACGCTGACAGCACCAAGAACACGTCAACTCCGAGAAACCCTCCACGCAGCAACCAACGCGGACGCGACGGGTCGAGGAAGACGAAGTGGTGAACCATGACTGAGGCAATGGCCAAGGCCCGCACCCCGTCGAGCGCCGGCACAGCACCCGGAACTCGTGCCGCTTCGTTCATCGCGCCGACATCGCTATGGCGATCAGAACAGCATTAATCGCGCCCCACAATGCAAAGAACTTCCAACCGCGCAAGATTCGCTGCTTTCGAATTGGCGCTTCAATGATGTAGGCCAATGGGACGGCGAGCGCGATCGTCACAACGAAACAGAGCAGGACGAGCGGCCACCCGGAGAGCCCGGTGATCGACGTCTTCAGCAGAATTGTGACCGGCCAATGGATCAAGTAGGCGGGGTAACTGATCTTGCCGAGCTCGACGAGTGGCTTCCAGGAAAACGCTTTCACAAACGCCGTACTGGACTGGGTAGCGGCGCAAATCAACCCGATGTTCAAGAACGAGGCTAGGGCCAGTCCGCCACCAACAATGAATGAGGATGTCTCGCTCAAGAATGCCCACGCGCAGACAGTCAACAACAGCGATACCCATCCAACAGCGTGAAAAATCTTGTGCCTCGGCCACCCGTACCGCTCGATCACCAATGCCAACAGGCACCCGGAGACGAGTTCAGAGGCGCGAACGTCGGTGCCAAAGAACACGCGTGTGACGGTGCCGTCGAGCAGGATCATTCGCAGAATCGAGAACGTGCCAATTGTGATCAGACCGAAAGAAAGCACGGTTCGCCACGCGCGGAAACGCGTCGACACCCACACGAGTAGCGACAAACCGACATAGAACTGCTCTTCAACGGCAAGCGACCAGTACGGCCCGAGAGGTCCCAAGTTGCGCAAGCCTTGGTGCGTTGACTCCAAATGCACTGACTGCCAGTTCTTGAATGAGAACAGCGAAGCCGCGACATCTGACACTGGAACAGCAGGCCACGCTCGGGAAAAGAGCAATCCGACAATGACGGCGAAGGCCACCACCGCAACCGATCCTGGAATCAACCTCCGAAATCGCCGATTCCAAAACGCGCCCCAATTGACCGTGTCGGATTTTCGATGCTCGATCAGGATGAGGGAGGTAATGAGGAATCCCGACAACGTAAAGAACATCGACGGAGCCAGGTAGCTCCCGACCGCCACGCGGTAACCAAGGACCTCACCAAAGAAAGTGAAGTGGTACAAGACGACGGGAAACACCAACAACCCGCGTAAGCCGTCAAGAGCAGGCAAATACGGGAATCGATCGACTGCGCCCCGCCGAAGTGGAACAGCCGGCGTCGCGTTTCCCGATGCCGACGGCATTACGACGTTCACTTCATTCACCCTGCGCTTCGTCGAATAGCGCCTGCAGGGCAATCTGTAGATCTCGCGTGAGCGCTGGGGCACTTGTTCGCGCGTTCCCGCTCGGCGGTTCAATCAGCGGTCCCACGACGACCACCACTTTCACGAACCACGGGAATCTTCGCCCACGCGAGATCAGGCGTTCGCTGCCACCGATGCCAATTGGCACGATCGGAACACCCGCCTTCAGCGCCAAGTACGCACAGCCGTCGTGAAGCGCCTCGACCGTTGGTCCGTTCTTCCGCGTTCCCTCGGGAAATATCGCGATCGAATCGCCCTGAGCGAGAGCTTCAAGGCACAGGCGCAAGGCTCTCGGTCCACCCGTCGCCCGCTCGACGGGAATCGCGCCGAGACGACGAAAACACCAGTTTCCAATGCGCGACTTGAATATTGAATCCTTCGCGAGGAAGCGCACGGGATCTTTCACAGCACCACCGAGAAACGGTGTATCCAGCGCAGAGCGGTGCGTCGCCGCATAGATGACTTGGCGTTGTGCTGGCAGATGCTCGGTTCCACGCACTTCGATACGGAACAGCACGCGAGACAGGCCCCAAACAATTGCTCTCACACTCCGATAGAAGCGCTCATGAGTCACGCCCACTGCTGGCGAGGTCATCGATCCTTCAATCGTCGCCGCAATTCCTCGACCACACTGTCCGCGAGTTGCTCTGGAGTTCCCGACCCCGAATCGATATGCATCGCGTCCGGCGCAGCACGAAGGGGGGATGTGCTCCGAGAACTATCTGCGTGATCTCTGGCGGCGAGCGCCGCGGCCGTCGCAGCCACCGAACCGGCGGATTGCTGGCCGCTGTCCTGTTCCTCGCGGCGGGCAGCGCGTACAGCATTGTCTGCTGTGAGGTAGATCTTCAACGTCGCGTCGGGGAAAACGACCGTTCCGATATCTCGCCCCTCGACAATCCCGCCGCCGCGGGCCTCTGTCCATTGCCGCTGGCGACGAACAAGCTCAGCTCGAACCGAAGGAATTGCCGAAACCTCTGAGACCTTCGACGTCACGAGTGGGGTGCGAATCTCATCGGTGACATCGACATCGTTCACCATGACCCGCTCATCGATCTTGAAATCTGCAGACGAGATCAGCGACGTGACACCCTGTTCATCGCTCGGGTCGATTCCGTGATGGATGACGAGCCACGTGGCCGCCCGATACATCGCGCCGGTGTCCAATACGGCGAGATTGAGCATCTCGGCAAGCATGCGGGCGAGTGTGGACTTCCCGGCTCCCGAAGGGCCGTCAATCGCCACAATCACTGGTCGCGGTCTCCTGTGTGTTGACCGCGAATCATGTTGAGGTCCTCGAAAAAACCCGGATAGCTGACGCTCACGGACTCGGCGCCAAGAATGTTCGAATTCCCACTCAACCCGCACGCGGCGATGGCGCCTGCCATGGCGATGCGATGATCACCATGCGCTTCTACGGTGATCGAGTTTGGGAGTTCCCGTGAACCCTGGATTCGGAAGCCGTCCTCGAGGATTTCGCATTCGGCACCAAGACTCCGCA
>JBARPG010000126.1:0-3428 GCA_049642885.1 Acidimicrobiia bacterium | reverse complement strand
ATGGACGCGTTCGTCAACAAACGCGAACCGAAGTTCATTGGCGACTGACCCTCGCAGCAGTCGCTAACCGGCGAGCGGCCATATCAATCCTCGGGATCGCCCAAGAGCACCCACGCGAACTCCGGTGTTGATGAGCTTGACGACTTCAAGCAGCGGAAGGTCGAGATGGTCCGCGATCCGATCGACGGTCGCGGGTTCTCCGTTACAGACGTCGAGCACCTTTCGTACTTCGGGGGCGATTACGGTGCCGGGAACCTCCCATCCAACAGGAGCAATGTCCCCGCTCCCAGCGAGGTAGGCAACGTCGGCAGGGTCCTGGATGGTCCACGCTCCGTCGCCAATCAACGCATTTGGACCTTGAGCGAGCGCATCACGAGGTCGCCCCGGTACGGCCATGACTTGCCGGTCGAATTGGAAACCGAGGTTGGCGGTGATCATCGCACCGCCGGTCAGTTTTGCTTCGACCACGACAATGACATCGGCGAGTCCTGCGATGATTCGATTGCGCTCGGGAAACCGCCACGGAGTGGGGCGTGTGCCGAGAGGATGCTCGGTGATCAACTGACCCCGTTCACGCATTTCACGATAGAGCGCTCGATTGGTCGCCGGATATTCCACGTCGAGCCCCGTTGCCAACACGCCGACAGTCATCCCCGCGGCGGCCAATGCACCACGATGTGCCGCAGCATCAATTCCGCGGGCCATTCCTGAGATCACAACAGCGCCGTGGGCGGCGGCCACGTATGCGATGCGGTGAGCGTCTGCGACCCCAAGCGGCGAACACCCACGGGTCCCGACAATCGCGACTCGCGGCGCATTCCAATCGATATCGCCGTCACCGTCGACATAGAGACACGCGGGAATCTGCGATGGTGGCACACCAGGCCCAAACAGGCTGCCTGGCAAGCGGCGCTCATTCGTGAGGGGCGCGGTCATATCGGTTCTCCTTGGTACTCGAGTGCGATGGTGAGGTGGTCATCGACAATGAGGTCTCGACCGTCGAGGTCGGCTGCAGTGCGGGCAACTCGCAAGGTGTTCAGGATTGAGCGCCGCGAACCCGGCAACGTCTCGAGCGCCCGTTGCACGCTCGGAGCTACTCCATCGATGAGGTCTTCGGCCTGGGCTTTCGCATTCCCGCGCCAACCCCAGCCGCGCTCGTGCTGGCGTGCCATTGCGACAGCGATTCGCCCGGACACTTCGGCGGCGGTGCGCCGATCGCGCTCGACGCGGCCGTCGCCCTCGAGCCGCCCCGATGGTTCGGTGCGGAGTTTCAGCTCAAAGCGATCTTGCAACGGCCCGCTGATTCGCCGGCGGTAGCGATCGACGGCCGGCTCGGGACAGACGCAAGGGAAGCGCGCGCATGGGCAGGTGTTGCAACAGCCAAGCAATTGGAAATCGGCTGGAAACTCGCAGGCGGTCGGCGTGCGGGCGATGTGGATGCGGCCTTGTTCCATCGGCTCGCGCAACGCGTCGAGCGCCCTGGTCGGGAACTCTGCGAGTTCGTCCAAAAACAGGGTGCCGCGGTGCGCAAGGGTCACCGCGCCCGGCGATGGCCGGCCACCGCCACCGCCCACGATCGCGGTCGCTGAGGCGGTGTGGTGCGGCGAGTGGAACGGACGTTCTCGTATCAGCTCGCCGTCGGCCCACACTCCAGCGATTGAGTGAATGCGCGTGACTTCGAGGGCTTCGTAATCTTCGAGTTCGGGGGTGAGGCCGCGTATCACTTCGGCCAGCATGGTTTTGCCAACTCCGGGCGGTCCTGTGAGCAGGCAGTGGTGGCCTCCCGCTGCGGCGAGTTCGATCATTTGCCGGGCGGACGGCATGCCCCGGACCGAGTCGAGGCTGACGTGGCGACCACGGCCGCGCGAATTGCGCACACCGTTGGAGTTCGCGTACCCCGAAGCGGTACCGGAGTGGGCGGGCTCTGTGGGGAATCCGTCGTCCCAGGGTTCGAGCCCGATGAGGCGGTTGCAGAGCTGTCGAAGACTCGAAGCAGACCGCACAGTGATGCCCTGAACGAGCTCGGCTTCGAAAAGGTTCAGCTCGGGAACGATGACGCGCCCGATCCCTGCAGCCCGGCAGGCTTCGACCAACGCGAGGGTGCCGGGTACCGACCGAAGCGAACCGTCGAGGCCGAGCTCACCGATGACCGCGGTGTCGGCCAATACCTCGAGTGGAAGTTCTTCGGCGGCGGCGAGCACCCCAAGGGCGACCGCGGCTTCCAGCCCGGCCCCGCACTTGCGCAGCCCACCCGGCGCGAGGTTGACCGTCAGGCGCCGCAAGGGCCACACATATCCTTGGCTCAACAGGGCAGCACGCACCCGTTCGCGCGACTCCCGCACCGATGCATCGGGCAAACCAACGACCGAGTAACTCGGCAGACCATTCGAGAGATGCACTTCAACGGTGATGACTTGACCCCACAGTGCATCGAGCACTGCTGATCGAAGACTTGCAAGCATCGGCCCGCTCCGGACCTTCACCGAAATTTCGGTACAACCGAGGATCGAAATCGCGATCCCAACGACGCTGCGAACCCTATCGAGGGGGTGTGACAGGCTTGAGGAATGGCCGAGTTCTCGATAGGAATGCCCGGAATGGGCGCGAACGATTCGATCTACGAACGCCTCGGAGGCATGCCATTTTTCGTTGACCTGGTGGAGCACTTCTATGTGCATGTCGCCGCCGATGGGGCCCTTCTCGCGCACTATCCAGAGCCCGAAGATCTCGGGCCTGCTCGTGAACGCCTCCACCTTTTCCTGGCGCAATACTTCGGTGGCCCGCGCACCTACACCGAGACACGCGGGCATCCTCGATTGCGTATGCGCCACCTCCCATTCGTGATTGATGCGGATGCGCGTGACCGCTGGCTCGCCGCGATGGACAAGGCCCTCGACGAGGTGAATGCACCCTCGGAGGTGCGCTCACAAATGTGGGAGTACTTCACGATGGCAGCCGAGGCGATGCGCAACACCGACTGATTTCGGCACGGCAGTTTGAGTGTTCCGACCCGTCGGCGGGACCGTTTGGTCCGGTTGATAAACCGCGGGTGTATGGCAAGCAGTTGTCGTATGACAAGGATGGTTTGATCGCGTCTGAGAATGTTGATGGTTCCGCCAACCCGGCGGACAGGGGCATTCATCGCTATTCGTATACAGCGTTGGGTCAGTTGGCGGGTTCGACGGCACCGTCTGGGACGGTCACTTCGTATGGGTATGACAAGTCGGGGAATCGTGTGGCGACGGGTGGTGTCACGTCGGTGTTTGATGCGCGGAATCGGCCGACGAGTGTGGGGTCGTCCTCGTTGGTGTGGTCGGATCGTGGGACTCTCGCATCCGAAACGAAGGCGGGTGTGACAACGTCGTCGTCGTTTGATGTGTTTGGTGAGGCGACCGTGTCGGGCTCTGTGAGCAGTGTGTATGACGGTT
>JBARPG010000125.1:0-3919 GCA_049642885.1 Acidimicrobiia bacterium | reverse complement strand
GCGCGTACCTCTTCCTTCTCCGCACGTACTACGCGCGGGGCAACGCACGAACACCGTTCTTGATCAACGTGATCGAAAACCTCATCAACATCGTGTTAGCAATCGCGCTTGTGCATCGCTTCGGTGTCGGTGGTCTGATCACGGCGTACTCAGTCGCCTACCTCGCCGCAGCCGCGATCACGTACGTGCTCCTGCGTCGTGACATCCAAATTGGCTCGGTGCTTCCCACCATCGGGAGATGCTTGGCTGCGGGTGTCGGGATGTTGGCTGTCGGCCAACTCATCCCGTCGACATTGCCGTCATCGCCAGCTGTGCGAATTGCGAGCCTCGTCGGGTGGACCATTGCTGTCGGTGCCGCGTACGTCGGAATCCTGTTCATGTTGAAGGCGCCTGAGTTGAAACTGGTGTTGTTACTCCGCCGTAATCGGCAAGGCGTCGTCGAATAGTGGCAGCATGTGGAATTGAAGGAGGTCATCGGTGACGATTCGAGTAGTAACCGATAGTGGCGCGGACATGCCCGAGTCCGTACGGGATGAATACAACATCACGATCGTGCCCTTGAGCGTGCGATTTGGTGACGAGGAGTTCATCGATCAGGAAACCCTCTCGACCGATGAGTTCTGGAAGAAGATCCCGACCGCAAATCCGTTGCCGGAAACCGCGGCCCCCTCGGCGGGCCGATTCGAGCAGACCTTTCGATCACTACACGCCGAAGGCGCGACGGGCATCGTATGCGTCAACCTTTCCGGGGACTTATCAGCCACGCTGCAGGCCGCGACTCTCGGTGCCCGTGCTGTCGAAGGTGTCATCCCCGTGAGCGTGATCGACTCGAAGAACGTGAGTCTCGGCCAGGCCATGCTCACAGAACGCGCTGGTTCGTTGATCGAGCTCGGGCACGATCTCGCATCGGTTACGGCTGACATTGAACGGGCACGGGAACGAACTGTGCTCTTCGGCTTGCTCGACACGCTCGAGTTTCTCCACAAGGGCGGGCGCATCGGTGGCGCAAAGAAAATGCTTGGTTCCATGCTCTCGATCAAACCAATCATTCGAACAGAGCATGGCGCTGTCGGCGAGGCCGGAAAAGTCCGCACTCGCGCCAAAGGCATTGCCTTCTTGCTCGACCAGCTGCGAGATAAGGAGCTCGATCGCGTGGCGGTGCTGCATTCACAAGCTCCCGATGTCGACGAGTTCGTGACCCAGGTCACCGAGTTGGTGGGCCGTTCGCCAATGGTGAATTGCCTCGGGTCGATTGTTGGAACACACTGCGGTCCGGGTGCCATCGGCATCGCGTACATCGAAACCGAGTGACCTCCAATTCAACCGTTGCCGCCGCACAACACGGTGATCGGCGTGCTCTCGAGGCCCTGCTGCGCGAGCAGCTCGACACCATTCACACCGCGTGCCGGCGAATTCTCGGAAATTCCGAAGATGCGAAGGATGCCGCGCAACAAGCACTCATCAACATTGCAACGCGAATTGAGTCTTTCGATGGACGCAGCAACTTCTCCACATGGGTGTATCGAATCAGCACGAATGCTGCACTTGACGAAGCTCGACGACGATCTCGTCGGGGCGCGCTCCCGCTCGATTTTGATCGCGGAAACACTGACGATTCCTATGCTCTCGTTGACCAGCGAGATCGAGTGGATCGACTCCTCGCTCACCTTCCCGAGGATCAGCGAGTCGCTCTGACGCTCCGTGAGGTCCACGGTATGGACTACGCAGAAATGGCGGAAGTACTCGGGGTTCCAATCGGCACGGTGCGATCACGAATCGCTCGAGCACGTGCTGCCCTGAGCGCGATGGAACTCAACTCCCCTTCCGATCGTCAAAGAAGCGGTGAACAATGATGAACCTCTCTGAAGACCAGCTCAATGAACTTGCAAGCGCTGACTTTGACGGTGAACTTGCCCTCGTTGCCGCTGACTTCGGGCTGAGCGAATCTGATGCGCGCGCTGCGCTCGAAGCCTGGCCGAAGCGTTCGGCAGCCCTCATTTCCTTCGAATCAATCAGCACGCTGATGCGTATCCCGCAGGAGCGTTCGGAGTTCGAAACCAAGCAGATGCTGGTGGCAGCACTGCCTCAACGTTCGTACCGTGTACTTCGTTTCACCGCGGCCGCGGCGACAGTTGCCGCCGTTACCGTGGCGAGTTACGCGCTGTGGAATGCCAACGGTGGGTCGCCTTCGACGCAATTCGCATCTCGCGCTGCAGATAAGGCAGCGAGCGCCGGGGTCGAGAGTTCTGGGGCAGCAGCCGACTCTCAAAGAATGCAGAAGAACACGGCCGAGGCGCCGGATACGGCGTTCAGCCGGGCCGCCTCCGCGACTGGCGCCCCCGTGGATCTCGGAACCGTTGCAAATGACGCCGAATTCGCGCAACGTCTTCGTGACCAAGCAGCTGCATCCGATGCGTCTTCTACGTCAATCAGTGGAACGGCCACTGTTGTCCCCGAGGCCAGCACCAGCAGCACCTCAGCTCCCAATCCCGACGAGGCACCTGCGGCCGGGAGTGCCTCCGCGTGCCGCATATACGCGACCGCAACCCTTGACGGGCAACAAATCAGCGTTATTGATGGCGCAACATCTTGGAATGTGGTCGACCCGACAACCTGTTCGGTACTGCGATCGATCCCAAAGACTCCTGCGCCCTGACCCCTTCATCGCGGCGTACTACGATCGCCGATGATGACTGACTGGAGCGTAGAAACCGCAGACACAATTGAACGGGTTATCTCGGGAATTCGCGAGAAATCCGTAATACCCGCGCAGAAGGCGGTCCGGGCGATCGTGTTCGGTGTCGTCATCGCGGTGCTCGCGATCATCGCGGCGGTTGCATTGTTTTTCGGAACCTTCCGACTTGTCGATCACGTCCTTCCTGGCAAAGCGTGGGCAACCCACCTTGTGTTCGCTGCCGTCTTCTTCCTCATTGGCGGATTGCTCTGGTCTCGGCGCACCTCCCCCACTCCGAAGTAGGCACGATGCACACGAAAGTTCTGATTCTCGGATCTGGTCCCGGTGGTCTTACTGCCGCGATCTACGCATCTCGTGCCAATTTGGACCCCGTGGTGGTTGAAGGCACCTCCGCTGGCGGCCAGCTGATGATCACCACCGAGGTCGAGAATTTCCCAGGATTTCCCAGCAGCGTGACTGGTCCAGAATTGATCACCCAAATGCGCGAACAGGCTGAGCGATTTGGGACAACCTTCGTTTCTGATGATGTCACTGCAATTGACTTCAGCTCCTCTCCTCGCGTCGCTTCGACGAGCACCGGTGAGATCGAGTTCGATTCACTTGTCATTACCACCGGAGCGAGCGCTCGCTGGCTGGGTATTGAATCCGAGCAGCGATTACAAGGCCACGGCGTTTCCGCATGTGCAACCTGTGACGGGTTCTTCTTTCGGGACAAGGTTGTGGCGGTCGTCGGCGGTGGAGATACTGCCATCGAGGAGGCGCTATTCCTGACGCGTTTTGCGAGCGAAGTCATCGTGATCCATCGTCGCGATGAATTGCGCGCGTCCAAGATCATGCAAGACCGCGCCCTGAAACACCCGAAGATTTCGTTCCAATGGAATAAAGAAGTGGTCGAGGTTCTCGGCACCGGAACAATCACCGGCGTGGAATTGAGCGATACCCAGACGGGTGATCACTCGACCTTGGAGGTTGGCGGTCTATTCATCGCGATCGGGCACATCCCAAACACTGCGCTCTTTACCGAAGCGCTCGAGCTCGACCCGCAGGGTTACATCGTGACGAAACCTGACTCAACCCATACCAGCCTGGAGGGTGTCTTCGCGGCTGGCGATGTTCAAGACAAGGTATTCCGACAGGCGATTACCGCCGCCGGCACTGGCTGTATGGCGGCGATCGAAGCTGAGCGCTGGCTCGAAGCACGCGGCGAATAGGGAATACCTTTCC
>JBARPG010000124.1:0-13286 GCA_049642885.1 Acidimicrobiia bacterium | reverse complement strand
GCTGAGACCGTCCCCCTCAGCATCACCCCGCGCACCCCCGTGCGCATGCAAGTTGAAGCGCTCACGCGGGCTGGAGATTCGAAAACGGTTGGGGTGATCGCTCAACTGAAGCTGCAATACGCAGGCGGTGAGCCCGAACACGCGTTGTTCCTGCTGTCTCGTGCCGCGGCAACGGCAAGTGGCGGTTGGAGCGGACGTTGGATCACAACGTTCTCCGACCCCGCGGCAGCGATCCCGCAGGCCAGCACTCGTGCGATCACGGGTTTCCATCCAACCCAGATCCTCGATGGTGCAGGATCGCAACTCTTCTTCGGCGACGCACCATCGGGTGACCTCATCCAAGTCGACTCCTCCGTCTCGCCCGCGGTGACACGCGTCATTGACGGCGACGCTGTCGGAGATCACACCTCCGAGGATGTGAGCCAGGGCGCGACTGCCGTATTGGGATCGGATGGTTACGCGCAAGTCTTCTATCGAAGTCGCCAATCCGGACTCCTCCGCCACGCGTGGGAAAACAAATCTGGGTGGCATGCCGAAGTGCTCGACGGGAACGGTGGCGGGGAACGAACTCCCGATGAGATTCTCCCGTCAATCGCCACCGCACTCATTGATGGACAACCACACGCGTGGTACGCGGCGCGGCCTCGTGGCTCTGTCGGCGGCAGCCTCGTGGTACGACACGCTTGGTGGGATGTCACGCGGTGGCGCTATGAGACCTTCGATGGCGCAGGCGGCTCGGCCGGGCAACGAACATCACCAGTTCCGATGAAGGATCCCTCGGTCGTCGTTATTCACGGTTCACCGTTCGTATCGTTCGGCGCGGGCGATACGGGAGCGCTTCGTGTTGCCGAGTGGCGATGAAGGTGCGCAACTCGGATCTTCTTTCGCATCGATAGGACCATCAGAGCGAATGCGATGCTCACCCACACCCCAAGCACCACGTACACGCGAATTGGAAGGTGCCGACCCGTCAATAGGATGAATGCCTCGGGAGCGAAGTAGCCCGTCGCAGCAACGAAACCCCACTGTCGCGCCTTCGCCATATCGTGATCCACCAGCGCGCTCACCAGCTTTGCCGTACCACCCGCGTCTGGGATCGCAGCGAGCAGCGCAACGACTCCAAACCATCGCGTGCTGACGTGGTATTTCGACACGGTCTTGCTCACCACAAACGTCAGGAATCCGCTGTACGCAACGACGCCGACAATCCACGCGCCCTCAAGCCCCTTGTGATGGGACTTCCAGAATTGCTCGATTCGTTCGCGTCGGTTGCTACCGTGACCCATTCACCCAAAGTCTGCCCTCAATGAGGTCCGAATGACGACACCCCGACAACCTCTTGAGCGGGCATCTCGAAATACTGCCGATGAACTACACCGCGTCGTTCTGGCGTATTGCATCCATGCGTTTACCGCATCGGGAATCGTCGCGGGAATGTTCAGCCTCGTCGAGATCATCCACGGGCATCCATCGCGAGCCCTGCTCTGGCTCATGCTCGCCCAAATCATTGACGGTATCGACGGCCCAATGGCGCGATCGGGAGATGTCAAACGTCTCGTACCACTCATCGACGGCAACGCTCTCGATCTCATGCTTGATTACGTGACCTGCGTCGCAGCTCCAGCACTCTTCCTTTTTGAGTTCTCAATGCTTCCGCGCGGCATCACACTCGGAATTGTCAGCATGATCTTGGTGTCGGGACTCATGTGGATGTCGCGGACCGACCTTGAAACGGATGACGGGTTCTTCCGAGGGTTTCCAGCGGCATGGAATCTCGTCGTGACATCACTCTGGATCGCGGGTCTTCCCCACTGGATGAACGCGCTGATATGCCTCGCGTTCGTGCTGATGAGTTTTTCGGATCTTCCGCTCGCGCATGTCACACAAGCTCGCGACCTGTTCCCGATCACGATCAGCATCACGGTCGTTTGGTTCGGAGCCATGGTTCACATGACGGTTCTCGGGCCTCGCCACGCTCCGACCGCCGAGAAATGGCTGCTTGTCGTGCTCCCGCTCTGGTGGATTGTGCTGGGCCTGCGGCGCAAACAGCGTCACGCTCCGCGGTGATCAGGATTCTTCGGCGACGCGTTCCAACAGGCGGTCAGTCTGAACGGCTTGCTCATGGACGAGACGCAGGAGCCAGTACCGAAGCACTCCGGTCACCATGGCTCGAATGTGCAATGCCGCGCCAACGACTGCACAGGTCACACCTAACAAGGCGGTGGTGGTGGTATACGCCTCTGAAACGACATCGACTGCGGCGGCAAGCGATAGGGCGACACCGACTGCCATCAGCAGCAATCCGGCGCGTCCCCACAGTGCGTCACCCGCTCCACGATCTTTCTTGACACCTGCTTGTGCAAGGGCTGCTTCAAATTGAGCGAGGCGGTCAGTTTCGGTCATGGTGTTCCTCCAACGGGTGCGGCGTGTTCGACGCCAAGATAGAGCTGAGCGAGGTCTCCCTCGAGGTCTTTGGGCGCGCCTTGTGCGACGACCCGCCCGTGGGCCATTACAACGGCACGATCGGCGACGGGCAATACCGTTCTCACGAATTGTTCGACCACAATCACGCTGATCCCAGTTGCTGCGATCTTCTTCACCTGTTCGAAGAGCTCCTCGACAATGAGGGGAGCGAGTCCCATCGAGAGTTCGTCCAACAACAACACTGCAGGGTTGGTCACCAAACCGCGTGTCAATGCCAGCATTTGTTGTTCGCCGCCCGACATGGTTCCGGCAAGCTGATTGCGGCGCTCGGCCAGCCGCGGAAACAGGTCATATGCCCGAGCTTCGATTTCGCTCATCGAGCTGCCGAGATACGTCATCATTCGCAGGTTTTCTTTAACGGTCAATTTCGGGAAGATTCCACGACCCTCCGGAATGGAACACAGCCCGAGTCGTGCGAGTCGCTCGGTTGACATGCCGGTTGTTCGATGTCCCATTAGCCACACCGAACCTGATCGCGCCGCCATTCTCCCAGCGATCACGGACAAGGTTGTCGTTTTTCCGGCGCCATTCGCTCCAAGAAGTGCCGTAACAGAACCAATGGGCACGTGAAAACTGACACCGTGCAGTACTTCGATCGTTCCGTATGAGGCGCGAACGTCACGCAGCTCGACCGCGTGTTCAGCCATTCTCGCCTCCGAGGTATGCGGCCTGTACTGCAGAGTTCGTGCGTACTTCGGCTGGCGTGCCCGATGCAATGATTTGCCCGAAGTCCAAAACGCAGATTTGATCGCAAATTCGCATCACCAAGTCGACGTCGTGTTCCACAATCAAAATTGAAAGTCCGGTGCGGGCCAAATCGACAAGCAGTTCTCCAAAGGCGATGCTCTCTGCGTCATCAAGGCCAGACCCTGGTTCATCAAGAAGGAGAACGCGCGGAGCAGTCGCAAGTGCACGTGCAAGTTCGACAAGGCGGGCGTGTCCGGTTGAAAGCTCATCCACTCGCCGGTCAATGTGATCAGTAATTCCGACCCGCTGTACCAACTCACGGGCAAGGTCCACCGAACGCATGCCGTCAGACCTTCGGCTGGCAGCCACCTCCGCTGCAGTACGAACGTTGTCGAGAACCGAGAGAGAGGAAAACACTTCGAGTCGCTGGAATGTGCGTGCAAAGCCGAGCCGGGCACGCTGGTGCGGCTTAAGGCGCGTGACATTTCGATCCCCCAAGCTCACCCGGCCGCTCTGGGGCTTCTGCAGACCTGTGATCACATTGAAAAGGGTGGTCTTTCCAGCCCCATTCGGGCCAATCAAACCAGTGATCTCCCCGGCTGCGGCGCTGATCGACACGTCAGACAGCGCTGAGAGGCCACCAAAGCGCACATTCACACCCTCAACCTTCAAAGCCGGCGGAGCACTGAAGGCCGGCGTGGATTGCACCTGTTCAGCGACCGCTGACATGTCTGAGCACCCCCTCAAGCCCGAGTGCGACACCGGCAGCTTCGAACTCTTCCGATTCGGTGACCACGGGCTTTTCAGTTCGCGCTGCACGTTTCTCGCTTCGGCTTCGAGCCTTCAGCGAACTTCCTGGAATGCGACGCAAAATCGAAGGAATCGCGCCATCTGGGTTCGATGCCATCGAAATGCCAATCGTTGCTGGCATCAGGTTGAAGAACCAGGAGTAATCAGGGAATTTCGCGATCAAAATACCGATCACGGCAAAAAACACGCCGCCGAAAAACGCACCACTAACAGTGCTAATGCCGCCGATCACGGCCAACAGCAAGATTGGCAATCCTGCGCTCGCGAACTCAAAATCGCCCTCGCTCACACCGTGACGCATACCACCAAATACAGCACCACCCAACCCTGCGATCGCCGCCGAGATCATGAACAGCGTCAGCTTGATTCGAGTTGTACTCATGCCGAGGGTTGCCGCCGCCGCGGGCGCATCACGCATTGCAGAAATTCGGCGTCCCAATGCCCCACTCTTCAGGGTGCCCAAAATGAGGCCTACGACGGCAAATACGACCGCCATATAGACAAAATATGCCCTCGGTGATTCGGGGCGCACAAACCCAAAATCAGGCACCTCCACTGTGCGCCCGCCACCATAAAAAACGCCCCTCTGTGGGAAGAACATCTTGTCGGCAAATACGGCGATGGCCAGCGTCGCCAAAGCGAGATAGATACCTTGGAGGCGAATCGCTGGGATTGCGATGAGCGCGCCGACAACGGTTGTCACCGCAACCGCGCCGATCAGGCCGTACAGTGAGCCACCGACTCCCCACACCGCAGTCACCCAGGCACCAACACCGGCCAACATCATTTGAGCCAGCGAAATTTGTCCGCCCCAACCGGAAAGCGGAACCAAACTCAGAACGATGAGTCCAAATCCGAGTGCTGGTCCATAGTCCAAGAGGTCAGCGTTGCTGTTCTCTCCGATCATGAAGAACGCGAACACCCACGCCAACGCAACAAACCCAGCTGCAATCAGGATTCGGACTCGTGCCGCGGGTTGACGGAGTCGAACGCCGACGGGTTGTTTTGAAGCGACCCGTTCGCTCGGGAGCAGCATGAGCGCCGCAAAAAGTACGACAATCGGCATCACGTCCGCGAGTCGACCTAGGGCTTGGGGAATGACTCGGTCCGAGAAGAAGAGGTTGAGATCGGTCTGCACGAAGGTTTCGGCCCAGGCAAGTACGAGGGCGCCTACAAGCGTCATCGGCAGACTTTTGAGACGACCAACGATCGCAGCCGCGTACGCGTTGATCACGAGCAGGGTCAAGGAAGTCGTTGCCAACGGCAGGTGAGAGGCAGTCAGCACCCCGGCGAGGCCGGCAAGACCCGCTCCAAGCGCCCAGCCTGTGATCGCAACCCTCTCAGAAGGGATTCCGTTCAACGCCGCAAGAGAGCGACTGTCGACAACGGCTCGCATCGCAACGCCGATCCGCGAAAAGTGAAACAGCGCCCACAGCCCAGCAGCAACAATGATCGCCAGAATCACCTCGACGGACTGGTGCCCCGTGACGGTCGTCCCGAACACATCGATGGTCTTCCCCGAGAAGAAACCCGCCACACTTCGTGTCTTCGCCGGAAAGAGTTCGTTCGCGATTGTGAGTGATGCGGCGATCAGCCCGACTGTTACGACGAGCGTGGTACTCAGCATTGCGCCTGCAAGCCGACGGAAAATCCCGACTTCGAGCAACACCCCGATCATTGGTGCGACAAATCCCACGATGATGAGCGCTGCGGCCCATCCCGGCAGCTGTGGATGAACAAAGGACAACGGCCCAGCGTCCGAAGCTTGACCTTTGACGAGGAGCCAATATGAGAATGCGCTGAGCATTCCAATCGCTCCGTGGGCCATGTTGAAGACTCCGGTGGTCTGGTACGTAACGACCAACCCAGAGGCCGCAATGAAGTAGACCGCAGCCGTAATGATTCCGGTGATGAACACGTTGGGGAGGGAATCGAATATCCCTCCCCAATCAGCGATCCCCAAAAGTGATGTCATTCAGAATGCTCCCGCGAGCGATTTAGCCTTCAGCGACGTCGGACATGACCACATTCGACGGGTCGCAGCTGTAGCCCGACTTCGGTGTGACTCGTACGTACTTTCCGCCTTCAACTCGAGCGATCGCAACGCACGCCTGAATGGTGTTCGCTGATGGGTTGGTCTCGCCGTTGATTCCGAATCCTGTCCATTTGGTAACAGACTTGAGTTGCGCCAACAGTTTCGGCCGTGTGACATCAGACCCCAACTTCTTCACGGCGTCGGCGAACAGCAAGGCTGAGGACCAGGTTTGAATTCCAAGCGCTGAAGGCGGCGCGGAGATCCCTGCATCCTTCAACGCAGCCCCATAGCGGAGCAGCTCTGGACAACTGTCTGCCTCCTCGAGGAAACAGGTTGTCACTGGAACCCACACGACTCCTTCGGCTGAATCCTTGTGGGCGTCAAGCCACGCCTGGTTGTAGAGCGACTGGTCGCCGACAACCGGCGGCAGTTTGACTCCCGAGTTGTGTGCAGCATCCAGGAAAGAGCCGGTTGCATCGGGAGCGCCAACCGCGTAGATCAATCCGGAACCCTTCAAAGCATCGATGAACGGGCCCCAGTTGGTTTGGCCGATATCGTTCATGAGCTGGACTGAACCTTGCGTCGCTCCGCTCCGAACCATTGCATCTGCGTGTTGACGCCCCACAAGGTTCGTCACGGGCCGGTTCGAGAACAGCCCTCCGATGTTCTCCTTGCGTTTCGGGTCTTGCTTGAAGAGGTATTTCTCAACGGCGATATTGACGGCATCACCGGCGTGGGGCATCGCTTGCACCATGTTGGCGGCCGTACCGTGGCCCGGTTCGGCCGTGAGTCCAGGCACGTCGACGATGCCACAGGCCACGGCGTCTTGGCTTGCGTCGCCATCCAAGACCGCTGCGGTGCCAACGAGCGCAAGAACATCAGCCTCGCAGGCTTTCGCGATTGCCTCTTTGTACTTGACGAGGCCAGCGTCGTAGTTTTCCAGTTCGAGTTTCCGGCCGTTGATTCCGCCCAGGCCGTTGCACATCTTCACAAACCCCTGCATGGCCTGCAGGTTCGGCAACATCAACCCAGGCTGCGCCGGATTGTCGACATCTTGAATCGTCGCGATCTTGATCGTGGTGTCAGTAACACCCTTCTCTGTCGCTCCTTTGGCATCGCCCTTGGAGCACGGGTAGTCAGCGGGCAATCCCGAGTCAGCGGGGCTGGACTCCGCGCTCGGCGAGGCACCCGAAGTATCTGAAGACTTCGACGAACGCGAAGCGACCTCTTGGTCGCGGTCGCCACATGAGACCCCAAGAACCGAAATGATCGCGACAACCGACCAAACGCGTTTCGAACCCACTCTTGCCTCCCCCAGCAATCCCAACCACTCGGATGGGTGTTAGGGCCGTGAAGCTAGTGCAGGATCGCGGAAGGAAGCAACGATACTCCCAATCAACCCAAATCGACCCAGGCTTCGATGATTTCCGAGGTCGAAGATTCCATTGCCAGAACGCTAATGGTGTTGGCCAAGACCGCGTCGCCGTATTCGCGAGGCACACCTGCGACAGCATCGACCGGTACGACCATTTGATACCCCAGATTCACGCCCGTGATGATGAGATCGAGCACACCGACATTAAGCGAGACGCCCGCGGCGATAATCGTCCTCACCCCGGCATTGCGAAGCATTGGGTCGAGCTGTGTGCCAGTCAACGGGCCAACGCCGTGGTGGCGCGGAAGCACAACATCGCGCTCGTCGACGCCGATCACGGACGGGACGCGCACTCCATCTGAGCCTGGGGCCAGCCGCGAACCGGCCTTGCGTGCGGCCCCGAACAATCTGGCGTTCGTATTCGCTCCGAGAAGATCCGCACGCGTCTCGGCGGTGCAATGAAATACTGGGATGCCCACCGCACGCGCCGCGTGAGCGAGTGCCGCGCAATGTTCGATCAAAGCGATCTCCGCTGCGACGGCTGCGAGGTCGGGGAACACAGCGTCGCGACCTACGACCCCCTCTTGAACCTCTTGCAGTACGAGTGCGCAGTGTTTCGGCTGAAGTGCATCCGCAAGCCGTTCGTTCATTGTGCGTCCTCGTCCATGAAGGAGCCGTCATCATCGATCAAGGCAGCGCGTCGGACCTTCCCAGCAGCGTTGCGCGGCAGCGGGTCACTGCGAAATTCCCACTCGGCTGGCACCTTGAAAGACGCGAGCCCACCGGCACACCAGTCGCTGAGCTCCGCAACCGAAAGGTTGACTTCACCGACAACGATCGCTTTGACACGCTGCCCCAAATCGTCATCAGGCACCCCGATGACGGCGGCCTCGCTCACCTGCGGGTGCGCTTCGAGGCGATGTTCGATCTCGGTCGGATACACGTTCTCTCCCCCGCGCAGAATGAGGTCGGTGCGGCGTGTCGAGAGACTGAGCCGTCCTTCGGAATACGTACCGATATCACCCGTCCGCAGCCAACGGTCCTCCCGAATGCTGGTTCCCGTCGCCTCTGGGTTTCGCCAGTACTCGAGCATGATGCCCGGGCCACGCAGCTCGATTTCGCCTTCGGTGCCTTCAGCGACAACGTGTCCGGCATCGTCGACGACACGGATTTCCACGCCGGGAAGCGGCCGTCCGACCGCTCGCGGATAGTCAGGAAGTTCGGGGCCAGGGTTCAGCGTTGCAAGCGCGGAACATTCGGTCATCCCATACCCGACTCCGAGGGTTCCCGCGATTCCGGGAATCACCAACCGTGTGGCCTCAAGCAGCTCCGGAGCGAACGGGGCACCACCACCCCCGCCAGTCCGCAGCGTCGAGAGGTCGTAACGCTTCACCTCGGGATGGTGCACCACACGCGACAACATCGTCGGAGTAAACGACCAACCGGTGCACCGCTCACGCTCGATCGTTTGCATCACAAGTTCTGGGTCGAAGCGCCCCGTGAGCCATACCGACTTCGTGCCCCCGACGAGAAAGGTCACCGCTCCCATGTGCAGGCCCGAAACGTGAAAGAGCGGAGAGGTCGCTAATTGCACATTGGGCAGCCCAGCATGCTGGCCGCTCGGCGGAGCGAATGTCATCATCCGTAACCCGTGAAAGAAGCCGAGCATCACCGCGGTATTGATGTTCCGATGCGAATGGACTGCGCCTTTCGGTCGACCACTCGTACCACTCGTATACAGAATCAGTGCCGGATCGTCGGGCCCCATATCAACTGGGGGCAGGGCCAGTCCCGGCACTGGTCGCCAGAGTTCTTCAAACTCCGTTTCGAATTCAACGACGCGGCACGGAAGTTTGTTCTCGATACGTGCGAGACGCTTCCGGTCTCCGAACAACACCTTCGGCTCAGCGTCCCCAACTGCCCATTCGATTTCAGAACCGCTCCACCACCCGTTGAACGCGACAGCAATCGCACCGATGCTGACGGTCGCCCAAAACGTTGCGATCCATTCCGCGGAATTCGCGCCCACGATGCCGACACGATCACCGACACCAATGGCGAACTCATCACGCAATCGGTTCGCGAGTGCCGTCACGCGTGCGTGGTGATCCTCGAATGTGAACCGACGTTCGGTTTCGCCGTCATTGACAACCACGTATTCCGCGTCTCCGAAACCGAGACTGTTCTCCAAATGCACCCTCAGAGTCGGAGCGAGATGCTTGAAAACCTCGACCGTGGCACCAAGCACCTCAGCACGTTCGAGTTCAAAGAATCCACCGGGAGCGGTCAGTTCAACTTCGATTTCAGAAAGGGTTCGTTCAGTCACATCTAGGAACGTAGCGAACGATCGCTATTCTGCGCGTATGCGTAGAGGTTCTATGGCCGATCGGAGCATCATGGAGTACACCGTTGTTGTCGAAATCCCGAAGGGGTCTCGGAACAAGTACGAAATGGATCATGAGACTGGTGCGATCCATCTCGACCGCACGCTTTTCACTGCAACGCAGTATCCAGCCGACTACGGCTTCTTTCCGGACACCTTGGCGGAAGACGGCGATCCGCTCGACGCGATGGTCTTACTTGACTCCCCCACCTTTCCTGGATGCCATATCCGTGTGCGACCTGTTGCTGTGTTCTGGATGCAGGACGAAATGGGCCCCGACGCAAAAGTCCTGTGTGTTCCTGCGACGGACGTGCGGTGGGAATCGACACGCGATCTCTCAGATCTCGATCGATTCCTTCTCGCCGAAATCGGGAACTTCTTTGACGTCTACAAGACGCTCGAGCCCGGCAAGACCACCGAAACTCGCGGTTGGCAAGGGCGAGAACAAGCAGAATCCGCGGTCGTCGCTGCGCAACAAGCGCACGTGGACCACGCCTCAACGCACTAGCGCACGGTCACCGGCAACGACGTGATTCCTCGAATGAAGGTTGACCAGCTGTACTGAGGGTCACCGTCAGTCGCGAGTTGCAGCGCACCCAAATGCGGCAGGATCTCTTCGAACATCACGCGAACCTCAAGCCGAGCAAGGTTGGCTCCGAGGCAGAAATGCACGCCCGACCCGAATGCGAGATGCGGATTCGGTGATCGAGAAATGTCAAACGCGTACGGTGCGTCAAATACGGCTGGGTCGCGGTTCGCTGCCGCGTACATCAGGAGCACCTGATCGCCCTCACTGACTTCCTCTCCGGCGAACTCAAAATCGCGGGTGGCGGTGCGGTTCATGTTCAGTACGGGCGAGACCCATCGCAGGCATTCTTCAATCGCGCGGGTCATCACGTCGCTGTCGTCGATATTCGAGAGCAGGTATTCGAGCTGCACAGGATGACGTAGCAACGCGTGGAGGCCGCCCGCGATCACGTTCCGAGTGGTCTCGCCGCCACCGACGAGGAGGAGGAGCGCCTCCGAACAGAGCGAGTCATCGTCGAGATACTCGCCATCGATCTGCTCGTTGACGAGGATCGAGATCATGTCGTTGCCCGGGCATCCGCGTCGTTGTTGCATGAGGTCCAACGTCGCAACAACAAACTCCATGTGCGTGGAGATCACCTCATCGTTGACGTACTGCTCACCATCAGCAGCACCAACGAGGGTGTCCATCCAGTGCTGCAATTGCGCCCGGGCTTCGGGATTCATGCCGAGCATTTCGGCAATCATCATCGTGGGCAACGGAGCCGCGAGGTCATCGACGAGATCAAATGTTTCCCGTTCGAGCGCTGCGCGCACGAGCTCCCGGCTGATCTCGCGAATGTGGCGCTCACGAGCACGAATCACTTTCGGCGCAAACACCGGTTGCACGAATCTGCGCTGCAAGCGATGCCGGGGATCATCGCGGTCGATCATCGAAGAGTTCTTCGGAGTGAACGGTCGGGATCCGCGCGCTTCATTCGACAGGAGTTCGGGAAGCCGCTCCGCTTCAAGCACGAGTTCGTGAGATGCAACACCCCAGACCCCAGCCGCTTCGCTCCAGTACATCGGCGCGTTTTCATGCAGCCACCGATAGGCGCTCTCCGGCTCTGACTGGTAGAGATCACGACTCAGGAGATCAATTTCCATGCGAGCACGCTACAGAAGCTGAAATGTCATTTCCTTCGCCGGTGATCGACCAGACTCATCCGATGCCAGGCGCTCGTATTCTCATTCGGCTCGGACTACTCGCGATTGGAATCGCGCTGCAGTCCGTGATCGTGCAACACACGATCCTCGACCGAGATCGTGTCGCCGACGCATCAACGGCAGCCCTCAACAGCCCTGACGTCCAGCAGTGGATTTCGAATGCCATCGAGGACCAAACGCGCCCTGCAATCGGGCTCGGCCCCGAAGAGACCAAGCGCCTCGCCGCCGCGCTACCGCAGGCATCGGGTTTTCGAGACGCCTTTCGATCAGCAATCGCGGAATTGCATGACCGCATCTTCTCTTCAGATGCGCCAGACGTGTTGTCTGCATCAACCCAACAGGAGATTTCGGCCGGAGTGAAAGATGCAGCGACGAAGCTCGGCATTACGAACGCTGACGTTTCACGAATTACCCTTCCCTTCGATCAGGTCGACCTGCCCAACCTGTCGGCGGTGAAAGCCGCACTTGACCTCGCCGCCCCAATCGCGGGTGGCCTTGGCGCAGCGCTTTTATTGATCGGTGTCGCCATCGACCGAAAACCAAATACGGCGGTCCGCAAAATTGGTTGGGGCCTCGCGTGGAATTCGCTCATACCTCTCGCGCCGTTCGTCATTGTGCCGTGGGTCGCGCAAAAACGTGCGGACAACGCAGGTACAGCAGCGTTCGCCGCGATCATGCATGCGCTCGGGAGGGATCTGATCGTACCCGCCTTCGCCATCGCGGCGATTGGCGTAGGCCTCGTGGTCGGCGCATCGATGATGAAACACGCGAGCGGAGCGCGGGAATCGGGCTGGCGCCTCGATGAGGAGGAACGGCGGCGGCGGCGCGCTGGACAATTCCGATAGACCGTGCACAACGCGCGAGGAAGACGTACGATACCGCCCTTCGGACACACGTCCTTGAGGGGGTAGACGTAATGACCATTCGTTCGTTCCGGCGCGCTATTGCAGGCGCAGCAATGCTCATAGTCGTGCTGGCGAGTTGTGAAACCGCCAAGACCAAGGCCACGAGCGACACCACCAAGACCTCATCTGCGAGCGGCGATCAAGGTTCCAGCAGTTCGGCGGCGAGTGGCGACCCGATCGAGAACTCGAAGAAAGCGATCGAAGTCGCGTATGCCGGCACGACACGACCGATGCCAACCACAGGACCGAAGGCTGCAGCCGGGAAAACCGTTTGGGTGATCGATTGTTCCGACAGCATCGAAAGCTGTAAGTACCCCGCGGATGCTGCGGTTGCTGCAGCGAAGGAGATTGGCTGGGATGTTTCTCTCCAAGACGGTGGCCTTGCGACGGATAAGCAGGGCGAGAAGATCCGTTCCGCTATCGCTGCAGGCGTCGACGGAATTGTCATGATCGGAATCGATTGCGTCAAGGTCCAGTCACAGTTGAAAGAGGCGAAGGACGCCGGCATCGAGGTCGTTTACTTCTACGCCTATGACTGCGACGACGATGACGTCCCGGGTGGCGAATCGCTGTTCAGCCGCTACGTGAACTACGGACTGACGTGGGAAAAATATTCCGACATCGCGAAGGCTTTCGGTGGGGTGAAAGGTGACTACGCCATCGCGAAGACGAATGGCAAAGCAAACGTGCTCAATATGACGATCGATGACTACCTCGTTATGAAGTACATCAATGAAGGATTCAACCGTCAGCTTGCACCGTGCAAGGGCTGCAAAGTCGTCGCCTCGGTGTCGGGACCTCAAGACGAGGTGATCAACGGTGGACTGAAGTCAAAGGTCTCCGCAGCATTGCAAGCGCATCCGGAGATCAACG